>NZ_BMBX01000014.1:0-105063 GCF_014634905.1 Sporomusa sp. GT1 | reverse complement strand
AAGTTAACGATTTGCCTAGCATTTTGTATTTTAAGCTACTTTATTAGAGGGCGTGAGAGGATATTTCACACAGTCTGCTGTCCCCTTGTCCCACTCCTGTTACTTTTTGCGATACTCGTAATCACAGCCAACTATTTCAGGAGGCCGGCAATCAGTTATATCACTTTGAATCATTGCAAGAATTTCAAGGAAGTGCTCAGCTTCACGGCGGACATGGTCTGCCAGCAAGGGTGGGATTAGTGATAAAACCGCACATTGCTGGATTAATTCCTCAGCGGTTGCTTTGAAGTTTCTCAATTCTGTAGTGGAATCGGTTACTGCTTTTTCAAAACGCACAAAATCATTGTTGGGACAAAAATGCCACAACATGCTGTCAAAATCCCGGGCGTGCAACTGGAGCTGGTCAAATTTGTCACTAAGCATGTTTGATGTACCCCAAACCTCACGTTCCGATGGATCAAGCAAGCCGCGGATGAATTTGAGATGGTCAGCCATAATCCTTAACCAGAAGACGTTTTCGCTGACGATAGCATCGACAGGATATTTCATTTCATCACAGTGGATTTTCTCCAGTATCTTTAGAAAATACATAGCTTCGCGTGATACATGGTCAATGAGTAAGGGATAGTTGCCACCGCCGCGGATTTTGCATTCTATCAGCAGATGCAGCAGATGTCTTTTGAAACAAAAGATGTTTTTTACGGCAACTATAACCCGATTAATAAACCGTTCAAAGTTACTGTCACAATTAATTCGTTCTGCCATATTTTCAAGTTTTTCAAAGATATCATAGAATTCCTGTGCTTCGCCGATTAAATCTGTTTGGTCGCAGGGCAGGCCAAGTTTAATGAACAGAGAATGTTCCTTCATTATGCGGAGCCAAAACCTAACTTCACATATATTGAGGGGAGCAAATGGTTTTACGTCCTGACAGAAGATGTCCATTGTAATTCCTCCCAAAAATAATAAGTATATTACATAATATGTTAAGTCGGGTTAAATAGTCACTAGTTACACAAAACTGATTGTTCGGAGTTTTTGCTCCTAAATGGATAATACTTCTGTACTATATATCTTACAGGGACATGTTCCGTGTCCTTGGTGCAGTAAAATAAGAATCAGGCTGCATAATTGGCAGCCTGATTTTTGCTTTGTCTTTTCTGCGGCGCATTAATTAAAAACGCGATACTTTGATTTAATTTTACTTGGTCACTGCATCAGCCCAGGCCTTACTGCTTTACACAGACCATGGCTTTTGGCAGGAAGTTGTCCTGGGCGTTTGCAGCCAGGATTTTGTCGGCAGCGGCTTGGCTGATGATGATATTGATATTATTGTCGCGAAGGCCTGCGGCTTTAACGACAAGCGGCGTGGTGCCGGCGCGGGACTGTCCAAGCTCAAGCGACCGGCGGTCTTCCGGAGTGCACAAATAGTCCAGCATACCATGGGACACGGCATACTCGGGAATGAGATTGTCATAGCTGTAAATGATGCGGCCGGTGTCATCGTAAATGACCGGTGACAGAGCCCGGGTTACTGGCAGGCCGGTTACGTTAACTACCAGGCCGGTATATACCGGGAGTACTACCGGTGTGTAGGCCGCTGAGGGCATAGGCAGCGACGCAGGGGCAGCCGGTTTGATGGCATCGGTAATAATTTCCGTCAAGCCGCCTCGGCCAAACAGATCAATACGCAGGGTTATTTGGTAGGAGCCATCGGCCAGCAGTTGTTCATCGGCGATTTTAGCGCCTTTGACAATACCGGTTATTCGTGTCCTAACTGTGTCGCTGGTAGTTTCGAGGTTCTGCACAGTGGTTTCGGCAGTAACTTTGATACCTTCGATGGTTTCCAGGAGATTGCGCTGCGCATTAACAATAGCCGCCCGTCTGGCCATAAGACGGGCTTGTGCCGGAGATTTAGCCATACGGGACGGTATTCCGGCACCAATCGCCTCGACCACACCTTGCTCCCAATTGATAGAGCCATAGGCACCTACCTGGTCAACAGAGGCTGGCAATACGTTTTGAGTGCTGGCAGTAGTCGCGCCTGCCGTCAGCGGCAATGCGGTGAGCAGCAGTGTGCAGATGGTAAAATAGAACAATGATTTCTTGAACATGTGTATCCTCCTTGAGAAATTCATATTGCGAATAATTGCATGCATTGGGCGGTGTTTCCATTTTTGTATACTATTTCGCTCAATGGCACTGGTTTCCTGCTTCGAAGAGGTAGTGCGGCGCTAAACAAGCAAAAACCCGGAAAGTATTCCCGGGTTTTTGTGTAGTATGTTATTATTTTTAGAACATGCCTTTGCGCCATAGGCCAAAGGCGCTGAATGCGGTAACGCCAAAAGCAAATACCAGTGTGGTTACAAAGCTACCAGGTATTTCACCCAACGGAACATCGACGTTCATTCCCATAAAGCTGGCAACCATCGTCGGAATGGCCAGAATAATGGTCATCGAAGCCAGGAATTTCATAACGCGGTTAAGGTTATTGGAGATAATTGAAGTGAAGGTATCCATCATGCCGCTTAAGATACGGCTATACATTTCAACCATTTCAATGGCCTGCTTATTTTCAATGATAACATCTTCCAGCAGGTCTTCGTCTTCTTCATAAATTTTAATAAGATGCTGACTGGTAGAGCGGAGCCGGAGCAGCCGTTCCAGGACAATGCCGTTGGAACGGAGTGAGGCGGCGAAGTAGGTTAAACCTTTTTGCAGTTCTAACAGCTGAAAGATTTCTTCGTTTTTCATAGAACGGCGCAGATAGCGTTCTATTTCGTCTGTACGGCGGTTAATCTGCTTCAGGTATTTTAGATACAAGGTCGCTGATTTGTACAAAAGCTGAAAGAGAAACCGGGTCTTTTTGAAGGTGCTGAAGGCACGGGGATTATCAGGGTTGAAATCAGCCAATACTTCATTGGCCTCCAGGCAGATAGTAATAATATATTCGGTAGTCAGGACAATTCCGAGCGGCAGTGCGTCATAACTGTCATGACCACGCATAATCGGAATATTGGTGATGACCAGCATATGGTTTTCGTCAAGTTCAATACGGGAACGTTCTTCTTCGTCCAAGGCTGCTTTAAGAAAATCAAGCGGGCTGCCGGTGGCGGCAGCTACTTGTTCCAGTTCCGCGGGAGTGGGGTTAATAAGATTAAACCAGGCGCCTTTTTCCAGTGTTTGGAGAGTTAGTTCATATAGGTGTGTACAGTTGCTGCGAAATATTTTAAGCATGATTGCTCCCCCTTCCAAGATAGTGAGAGGGGAATACAATTTTAAGCCTGAAATATCAAACAGCCGGAATCTTAATAAAACCGATATGCAGATAAGTCAGGCGAGAAAAATGGAATATTCCCCTAATTTTTATTAATTTGTGCAAAACTGCCCCTCCAGGTCGGTCTACCTCCATTTATCTTCACCTGCCTTTGTATTATTATTGATTATCTTTAAATAGCTCTATAAAGAATATAATTCTGTTTACGTTAATAGTCAACCTTTTTGTATGGAATCATAAAGATTTTTCTGCCAGGCGTGTTGGCAGTAATTTTTGCCGGCAATGTTTGCTTGCCGCCGGCGCTTACAGCCGCCTGGCAAAACTTTATCAGACTCCTTATAGAATGATACTTAATAGGAAGTTATATGTACTATTCTATTACTTGCTTTTAAAAAATGCGCCCACGCACAATGGATAAAAATTACCGGCAGCGGTTTTGTTGACAATCCCTTGCGGCGTTTGCTATAATACTAACTGTGCCGGACGCGGAGGGGTGTCCGAGTGGTTTATGGAGCTGGTCTTGAAAACCAGTGATCCCGCAAGGGACCGTGGGTTCGAATCCCACCCCCTCCGCCATAAACAGAGAGCCGGGTTTTTAGGAGCGTGAGCGACGCGAAAACTTGTGCGAATCGTTTAGTTCCGAGCGGTAGTGAGGAACATCTATATAATTGACTTAGCATTAGGCTTTTGCTATAATCAAACTGTTAAGTACGAGATACGGAGTGGTACTCAAGTGGCTGAAGAGGACGGTTTGCTAAATCGTTAGAGGTCGTGAGGCCTGCGTGGGTTCAAATCCCACCCACTCCGCCATATGAAAGTGACGGCTATTAACCAATTGGTTAATAGCCGTTTTTGTCTGTCTAACAGAAGGTATAAGTTTTGCGTGACAAACACAAGACCCGGCACCGACGCCCGTCAGCCGGCACTACCGTCGCTTTACTGAAATGGCTTCACCGTCCTGTTGTGTCGGCAGCTCTTATGGCCGTATATATGTATAAGCAACGGAAACCGTTGCTTATTAAAAAAACGCTAACTATAATAAGTGGTCAAGCGGGGGGTTAGCAAACAACAATTACCGGCAGTATCATTATGATATAATTGGTATTGATGGCTACATCGGTGGTAAGATCACTTATTGGGAGAGGGAATCCATTGGGGAGTACTGCGTCCGAAACCCGCACAATAAGAAATTCTTCTTCTTCTGTAACCTTGCCGGTGACTTCAATCTTATCCGGTATGACGACAGGCGGTGCACAATCATGCTTGCGCGGAAACTCTGTGAGTATTGTTCCGGTCAGTGTTAGTAGCGTGAAGCCGGTATTGGTTGTGAACGGAAGCCCCGGGATGTTAACCAGAATTGTAACTTCACCAAATTTAACCCAATCCTTAGCTCTCATTTTTACGCTCCTTTGCTCAATTTCTGAGGGCCGCTCCTCACTGTATACTATGCACAGATTATTGTTAAAGTGAATTGTGATTAGCTTCTAGGCTGTTTCAATGGAAGAACAAAATTATGCCAGGCTGTACGTTCACAGTAACCGTAAAAATCCGCAAGCCTGTAAATTTGAAATAATTTACAGGCTTGCGGATAGTAGAACTTATTTTGTTACTACAACAATTCCTGAATCTGAGATAACATACCCTCTACGTCTATCTGCTTCGTGATCATAACCAATTTCCGTTCCATCGGGAATCTTTATATTTTCATCGATAATTGCTTTTTTTATCTTTACATGTCTGCCGATTTCGACATTTTCGAATAGAATGGAATCCTCTATCAGGCTATAGCTATTAATTTTGCAGCGCGGCCCGATGATGGATCTTCGCACTGTGCTGCCACTGGTTATGCAGCCGCCGCATACATAGGAGTTAAGATTTTGGCCGCACCGGCCCTCCTCATCAAAAACCGTTTTCGCCGGAGGAAGATTACTCTGATTCGTAAGTATCGGCCATTTATAATTATAGAGATTCAACTGAGGAACTACATTGATGAGATCCATATTCGCCTCATAATAGGAGTCAATTGTCCCGACATCTTTCCAGTATCCCTTTTCCTCCTGTCTCATTCCGGGAACTAAATTGTCGATGAAATTATAAGCAAAGACCCTGTCGCCTCTTTCGAGCATCATTGGAATGACATGCTTGCCGAAATCCAGATCGGCATGTTTTTTCTTGCCTTCTTTCAGTATCTCAAGCAGAATTTTTACTGAAAAAATGTAATTGCCCATGGAGGCAAAGCAGGTGTCTCTTTCCGGAATTGTGGCGGGATTATCCGGCTTTTCCGTGAACGCCGTCACTCTAAAATCCTCGTCTACGGAAAAGATCCCGAACCGTTTAGCTTCCTCAGCAGGAACTTCAAGCGCTGCCAGGGTGATATCTGCTTTGTTTACGATATGGTAGGCTATCATTTGACTGATGTCCATTTTATAAATATGATCGCCGCCAAATATTGCCACATACTCAGCATTGCTGGATTCAATAAATCTCATAAACTGATAGATGGCGTCGGCAGTACCTTTAAACCACTCTTCGCCTGCACTGCTGGTCTCAGGCGATAGTGTGTCATAAAACTCTTCCAGGCCGGCCCATTTGGCCCACGAATTCTTAATGTGCTTATTCAATGCATGGGCTCGATATTGTGTCAGAATATAGGCTTTCTTAATACCTGAGTTAAACAGGTTGCTTAATACAAAATCGATGATTTTGTATTTTCCGCCAAAAGAAACGCAGGGTTTGGGTCTGTTTAATGTAACAGGGCTTAGACGTTCTCCTTTACCTCCCGCTAAAACCATAGCAATTGTGTTTCTTGTAACATTTCCCATCGGATACATCTCTTTTCCCCCTTCCTGTATACAATCAGAATATTAATTATTTACTATATATATATATTTCCATAATCTTTCGATTTTTCCTGTATGGATAAAAAAACTGTGAGACAGAATATTAAAAATTATTTCTGCTGCTCTTAATTACAGAATGAGTAATGTTCAGCGCAGTAAGAACACAAGGGTTTACAGGCACTTGTGCCGAATTAGGTGCACCGTAGACCTAGCAGGGAGGAACAAGGATGTTGTATTTGATTGGTACAATCATGGTCATAATCATTGCTATCGCCGCCGCTGTGCTGCTGCGACCGCGCCGGACGGTTCCAGGCTGTCCGGTTATCCCAGAGGCCGATACTGCCGCCGGTTTGGGGGTGAGTGATACGGACAGCGTACTGGCAGGACAGATGTTAGCCTATCTTGTCGGCAATTTTTTAATTGATAGTCAGCAATATCAGGCTTGGCGCTCTCTCAGCCCGGAAGAACTTAAGCTGGTGCTGGAAGAGGCCGGAATAATGACCGGTGCCGAGTTCGACAGCTTCAATCTGCAATTGGCTGCCGAGGCTCAGGTACAGCAAGCACGCGGGGAATGCAATTATTAGGGCCGGGGATAGCAGGCGGCTTTGACACAGCAAAGCATGGAATTGAGTGTTGATGAATACATATCAATAACGCATTAATGCTATACGTCAGGCAGTGTGCCGGGAATAGAGGAGGGCGCCGGGTGAATTGTATTGATTTGCACTGTGATACTATTTTGCGGCTGATGGAAGCAGGCGACCATTTTGGTCTCTATAGTAATCCGTTTAGTGTGGATATTGAAAAACTCAGGGAAAGTCGGGCGCAGGCCCAATTTTTTGCGCTATTTGTAAATAAAGCAAAGACCAGTGATCCACTGGCACGGGCTCTTGCCATGGCAGACCGGTTTCATTACGAGCTGGCACAGAACCAACAGGATATTGCGCTGGCTGGGAATTATGCCGAGTTGCTGCAAAACCGTTCTGAGGGCAAGATTTCTGCTTTTCTTACTATCGAGGAAGGCGGTGCTCTCAAGGGGGAACTGGGCAATATTGAGAAGTTTTACCGTTTGGGTGTGCGGCTGATTACGCTGACCTGGAATTATCCCAATGAAATCGGTTATCCTAATTCCCTGCCGGAGTGCCGTGAACAAGGGCTTACGCCGTTTGGGCAAGACGTTGTCGCTGAAATGAACCGGCTGGGTATGCTTGTGGATGTCTCCCATTTGTCTGACAAGGGTTTTTACGAGGTGGCCGCCTTATCGGCCAAACCCTTTGTTGCTTCTCATTCTAATGCCCGTACCCTGGCAGCGCATCCCCGTAACTTAACCGATGATATGATCAAACTCCTGGCCGATAAGGGTGGGATTATGGGCTTGAATTTTGAAAAAGCCTTTTTGGGTGAAGCTCCTGTCAGCCGGGTTGATGACATGGTGTTGCATATTGAGCATATACGTAAAGTGGGCGGCATTGAGGTTATCGCGATAGGTTCGGACTTTGACGGCATTAGCCCGGAGCTGGAGATTGCTCATGCCGGGGAAGTGAATAAACTGGTAAATGCTCTGACAAAAAGCGGTTTTAAGCAGGATGAGGTTGAAAAAATCTGTTGGGGTAATGCGCTGCGGATTATAAAAGAGACTTTGGGATAAATGGAGACTTGCTTCAGAAGGGGTTCTATCTGAAGCTTAGCCGGGATTATCCAGGGACTTAGTCGCACGCCTGTGCCTGTAGGGATATAACTCCTGCCTGCAAAAGCGGGATAGTATTAGTAGCTAGTGTTAATAACAGGCAGAAGTGAACTCGTTTCAGCAGAACGGCAGCATTGTCAGTTCCGGTGGCGAGTCTGCTCTGCCTGAACTAATGCCGCCTGCAGCCGGAGTTTTGCCTTAACGGCTACGATTACCGGGTGATTTCGCATTATTACATATATTAGCAGGTGGACAGGCTTACCGGTGGTTGGGGTTTGGCCACTTGTTAACAGCAGTGCGTTTTCCGAAAATAGTGCTGCCTGATGATACCTAAGCATGGCAAAAAGCAATTATTGTAATATTGTGTCGGATAACTTGTATATTTTGTCGTGGATAAGTATAATGAAAATGTTAATGCCCTTGATATCTGGTATTAAAATCAGCTATCAGGAGAAAATGCCGGTTCATTATAAAACGGATTGGCGTTTAGAACAATCACCTGAGGAAAAGGAGTGCAGAGAAATGGAGTTTTTAGTAGCGCTAGCTGGAATCATGATGGTTAACATTGTGCTTAGCGGCGACAATGCGGTGGTTATTGCCATGGCCAGTCGAAATTTGCCTGCAAAGCAGCAAAAACAGGCCATCCTGTGGGGTAGCGCCGGGGCGATAGGTCTGCGGATTGTTTTGACACTTGTTGCAGTTATACTTTTACAAATTCCTTATGTCCAATTCGTCGGCGGTTTACTTCTTGTGTGGATTGCAGCCAAATTACTTGTGGAAGACAGCGGTGAGGAGAATGTGGAAGCAGGGACTTCCTTCTGGGCCGCGATCAAGACCATTATTATTGCGGATTTGGTTATGAGCCTTGATAATACTCTGGCCATTGCCGCGATTGCTAAAGGAGATTACCTGCTGCTCGGAGTAGGTCTTGCTCTCAGCATCCCGCTGATTATTTTTGGCAGTCAGATTATTATTAAAATTATGGATAAATACCCTATTGTCGTTTATGCAGGTGCTGCTCTTATTGCCTGGACAGCCGGTGAAATGATGCTGGCCGATGATAAGGTTGGTCCGATCATTCACGGTATGATTCCCGGCTGGCTGGTGCCGGCAGTTATCACTATTGGGGTTGTGGCTTTGGGTCTTTGGAAGAAGAAAAACCAAAAAGAGAAAGCCGTCGACTAAGATAGCCCGGTAAGTCATCAGGAATACTAATTATGTAAGATAATCCAACACCGCTTTCAGGCGGTGTTTTTTTTGCAGGTAATTCCCCCTGTATGGAGAATAAATAATAATATTTCGCCGTCATACAGCGCTGCGCCGCTGGCGCTTAATCTCCGCTTATGTATCGTGACTCAGTAATGTTGGCGGTTGTAAGCAGTTCATTAGCCATATTTTTTTATTAACTTGGGATTTCAGGAAGGATTGACATAGGATGAAAGTAATGCCGGGAGCTATTCAGAAAAGACTGGCCTGGTTCTTGATGCTGACAATACTGGCGCTTACCGGTTTGACAGCCCGGATTGCCTGGATTCAGTTGGGGGAAGGGGAGCGGCTTAGTGCCAGGGTGCAGGACCAGCTGAGAGAAAACAGAATTATCCAGTCACCGCGTGGTACTATTTATGACCGTACCGGGCGGGAATTGGCTGTAAGCAGTATGAGCAAGTCGCTGTATGCCAATCCGCGGGAGATAAAAGACGCGGATATGCTGGCCGAGCTGCTGGCGCCCATTATTGGCATGAAGGCAGATAATATTAAGAATCGCCTCATAGCCGGTGCCAGCTTTGTCTGGCTTAGACGCACACTTGAGCCGGAACAGGCTGCTGCCGTCATTGCGCTTATCAAGGAACATCAGCTTACCGGTCTTGGGTTTATTGAGGAAAGTAAACGTTATTATCCAAACGATGGCTTAGCGGCACAGGTTTTGGGGTTTGTCGGCACCGATGACGTGGGACTTGAAGGCCTGGAGATGGCGCTGGATAAGAGAATTAAAGGGCGGGAGCTTAAGCAGGCTATTGATACTGACAGTTATGGGACGCCCATCTTTTCTTCAATATTTTCATTTATTCCCAAGAAACAGGGCCAATCGGTCTATCTGACTATTGACAGCACCATTCAGTATATAGTGGAACGGGCTTTGGACAAGGCTATGGAACAGACGGAAGCAAAAGCAGCGACCGTCATCATTATGAACCCGAAAACCGGAGAAATTCTGGCTATGGCCAACCGGCCCAACTATAATCCGAATCAATTTGGACAATATAGCCCGGAAGAATGGAAAAACCGGGCAGTGTCTGTTGTGTATGAGCCTGGTTCAACCTTTAAAGCCGTTATTGCAGCCGCGGCGCTGGAAGAAGGCAAGGTGCGCCCTGATGAAAAATTTATTGATAAAGGCTATGTAGAAATATCGGGGCGGCGGATCAAAAACTGGAGCGGCGACAGTTACGGTGAAATTACATTTATGGATATTATTAAAGACTCGATCAATACCGGTTTTGTCGAAGTCGGTATGCGGGTTGGGGCGGCTAAATTGACAAACTATGTGCGGGCGTTTGGCTTTGGCAACACTACCGGCATTGAATTACCCGGTGAAGAGGCAGGCATCTTGTTTGACCCGAAGGAGATGCGTGACAGCGATATCGCCACCATGTCTATTGGACAGAGTATTGCTGTTACCCCGCTGCAGCTTACTGCCGCCATCGCCGCCATTGCTAATGACGGGGTACTGCTGCAACCCCGGATTATAAAAGAATACCGTCATGAAGACGGCACCCTGGCAGAGTCCTTTGACCCCGTTGTGGTCAGACAGGCTGTCAGTTCGGAAACCGCCCGTACCCTGACGATGATGTTAGAGAAAGTGGTGAGCGAGGGCGGCGCTAAGCGGGCTGCGGTGCAGGGGTATCGTTTTGCCGGAAAAACCGGTACGGCGGAAAAATTAAAACCAGGCGGGCAAGGCTATCTGGAAGGACGTTATATTGCCTCTTTCGCCGGGTTTGGACCGGTGGAGGACCCTCAGGTGGCAGCGCTGATTGTGCTTGATGATCCGGCAGGCATTTATTATGGCGGACAAATTGCAGCGCCGGTATTTAATGATATTATGACCCAGGTTATGCGTTATTTGAATGTACGTCCCAATGATACCAATCAGGTGCTGCCGCCGGTAAAACCGGCTGCCGTTCAGCCTTATGCCGCGCCGGTTCCTGATCCCGGACCACCGCCGGTAGTGCCGCCGGGGCAGGTGCTGATGCCTGCGCTTGCCGGCAAAACTATCCGTGAGGCCGCTGACCTGCTGCACAGTCTGGAGCTTACTTTTGTGCCTGTCGGTACCGGCGTGGCAATAAAACAAAGTGTGACTGCCAATACACCTGTTAAGCCAGGAACTGAGATTATCGTCTATTTTGAACCCCGATAGAAGAGGAATACATTGCTGCCGGGTGGATAACCTAACACAAACTGAAAAAAGTGAAAAGGCGGCTTTTGGGCCGCCTTTTCGTGAGGTATTACTTGCTGTTAATATCAAATTGGGAAGTCATAGTGCCGCTGGTAGCAGTAGTTGAACCGGTGGTCGAGGCAGTTGCTGTTTGTCCACCCATAGTGGATTCATATTGCTCGATCATGCGGCGAACCATGTGGCCGCCAACCCGGCCGCAGTCAGCGGAAGTCATAGTAGACCATCCTTGGCTGCGTACGCGTTCGGTGATACCCAGTTCGTTAGCCACTTCCATTTTCATCCTATCAAGAGCATTTTCGGCACCAGGGTTAACAGGTTTTCTGCTTCTAGCCATTAATAAAGCACCTCCTGAAATTTTTCTAGTCCTAGTATCTGCGCGAACAATGCTCATTATCCTATAAATATTATGTCAATTAAGTAAAAAAAAACCAATTGACGCCTGCTGGCGCTGGGCTTGTGCCGGCTAAAGTAAAATGTCGGATTTTGCATGGAAGGAATTTACAAAGGTATGGAGAATACTGTTGTTAATATATGCAGGGGCTGAGTTAGGTGGAGACAACACATGCATGAGATGGCAATTGCGGAAGGTATTTTGGATATTGCGGTAAAAACGGCAGTCAGCCATGGTGCTGCCAAAGTGACAGGCGTAAAGGTGCTGGCCGGTGAGCTTACCGGTATTGTACCTGAAGCGTTGGAATTTGGGTTTAGCGCGCTGGCTGCAGGTACGGTGGCCGACGGCGCTCAGTTATCCATTTGCATGGTTCCGCTGACAGGACGCTGCCGGGACTGTGGACATGAAAGCCGTGTGGACAAGTACCGGTTTGTATGTGGAAGCTGCAATTCTTACGCTGTTGAGATCGTGTCAGGCCGTGAATTAAAAGTGGAGAGTGTGGAGGTAGAATAGCCCTTGGAAATTACTGTTATGAGCGATATTCTGGGAAAGAATGATGAAGTTGCAGCAGAGCTAAATACCCTGTTGACCCGGCAGGGAATCTTCGTCGTTAATTTGTTAGGTTCTCCCGGCTGTGGGAAAACCTCACTTGTGGAGCAAACAGTACGCTTGCTCCGCAATGAATATAAAATTGCCGTTATCGAAGGTGACTTGTATACCTCCAAAGATGCTGACCGAATTGCCGCGTATGGAGCGCCGGTTATTCAAATCAATACCCGGGGCGGTTGTCACCTGGATGCCGGTATGGTTAAGAAAGCCGTTGAACAATTGGATTTGTCGGAAGTGGATATCTTAATTGTGGAGAATGTCGGTAACTTGGTTTGCCCGGCTGAATTTGCCGTGGGGGAGCATGCTAAGGTGGTAGTACTCAGCGTTACTGAAGGAGAAGATAAGCCGCTGAAATATCCGCTTGTTTTCCGCCAGTCTGAGGCCATCATCATTAATAAGATTGATTTGCTGCCCTACACTGATTTTGCCATAGACTGTGCGGTCAGTGATATTAACGGCTTAAATGCAGCCGCTGCTTTAATCAAGGCCTCCTGCAAAACCGGGGAGGGCCTGGTGCTTTGGACAGAATGGCTGAAAGACCGGGTACGGTTAGTCCGCAGAGGGGATTTATGAGTAGGAGGAGTATTGTGGAAAACCTGGCGGAAAAGCAGCGGGAGATTGAAGAGGTTCGTGTCCGGCTGCATCATTTAGTAGAACAAAAATGTGGTAATTTCGCAGACCGGGAAGTAGGAGAACTTAGTGCTTATCTTGACCGGCTTATTGTCGAATACGAGTTGAGCTGCGCCTTGCAGCAGCGAGCTAAGTAGCCTTTTGTCGGCAGTAACGAAAATCTGAGGTCTAATCCCGACGCTATAGCTATAAATTACTAATAGGTGATGATTACTGTTAGTATATTGCTAGTGGCGGAGGGAGTCCATGGTGCATAAACGGGAGGAGCCGCGTGAACTGAGGCGCGGTCTTAAGGAGCGGCATATTCAGCTTATTGCGCTGGGTGGTTCCATCGGGGTTGGCTTGTTTTTAGGCTCAGCCACCGCCATCCAGGCGGCCGGGCCGTCGCTATTGGTTTCGTATCTGCTCGGCGGGATTGTGGTTTTTTGCCTGCTGCGGGCATTGGGAGAGGTGGCGGTTGCCTATCCGGTAGCAGGTTCGTTCAGTGCCTATGCTCATATCTTCATCGGGCCGCTGGCCGGTTATGTAACCGGCTGGATGTATTGGTTTATGTGGATTGTTACCGGTATGGCCGAGATTACGGCAGTGGGTATGTATGTGAATTTCTGGATGCCGGAACTGCCGCAGTGGATACCGGCCTTAGTGGCAGTGCTTATTATGACGGCCGTTAATCTCATTGCCGTAGAGGTATATGGCGAAGTTGAGTTTTGGTTTGCCTTAATTAAGGTGGTTGCCATTGTGCTGTTAATTATTGGCGGCTTAGGCATGATTATCTTTGGCATCGGCAATGGCGGAGTCCCGATTGGGATATCGCATCTCTGGCAGCATGGCGGTTTTTTTCCGCAAGGCGCCAGCGGTGTACTCATGGCTCTGTCTATGGTACTATTTTCTTATGTGGGGATTGAAGTCATCGGTATCACGGCCGGTGAGGCCAAGGACCCCAGCAAGACGCTGCCCGCCGCTATTGACAAGGTGTTTTGGCGTATTGTATTGTTCTATGTTGGCTCGCTCTATGTGATTATGTCTATCTACCCCTGGACAGAGATTGGCAGTGTTGGCAGTCCGTTTGTATCGGTGTTTGAAAAGCTGGGGATTGGCAACGCTGCTGCGATAATGAACCTTGTCGTATTATCGGCGGCGCTTTCTTCCTGTAACAGTGGTGTTTTCAGCACCGGCCGGATGCTGTATACTCTGGCTATGCAGAAAGAGGCCCCGGCCTTTCTGGGAAGATTAAACAGCAGCCACGTTCCTGTGTACGGGGTGCTGCTTTCGTCGGCCTGCCTGCTGGTGGGCGTTGTTCTCAATTATTTCATTCCGGCTAAAGTATTCACCTATGTAACCAGTGTCGGCACCTTCGCCTGCTTATGGGTTTGGGCTATTATCATTATCGTCCAGATAAAGTTTAGGCGGAGTTTATCACCGGCACAAACAGTCAGGCTAGGGTTCCCGATGCCGTGGTATCCTTTTTCCGGTATCTTTTGTTTGGCGATGCTGGCACTGGTGATTGTCATTATGGGCCAGGATGCCGATACTTCAATGGCTCTCCTGGTTGGCCCGTTATGGCTGCTGGGATTGGTCTTTCTCTATTGGCGGCGGTCTCGCAATATAAAGTAAATGATAGGGGTCTTACTCATGTTTGAACGTCCGGTTTGGGCAGAGATTGACTTATCTGCCATTAAACACAATGTTAGAGAAATAAAAAAAGGGCTAAGGCCTGGCGTCAAGTTTTGCGCTGTGGTCAAGGCCGACGCTTACGGTCACGGTGCAGTAGCCGTTTCGCAGGCTTTGCTGACAGCCGGTGCCGACCGGCTGGCGGTGGCGATTGTCAGTGAGGCGATTGAGCTGCGGCGAGCCGGTATTGTGGTGCCTGTTCAGGTATTGGGCTATACTCCGCCGGAGCAGGCCCTGGTGGTGGCAAAGTATGATATAGCGCAGACGGTATATTCCCTGGATATGGTTCGCGCGTTGGCGGCTGCCGGAGCGCAAACCGGCAAACAGGTGAAATTGCATATCAAAATTGATACAGGCATGGGGCGAATTGGCATTTTGCCGGAAGAGGCAGGTGAGTTTGCCGCCGCGGTAGCCAACATGGCTGGTGTAGAAATTGAGGGAGTTTTTTCGCATTTTGCTACCGCTGATGAAGCGGACAAGAGCTATGCCGAATTTCAATATGCCAGATTTGAAGAAGCACTGCAGCGGATAAAAGCTAAAGGCATCCATGTTCCCCTGCGGCATATGGCCAATAGTGCCGCCACCCTGGAATTGCCCCAAACACATCTGGATATGGTCAGGCCTGGAATTATTCTTTATGGACTATGGCCATCTCCTGAAGTAAATAAAAATATCAGACTGAAGCCGGCTATGTGCCTCAAAGCCCAGGTAGCCCATATAAAAACGGTGGCGGCTGGAGCCGGCATCAGTTATGGACGGACATACATTGCTGAGACAGAACGCAAAATTGCCACCTTGCCTATCGGGTATGCCGACGGTTGGCGCAGAGAACTATCCGGCAGGACGGAGGTCTTGATCAACGGCGGTTATGCCCCCTTGGTCGGCAGGATCTGCATGGATCAGTGCATGGCCGATGTTACCGGTATTGCTGAGGTCAAGAACGGCGATACCTCCATTTTATTTGGGGTGCCTGAACTGACAACCGATAAGGTGGCAGAGGTGTTAGGGACAATTACTTACGAGCTTGTCTGTATGGTCGGGGAGCGGGTTCCCCGCATATATATCAACAGGTAGCAGGCTGGATTTTGCTGCTGCGGCAATGTACGGAAGCAGTCTTAGTCTGATGCAACGAAAATGAAGTAAGTCCTGGTATAGCGTTTCCTGTACCAGGACTTACTTCATTTTCAGGGTTGACTGGTGGAAAATTACTATCCATAAAGGGAATGTAAGTAGGAAAATACCGGTATTGTGTCGAATTTTCAACCATTAGTATCAAAAGTATGCTTAAAATAAAACAGGGGGTTTCTTTGCCATGAGTGACAAGGATTGGGAGTTGTTTAAGCAGAAGGTTCATACAAAGTCAGGTATTAACCTTAATGATTACAAGCCGGCGCAAATGCAGCGCCGTATTGGCAATATGATGAGCCGCCACGGAGCCGGCAGTTATGTCGATTTTTTTGGTAAGCTGGAGACCGACCAAAAGCTGTATAAGGATTTCGTCGATTTTCTTACCATTAATGTGACTGAATTTTTCCGGACGCCGGAGAAATTTGACGAACTGGAGAAAAGAGTTATTCCAGACCTCCTGAAACAGAGTACTAAGCTCAATATTTGGAGTGCCGGCTGTTCCATTGGCGCCGAGCCTTATTCGTTAGCTATTATGCTTAATGAACTGACACCACAGGTGAAACACCGTATTTTGGCCACAGATCTCGATATCGAGATGCTGGCCAAGGCTAAACAGGGAACCTATACAGCCAATGAACTCAAAAATATACCGTCTGCCAGACTTGCTAAATATTTTAAGCAGGCAGACGGCAAGGCCACAATCAATGACGATATTCGGGCAAAGGTGGAGTTTGGGCGTCATAATTTGCTGGTTGATAAGTTTGAAACCGGCTTTGACCTGATTTTGTGCCGCAATGTTGTTATTTACTTTACTGAGGCAGCCAAAGACAGTCTGTACCGCCGTTTTTTCGCCGCTTTGAAACCGGGCGGGGTACTGTTTGTCGGCGGTACGGAGGCGATACTCAATTTCCGCGATATCGGGTTCAGCCACTATTTGCCGTTCTTCTACCGCAAGCCTTTTTAGTTGTAATCGCCCGGCAGGGGCGGCCGCTATAATAATCCCCAGTTGGACAGGCGGCGCACGGTATCCAGCCAGTGTCTGAGCAGGACCTTGCTTACGGTGCGTTCTTCCACCGCGTTGCCGGCAACAAGATCAACTGTTTTTACGGCTTTATCCTGCACATAGAAAATGATTTCGCCGATTTTTTGGCCCTGGTATACCGGGGCTTTTATTTTTTCCGGCAAATCCACTTCGACCGTCACTGCGGAATAATCGGCAGCATTGACTACCAGGGCGGCAGGGGCGGCTACCAGGGCATCTACCATGCCTGTTATGCCGTTGTCTACCGGCAGTGAGGCAAATACCGCCCCCTGCTCGGCATATTCATACAGGTCGTAGGTATCAAAACCGTGCTTTAGCAGCATCATCGAATCAAACCAGCGCGAGTGATCATGCAGGACAACGGCAATGAGCTTTTGGTTGTTGCGGGTAGCGCTTGAAACCAGGCAGGGACCGGCCGCGTTGGTGGTACCGGTTTTTACGCCGTCAGCATCTTCCAGCATCCAGAGCAGTTTGTTGGTATTGCGGAGATTGCGGTCATGGCTTTTGCCTTTGCGGTCAAGCCATTCAATATTTGTTTCCTTGGTGCCGACAATTTCGGCAAATGTGGGGTTATTCAACGCATAGCGGGTAATCCAGGCCAAATCAAAAGCTGTGGATGCATGGTTAGGGGCGCTAAGACCGTGCGGATTGCGGAAATGTGTGTGCAGTGCACCGATGCTGCCGGCTTTCTGGTTCATGATTGCCACAAAGGCATCCACCGAGCCTGCCAGGTGTTCGGCAATAGCTACCGCCGCGTCGTTGCCGGACCGGAGCAATAGCCCGGTAAGCAGTTCACGGAGTGTGATGCTTTGTCCGGGATAGAGATTGAGCGAAGAACCGGGGGTGGAGGCGGCATGGATACTTACCCGGGTTGTTTCGTCCAAACGGCCGCTCTCAATGGCGATAATGGCTGTCATGATTTTGGTGGTGCTGGCCGGAGCCAGCTTTTTATTCATGTTTCGGTCATAAAGCACTTGCCCTGTCTTGGCATCCATTAGAACAGCCGCCTGAGCCGACAGGGTTGGCGGCGCAGCTCCGGCAGTGCCGGCAGCCAGCCATAGGAAAAACGTAAGTAAGGCGGTACAACGTAAGACAATGCGGGTCATGGGATACCCCCTTAGTGTTAGCTATCTTATTGTCATATCTGGCCCCCGGTCGGCGTAGTATCCAAAAAGGAGTACTGCATAGGGGGGATTGTATTGCGTAATTTGCGCAAACGGAGTTTTTTCAGTATAGCCGTGTTGGCTGTCGGCTTAGTATGCGGCCTGATATATGAAACCATGCTGGCAGTTGATGACAAATATCAGGTTATCCGTAAAGTGTCCACTACCCACAAAGTAGTGGCACTTACTATTGATGATGGTCCGCATCCTCAGGCCACGCCGGAAGTGCTGAAAGTTCTGCGGGACAAACAAGTAAAGGCCACTTTTTTTGTTTTGGGAGCCAATGCCCAGGTTCATCCTGGCATTACAGCCCAGACCCTGGCTGACGGGCACGAAATTGCTTCCCATGCTTACAGCCATCAATTTCTCAACCGGATGTCGCTAACGGCGGCGGCGGCAGAGCTTGAACAGTCTGAGGCCATCCTTACCGGTATTGGCGCACCTAAGCCGACACTCTTTCGCCCGCCAGGCGGCGGGTACAATGACCGCATTGTGGCAATGGCCCGTGAGCGGGGTTACACGACAGTATTGTGGTCTGTTGATAGTGGCGACTGGCGCCAATTACCTGTTGAACAAGTGGTTAAAACTATTATGGACAATGTCCGGCCAGGCAGTATCATCCTTATGCATGACGGACAATATCCGCTGCCTACGCCGCAGGCCATAGGCATAGTTATTGATAACCTGCGCAGCCAGGATTATCAATTTGTGACGGTGAGCGAGCTGCTGCAATATTATGAGGCAGCCAGACCGGCCAGTACCTTGCGGTACTTAACATTAGGTACTACGGCTCGTATTGTTTCAAGTTCTGCCAGTGGGTATGAATGAGTTGATCATACCGGTGCATGGTCGCGGTACGTTCGTTTCGCAGGGCTTGAATAGCGCCCAGGGTTTTTTGGTCAAACGAATACACCTTATTTTTGGATATGGTCAACGGCTTTGCATATTCTTTGAGTTTGGTCGCCACCTTGCAGTTGGCTTTGGTCTCTTTGAGGATAACGGCCGGCTCTAACAGGTCGGAACCTTCGTAGCGGTGGATTAGACAGTTGGGCTGCAGGTGGTCGATTACATTTTTGTTGTCACCCGTGAAAATAAGCTCACCCCCGCAGCCCGGGCAGGCGGTCAAATTGTCCGGCAAATAATTATGACAGCCCATACATACAATTTCATTCATTTACATCCCTCCGCCCTTATTGTGTCCGAAAAAATCGCCGGATATAAATGGAGACTTGATTCAGGTGGGATTTTAATTCTGTCTGAATTCTAGTCGGATAAATGCTGGTTCTATATTTCCCTGCCCCTGCATATGGTAATCATGTCTGTCGGATGGCTAACTTTCAGGGAGGGGAGATTTTTTGGAAAATAAGGAATGGATTGCCATGATACTGGCACAAGGCAGTTGTCTGGGAGCTTTAACGCAAGAAGTAGCCAAACCTGCCGTGCCGTTTGGCGGTCAGTATCGCATTATTGATTTTACTTTAAGCAATTGCCGGAATTCCGGCCTGGATACTGTGGGGATACTGACCCAGTATCAGCCGCTGCTGTTACATAGTTATGTCGGCAATGGCAGTGCCTGGGATCTTGATAGAAGAGACGGCGGGGTGCATATTCTGCCGCCTTTTTTCCGGGAGCAGGGTGGTGAATGGTATAAAGGAACGGCAGATGCCGTCTATCAGAATGTTGAATTTATCGAACATTTTGGGCCCGAGTATGTGGTGGTGCTGTCAGGCGACCATATTTATAAGATGAATTATGCCGACATGCTCAGCCTGCACAAAGCCTGTCAGGCTGATGTGACTCTGGGGGTGCTTGAGGTGCCCCGGGAGGAAACCGGCCGGTTTGGCCTCATAGATATAGGTGTTGACGGACAAATAACAGGTTTGGGTGAGAAACTCCGCCAGACCAGGGGTAATCAGGTTTCCATGGGAGTGTATATTTTTTCCTGGAAAGTGTTAAAACAGTATTTGGAAAGAGATGCTGCCAGTTTTACATCCACCCATGATTTTGGCAAAGACATAATCCCTGCTTTGTTGGCTGCCGGCAAGCGCATATATGCCTATAAGTTTGCCGGATATTGGCAGGATGTGGACACAATCAGCAGTTATTGGCAGACCAATATGGATATATTGGGGCTGGCCCCGAAACTGGTGCTGGATGATCCGGACTGGCCTGTATATTCGCCGCAGGTAAGTTTGCCGCCCCAGTATCACGGGCCGGGAGCTAAAGTGAGCAATTCGGCAATTGCCGGGGGAGTCACTGTTTTGGGAGAGGTGGAGAATTCTATTGTTTTTCCCGGTGTATATATTGGCCCGGGGGCTAAAATTAAGGACAGTATTATTATGCAGTATGCCCGGATCGAACGCGACACCACGCTGGCTGGCGCTATCATTACGGCCAATGCCGTAGTGAGTCCGGGAATGGCAGCGCATGCCGGGAACAGCGTCATTCCGGTTATGGGCAACCGCCAGTTCATAACAGCGGAAATTTTGGCGAAAATTGAGCGGGCAGGCTGATTTAGTAATAATGAAAATTATGGAAAAATTAGCATGACATAACAGGTATTTTCTCTGCCCAGGTAGAAGTAATATAGTAGATTTAGAACAGACTACTAACAACAGCAGGGGGTGGGTAGTGATGACTATGGCGTGGCTTACCGATTATGATAAGTATTTATTCCATGAGGGCCGCAATACCCGCAGTTATACTATGCTGGGAGCGCATCTAGCCACAGCCGGCGGGGTGGCTGGCGCCTGGTTTGCCGTATGGGCGCCTCGTGCCAGAGCAGTCAGGGTTATCGGCAGTTTTAACAACTGGGACGGCAGCGGTCATGCCATGGTAAAGGCACGTGACTGCGGTGTGTGGGCGTTGTTTGTTTCCGGGGCTGCAGCGGGGGATTTGTATAAATACGAGATTGTTACCGGTAGCGGGGAAGTGCTGCATAAGGCCGACCCATATGCTTTTGCTGCCGAAGTCAGGCCGAATACAGCCTCAAAACTGGTCAGCCTGGAAGGCTATTGCTGGCAGGATGACGCTTGGCGTGAGGCCAAAGCCAAAAAGAGTCCTTATAACCAGCCAATGAATATCTATGAAGTGGATTTGGGTTCATGGAAGCGGGGCAGTGACCGCCAAAAGCTGTCCTACCGGGAGCTGGCGCTGGAACTGCCGCAGTATGCCGCCAGTATGGGCTATACCCATATTGAGTTGCTGCCTGTTGCCGAGCATCCGTTTGACGGTTCGTGGGGCTATCAGGCCACCGGTTATTATGCTGTTACCAGCCGTTACGGCGAGCCTGAAGACTTTATGTATTTTGTTGATTGCTGCCATCAGCAGGGAATCGGGGTCATTCTGGACTGGGTTCCCGGACATTTTTGCAAAGATGCTCATGGACTGGCCTGCTTTGACGGTACAACCCTCTACGAATACAGTGACTGGCGGCGCGAGAATCGCGGCTGGGGTACGGCCAATTTTGACCTTAGCCGGCCGGAAGTGGTGAGCTTTTTAATTTCAAATGCGCTATTTTGGCTGGAGGTCTACCATATTGACGGCCTGCGGATTGACGCGGTGGCCAACATGCTGTACCTCAATTATGGCCGTGATCAGGGCGATTGGGAACCTAACTGCCAGGGCGGGACGGAAAATTTGGAAGCCGTCAGCTTTTTGCAGCAGCTTAATGAAGCTGTTTTTGCCAATTATCCGGCGGCGCTGGTGATTGCTGAGGACTCGACAGCCTGGCCGCTGGTTACTCAACCGACTTATTTGGGTGGTTTAGGGTTTAATTTTAAATGGAATATGGGCTGGATGAACGATATGCTGCGCTATATGGCGCTGGATCCGCTTCATCGTCAGCATCATCATAATTTGGTGACTTTTTCTTTCATGTATGCTTTTTCCGAAAACTTTGTCCTGCCTTTATCCCATGATGAGGTAGTACATGGCAAGAAATCGCTGCTGGATAAAATGCCGGGTGATTACTGGCAGAAGTTTGCCAATCTCCGGGCCTTTTACGCCTATATGATGGCCCATCCCGGCAAAAAGCTGCTGTTTATGGGCGGGGAGTTTGGTCAATTCATTGAATGGAATTACCAGGACAGCCTGGACTGGCATTTGCTTGACTACGAAATGCACAGTAAACTGCTGGACTATGTTAAAGCGCTGAATCACTTTTATCTGGAACATCCGGCTTTGTGGCAAAACGAGCAGGATTGGCAGGGCTTTTCCTGGATTGATTGTCACAACAGCGAGCAGAGTGTCCTGGTGTTTAAACGGCAAGGGAAAGAAGCCGGTGAGTTTATTATTGCTGTGCTGAATTTTACGCCGGTTGTCCGGCAGGAGTTCCGGCTGGGTGTACCGGCTGCCCGGCATTATGTCGAAGTATTTAACAGCGACAGGCCGGTATATGGCGGGTCAGGTCAGGAAAATCCGGGAGAACTTATTCCGGAGACCGTTACCTGGCATGGTCAGCCTAACTCTCTTCTTATTACGCTGCCACCCTTGGCGGCTGTATATTTAAAACCGGTTGGCGCCAGTTGTCCGGAAGCAACTGGGGGAGACCTTGAAGATACCGGTGTTGTTGCAGATTAAAAAGGACTACATAGGGGAGAGTGGAGCACTATGCGAAGCAAGGAATGTGTTGCCATGATTTTAGCCGGCGGTCAGGGAAGCAGACTGGGGGCGCTGACCAAAAAGCTGGCCAAGCCGGCTGTACCGTTTGGCGGCAAGTATCGCATCATTGATTTCCCGCTGAGCAATTGTTATAACTCCGGCATTGATACTGTCGGCGTGCTGACCCAGTACCAGCCATTAGCCCTTCATTCCTATATTGGTATTGGCAGTGCCTGGGACCTCGACCGCCGCAACGGCGGAGTGTATGTACTGCCGCCATATGTCCGGGAAAAAAGCGGCGAATGGTACAAAGGCACGGCAGATGCCATTTATCAGAACTTTAATTTTATCGAAATGTTTAACCCGGAATATGTGCTGATCCTGTCAGGCGATCACATTTATAAAATGGATTATTCGCTGATGCTTGATTATCATAAAACCAAGCAGGCTGATGTTACCATTGCTGTTATTGAGGTGCCGTGGGAGGAAGCCGGCCGGTTTGGCATTATGAATATGGCAGCCGAGGATTGTATTGTGGAATTTGAGGAAAAACCCAAGAATCCCAAAAACAACCTGGCTTCCATGGGAATATACGTATTTAGCTGGCCGGCACTCAGAGCCTATCTGGCGGCCGATGCTGCCGATACCAGCTCCAGCCATGACTTTGGTAAAAATGTCATTCCCAAGATGCTGGCCGGTGGTGAGCGCCTGTATGCTTACCGCTTCAGCGGCTACTGGAAGGATGTTGGCACAGTCGAAAGTTTTTGGGAAGCCAACATGGATTTGCTCAGTGATGAACCGACGCTCAATTTGTATGATCCCAGCTGGCGGATTTATTCTGTCAGCCCTGCGCAGCCGCCGCATTTTGTGGCAGATACGGCGCAGATTATTTGTTCGATGATCACGGAAGGCTGCCAAATACACGGCCAGGTGGAAAATTCCGTATTGTTTCCCGGCGTGTATGTGGGGGCAGGTGCCAGGGTAAAGGATTCTATTATTATGCCTTACACGACTATTGGTGCCAATGCCGTTATTAATAAAGCCATTATCGGCCGCAAATCAGTCATTGAAGCCGGCGCTCAGATTGGCACAGATGAAATAACTGAACAGGAGGCAACCCGCTGGTTTTCCGGGATAACCTTAATTGGCGATAACCTGACAATTACCAGCGAGACTAAGATTAAGCGCAATGCCCTGCTTGCCCGTTCGTAAGCTTCCGGCGCAAAGCAGCATGGTTATGAAGGGAGGAAGTCTATTGAAGAATGTAATGGGTTTGATCAATTTGCATGAGAGTCATGACCTGCTCCGGGAGATAACCAAAAACCGGCCGCTGGCCGCGATTCCGTTTGGTGGCCGGTATCGCTTGATTGATTTTGTGCTGTCAAATTTTATCAATTCCGGCATAACCAATGTGGGCATTTTATCTGCCGGCAATTCGCGTTCGCTTATGGACCATATCCGTTCAGGCAAGGAGTGGGATCTGGCCCGGAAGCGGGATGGCCTGTTTATCCTGCCTTCGTTGCAGACCGACAACGTGCAGGGGGCATTTCCCAAAGACCTGGTGGATTTTTTCAATAATCTTGATTATATTAGAAGCAGCCGGCAGCGCTATGTTCTGCTTTCAGGCAGCCGGGCAGTTTGTAATATTAATTATGAGGCCGCGTTTCGTTTTCACCAGGAAAAAAACGCCGATATAACCATATTATACAAAGAATACAGTGACACCGATGTCCGGCAGATGACCGGCGCCACCCTGCTGGAAACCGCGTCCGACGGCCGGATTGTGGATATGGAGATTTGTCCGGTCAGCGCCCGCAGCAACAAATTATCGCTGGCCATGTACCTGATGGAGCGCAGCTTGTTTGTTGATTTAATTGATGCCAGTGTGGCGCGGGGCGGGACGAATCTGGCACGCGATTGTTTTCTTAAAAACCTGGAGAATCTCAGAATTTATGGATTTCCTTTTCAGGGTTATTTGGCCCAGATTAATTCGGTGCAGGATTATTTTAGTCACAGTATGGCGCTGTTAACTCCCGCCGTATGGCAGGAACTCTTTTTTTCCAACGGCTCCATTTACACGAAGGTTAAGGATGCGGCTCCCGCCAAATACCAGCAGGACGCTCAGGTTAGAAGTTCGCTTGTCGCCAATGGTTCGGTAATCGCCGGCAAGGTGGAAAACAGTATTTTGTTCCGTGGTGCTAAGATTCATAAAGACGCCCGGATTACCAACAGCATTATTATGCAAAACGGGGAGGTCGGACCGGGAGCGATTATCGAGAATGTCATTTGTGACAAAGATGTCAAAATTACAGCAGGCAAACGGCTTAAGGGGGAATTAAACCACCCCATTGTCATTACGAAGGGAACGGTGATTTAATATGCGAAAAGTTTTATTTGTGGCATCTGAGGCTGCACCGTTTGCCAAAACCGGCGGTTTAGGTGATGTGATTGGCTCGCTGCCAAAAGCGCTTACCGCGCAAGGCGGCGATATTCGGGTAATTATGCCTAAGTATAGTTGTATTCCGGACGAATTTGTCTCCCGGATGGTTAAGCGGGCCACCTTTACCGTATCTGTCGGCTGGCGCAGGCAGTATGCGGGACTGTATGAGCTTGACTTTCAGGGGGTTACCTGGTATTTCATCGACAATGAATATTATTTTAAGCGCGAGGGCCTGTATGGCTATTATGACGAGGCCGAGCGGTTTGCCTATTTTTGCCGGGCGGTGCTTGAGGCGTTGCCGCGACTGGACTTTATGCCTGAAATCATTCACTGCCATGACTGGCAGACCGGGCCGCTGGCAGCTATGCTTAAACTCCAATATATTGACAGAAATGAATATGCCGGTGTCAAAACGGTATTCACCATTCATAATCTAATGTATCAGGGGATTTTCCCCAGTGATATTTTGGTAGACCTGTTAGGTTTGCCGACCAGTGCGTTTACCGCCGATGGTCTGGAGTTCTACGGGCAGGTCAACTTTTTGAAAGGAGGTCTGGCGTTTAGCGATCAGATAACCACTGTCAGCAAATCGTATGCCGAGGAGATGCAATATCCTTATTTCGGGGAAAAACTGGAGGGTATCTTGGCCAAACGCCGGGCTGATATTTGCGGGATTGTAAACGGCATTGACTATGAAACTTATAATCCGGCCGGGGATAGTTTCATCTATACCAATTATACCTGGCGGGGAACCACCAAACGTCTTGACAACAAAATCAAACTCCAGGCCGAACTGGGTTTGTCTGTAGGCAAACACATTCCGCTTATTGGCATGGTTTCCCGGCTGGTGGATTCCAAGGGGCTGGATCTGATTGCTCATGTCATGGCAGAATTGCTGGACCTTGATGTACAGCTGGTGGTGCTGGGAACCGGTGAAAGGCGCTTTGAAAACCTGTTTGCCTATGCGGCAGGCTGCCGCCCGGATAAAGTATCGGCCAAGATTACTTTTTCTGACGATTTGGCCCATAAGATTTATGCCGGTTCTGACATGTTTCTTATGCCGTCCCGGTTTGAGCCTTGCGGTATCGGGCAGCTGATCGCGCTCCGGTATGGCAGTATTCCTATTGTCCGGGAAATCGGCGGCCTTAAGGATACTGTTATCCGCTTCCAGCCGGAAACCGGTGAAGGCAATGGTTTTACTTTTATTAATTATAATGCTCATGAAATGCTGGGTACTATTAAAGAAGCTGTGCTCTTATACCAGGACCGGACCGAGTGGAGTAAGCTGGTTAAGAATGCTATGCGCTCTGACAACAGCTGGAGTCATTCGGCCGGCGAGTATTGCCGGATGTATGAGAGTTTGATTGCCGGCTAGCAAACGGACGGGGGAGGATAAATAATATGTTCAGAACTAAAGAAGAATTTAAAGCAGCTTTTATCGAACGCCTGGAAACCCTGTTCGGAGAACATCTGGATGATGCCACGCTTACCGATAAATATGCAGCCCTCAGCACTTTGATACGGGAGATTATCAACAAACGCTGGTATAAATCCAATATGCAATATCGTGTCAGTAAAGATAAGCAGGTGTACTATTTTTCTATGGAATTTTTGCTGGGACGGCTGCTTGGCAGTAATCTTTTCAATCTGGGGCTGACCGACCTATGCCGGGAAGGTTTGGCTGAATTAGGCATTGATTTGGCAGAATTGGAGGCTGTGGAAGCAGACGCCGGTTTGGGAAACGGTGGCCTGGGGCGCCTTGCCGCCTGTTTTCTTGATTCTATGGCTTCACTGCAGCTGCCTGGCCACGGCAACGGCATCCGTTACCGGCATGGCATGTTTGAACAAAAGATTGTCGATGGGTATCAAATGGAATTGCCGGATAACTGGCTGCGTGACGGCTATGTCTGGGAAATGCGCAAGGCCAGCCGGGCGGTAACTGTTAAATTCGGCGGTACTGTCCGGATGGAGGAACGGGCAGGAAGGCTTGTTGCCATTCATGAAAATTATGAACCGGTACTGGCTGTGCCTTATGATATACCGGTTGTCGGCGCTAACCGCAATACCGTCAATACCTTGCGGCTGTGGAGTGCCGAGACCAACCATTTTGATTTTTCCTCTTTCAGCAAAGGCGACTTTTTAAAAGCGGTGGAACAGAAGTATTCCATGGAAGCCACCTCGCAGATCCTGTACCCTGACGACAATTATCCGGAAGGCAAGGTGCTCAGGCTCAAACAGCAATATTTCTTCGTTTCTGCCGGTTTGCAGAGCATTGTCCGGCGGTATAAGCGCACCCATGGCGGAACGCCGGCCGATCTGGCCAAAATTCACGAAAAAATTGCCATCCATATCAATGACACCCACCCGGCGCTGGCCGTACCGGAGTTAATGCGCATTCTGCTGGATGAAGAGGGGTTAGGCTGGGCTGAGGCCTGGAATGCCACCTGCAAAACCATTTCCTACACCAATCACACGATTTTGCCTGAAGCGCTGGAGAAATGGCCGGTTGAGCTGGTAGGACGCCTGCTGCCGCGCATGTATACGCTTATTCGCGAAATTAATGAGCGGTTCTGTGCCGCCCTGTGGGAGCAATACCCCGGTGATTGGGATAAAATCCGGGATATGGCCATCATCAGTGAAGGTTATGTGCATATGGCGCATTTGGCGGTTGTCGGCAGTCACAGTGTCAACGGTGTGGCTGAAGTGCACAGCAATATACTGAAACAAGAAGTTATGGCTAATTTTCATAAATTCTACCCCCATCGCTTTAATAATAAAACCAATGGGGTTACCCACCGCCGCTGGCTGGCTAAAGCCAATCCCGCACTGGCTGATCTTATTAGCGAAACCATCGGCCAAGGCTGGCTGGATCATCCCACTGAACTGGCAAACCTGCACCGTTATGGTACCGACGCGGCCTTCCAGGCAAGCGTTAAAGCCGTTAAACAAGCCAATAAGGAACGGCTGGCTCAGTATATTAAGGCTAAAATGAATATAACGGTTGACACTCAGTCTATTTTTGATGTGCATGTAAAGCGGATTCATGCGTATAAACGCCAGACATTAAATGCGCTCCATATTTTAGACTTATATAACCGCCTCAAGGCGGATCCCAGTCTGGATATTGAGCCGCGCACCTTTATTTTCGCCGGTAAGTCGGCAGCCGGGTATTATCTGGCCAAACGCATTATCAAGTTTATTAACACCCTGGCCCAGGTCATTAACAACGACCCGGATATTGGCGGTAGAATTAAGGTTGTCTTTATGGAAAACTACAGTGTATCGCTGGCTGAACTTATTATTCCGGCCGCCGATGTCAGTGAGCAGATATCAACAGCCAGCCGCGAGGCCTCCGGCACCGGTAATATGAAGTTTATGATGAACGGTGCGGTTACCATCGGTACGCTGGATGGTGCCAATATTGAGATTCATGATGAAGTTGGCGACGATAATATAGTTATTTTCGGGTTAACCGCCGACGAAGTCCTGAACTATTATAAATATGGCGGCTACAATGTGCTGGACGTATATAACAGCAACCCGCGCCTAAAGCAAGCGGTTGACCAGCTGATTAACGGCTTTTTCCCTGTTAGTGCCGATGAGTTTGACAGTATTCATCATTCTCTCATGCGTACCAATGATGAGTACTTTGTCTTAAAGGATTTTGCCGGTTATGCGGCAGCCCAGGAAAAGGTCGGCAATCTGTATCGCGATCAGAGCCGTTGGCAGACGATGTCCATAAATAATATTGCCTTTTCGGGCAGATTTGCCAGCGACCGCACAATTTCCGAATATGCTATTGGCATTTGGCAGATTAAGCCGGTTGTAATCAGGGAATTCTAATACCGGAGGTGGACCGGCATGAACCAGTGCCCGATTTTTCATGATTCCCATAATAAGGACTTTCGCAGCCCCTTTGGGGCTGCTGCTTGTTATACAGAAATAACATTACGTTTGCTGACTGTCAATACCAAGCGGCAGGGTGAACTGCCCGCAGAAACCGCTGATTTACGGTTGTGGCAGGAAGGTGCCGGAGAAATTCTCCTTGACATGCAGCTTGTCCGGGAGGAGCAGGGACGGCGTCTGTATGAAGCCAGCTTTACCGCTCCGGGCAATCCGGGTGTTATTTGGTACTACTTTATTATCAGGCGGGGAGAACAAACTTTCTATTATGGCAACAACGCAGCCGAGCTGGGCGGTGTGGGACAGCTTCTCAGCTATCCGCCGCCCTCATACCAGATCAGCACCTACCTGCCGGAGGCGGTTACACCGGCCTGGTTTAAACATGCGGTGGTATACCAAATCTTTGTTGACCGGT
Source organism: Sporomusa sp. GT1 (assembly GCF_014634905.1). Lineage (NCBI taxonomy): Bacteria > Bacillati > Bacillota > Negativicutes > Selenomonadales > Sporomusaceae > Sporomusa > Sporomusa sp. GT1. The sequence goes on along the minus strand of NZ_BMBX01000014.1, from coordinate 75,814 downwards.
TTTATAATGGGTTGCCTGAAGGGAAAATTCTTAATCCGCGGCCAGGCAGCCTGCTGCATGCCGACTGGCAGGATACGCCGGTGTATACCCGGGATATGGAGACAGGTGCAATCTTAGCCTACGACTTTTTCGGCGGCAATCTGGCCGGGGTTATGGCCAAGCTGCCTTATCTGGCAGAACTGGGAGTAACCGCCATTTATTTAAACCCGGTATTTGCTTCCCCTTCCAATCACAAATACGATACCGCCGACTACCTGACCATTGACCCCATGTTTGGCGACAACAACCTGTTTGCTAAAGTTTGTGCCAAGGCCGGTGAGCATGGCATTGCCGTTATTTTAGACGGCGTGTTCAGCCATACCGGCAGCGACAGCCTGTACTTCAATCAGGAAGGCAGCTATGACACACTTGGCGCTTACCAGTCTAAAGCTTCTCCCTACTATTCGTGGTATAAATTTATCGACCATCCGGATACATTCGAATCCTGGTGGGGGATCGGCACAATGCCGAATGTCAATGAAGAGGATCCTTCTTATCAACACTTCATCATTGATGGCCCGGACAGTGTGCTTAAATATTGGCTTAAAGCCGGTGTAAAAGGCTGGCGGCTGGATGTGGCCGATGAACTGCCGGAATCCTTTTTGCGCAAATTTTATAAGACGCTCAAAGAGCAGGACCCGGAGGCCGTCCTGATCGGCGAGGTATGGGAAGACGCTTCACGCAAGGTGTCTTACGGCCATTTGCGTCAGTATTTTGACGGCACCGAGCTTGACTCGGTTATGAATTATCCCTTCCGCAAACTTGTCCTTGACTTTATGTTAGGCTGGCGGGACGCGCAGGCGGTACACCGCCGGTTATTCAATTTATATGAAAACTACCCGAAAGAAAACTTTTATGCCAATATGAATATTATCGGCAGCCATGATGTGCCGCGTATTCTCACCTTGCTAGCCGAAGCGCCGCCCGAAGCGGCGCACAGTAAACTAAACGCTTTTAAACACCGTCTGACGCCGGCGCAGCGGGAGCTGGGGCTGGCACGGCTGAAGCTGGTTGTTTTATGGCAAATGACTTTTCCCGGCACTCCCTGCATTTACTATGGTGATGAGGTTGGGGTTGAGGGTTACAGTGACCCGTTAAACCGCCGCACCTATCCGTGGGGCCGGGAAGATAAAGAATTGCTGGCGTGGTACAAAAAATTAGTTGGCCTGCGCCGCAGCCATCAGGTTTTGCGGACAGGTGAATGGCTGCTCTTATGTGCCGCAGACGATGTGTATGGTTATGTGCGCCGTATCCGCAGCGGTCAGGATATCTTCGGGGATCTGGCGGCAGATAATACGGCGGTTATTGTGTTTAACCGCAGCTGTCATGAGGCGGCTGCGATAAGCATTGATACGGCGGCTTGGTTTGCCGGTCAGGCCTATGTTGTGGATGCTTTGACCGGTGATACGATTGCGCTGCCTGACACAGGCCGGCTGGAACTGACGCTGCCGCCGCTGTCAGGCCGGCTGCTGCTGGCCCGGGACGAAACGCCGCCCGCCGGACCGGAACGCACCCATGGCATCCTGCTGCACCCCACCTCGCTGCCTTCCCCCTTCGGTATTGGCGATCTGGGTCCGGAAGCCTGCCGGTTTGTTGATTTTCTTGCTGCCGGCAACCAGCAGCTATGGCAGTTTCTGCCACTCAACCCGGTAGGCTTTGGTGATTCGCCCTATCAGTGCCTGTCGGCATTTGCCGGCAATCCGCTGCTTATCTCGCCGGAAAGGCTGAGAGATGCCGGCTGGCTGACAGAGGCCGAACTACAGCATAACAACGAATTTTTCCGGCAAGATCCTGCCTGTGTCGATTTCCCCCATGTCAAGCTGTGGAAGGAGCAGATTTTCCGGCAGGCTTTTGACCGCTTTCGGCGGCAGGAACCGACAGACGCCTATGCCGATTTTGTGGCGGCGGCGGCTGACTGGTTGCCAGAGTACACGCTGTTTATGGCACTTAAGCGGCATTTTCAGGGCCTGCCCTGGAACCAATGGCCGCCGGCTGTCAGCCAGCGCCGGCCTGAGGTCATCAGCCACTACCGTCAACTGCTTGCCGAAGAAATTGAGTATCAAACCTTTCTGCAATTTGTTTTCTGGCAGCAATGGCAGGAATTAAAGCAGTATGCCAACAGCCGGGGCATTTGCCTGTTCGGTGATTTGCCGCTGTTTGTTGCCCATGACAGTGCCGATGTGTGGGCCAATCCCCACTTGTTTTCGCTTAATGCAGCCGGCAATCCGACCAAGGTAGCCGGTGTACCGCCTGACTATTTCAGCGATACCGGGCAGCTCTGGGGCAATCCACTTTATAACTGGGAGCAGATGGCGCTGGATGACTACCATTGGTGGCGCCGCCGTCTGGAAGTTCTGCTTACGCTGGTTGATGTCATCCGTATTGATCATTTCCGGGGTCTTGAGGCGTATTGGGAAATTCCGGCCGGCGAGCCGACGGCGGTCAACGGGCAGTGGATAGCCGGGCCGGGAGCCGGGTTTTTTGCCATATTGGAAAAATATCTGGGAAGGCTGCCGCTGGTGGCTGAAGATTTGGGTATTATTACTCCGGAGGTTAACAGGCTTAAACACCGGCTTGGCTATCCGGGCATGAAAGTATTGCAGTTTAGTTTTGGTGATGGCCTGTCAGCGCCTGATTTCCCCTATAATACCGGTGCCGACACCATCGCTTATACCGGCACACATGATAATGATACGCTGCTGGGCTGGTTTGGGCGGCTTGACAGCACTGAGCCGGAGCTTAAGCGCCGGGTGCTTCGCCACCTCAACCGGCTGGGCCTGGACAGTGACTTAAGTGATGCCGGTGTATGCAGGCAGCTTATCCGCCTGGCTTATCTCAGCCAGGCTAAGACAGTGATACTGCCGCTGCAGGATGTACTTGGCCTGGGCTCTGCAGCGCGGATGAACACTCCGGGAACAGCGGACGGCAATTGGGGCTGGCGGCTGGAGCCCGGTATGCTCACCTCCGAAGTCAGCAGTTGTTTGCGGGAGTGGAGCAGTTTGACAATTGGTCGGCAATAGTGAAAAAATAATCAACAAAAATTGCATAGGCATGCAACTTTTGTTGATTATTTGTATTTGGGAATGCATCTTATTTCCAGCTAAACAGGCTTTTGCGGCAGATTTACATTTTGGCACGATTTTTGCTACAGTTGAATAATATAGCCGGAATGTCAGTTCTATATTTTGTAAAAAAACTGTTAGGACATGATTTTTTTGCAGCATAATAAGTTGTTGAAGCCATAAGAGTAAACTCGTTGCAGCGCAGTTGAACCATCGGGGATTCGTGTGGGGAGTCTACCCCGCCAGAACTAACGCCGTTTATAGGCAGGAGTCTTGACTCACTAATTTAGATCAAGAAAATCTGAGTAATACGGGGGCTGCCGTGCACAGGTACAAAAAAACTTATGCGCGGCAGCCCTTGTCAGTTGCAAATAGAGCATATTTTCACGAAAGGATTCTTTACAGGTTTGACTAAAATTGCTATAAAGAAAACACGGCTTGTGCCGAGCCTTTGGCGACAGCGGCAGCCGATGTTGCCCTTATCCTGTTCTTAAGAAAGTTATACTTTCTGTTAGGATAAAGAAGTAAGATCCTGATAAATCGTGAGATAATGAGGTTGGTGCAAGATAGTGGGAAAACATTGGCTGATGCTGGTTTTGTCGGTTGGTCTGCTCTGTATATATAGCCTTGACTGGATTTATTGTGACCAGGAAACCAGGCGCCATGCCTGGATACTGGATAATTTCACCGAACGCCTGGAGCGCACATTACAGTCTGAAGTAAACCAGCACACGCATGCTATAGAGGCTGTAAGAAGATTCATGCTGACCGGTGAGGCAATACCTGATAAGGAGACGTTTGAACGCTTTGCCAGGCGGTTGTTACCTTTTTATCCTGAAATCATTGAATTGTCCTATTCTGACGCAAATTATATCATACGCTATCTGTATCCGGAAGGGTCGGGCCTGAGCCGGATTGGTGAAGATCTGACCGATATAAGCCGATCTCCGTATTTTCTTACTGCTACGCTTAAGGCCGAGCGGGAACAGATTATAACGGTAAACAGGCTGCCTATTGTAAAACAGGCAGGCGGCGATGTTTTAGAATATAGGGCGCCGCTTTTTGTCGGCGACAACTTTCGCGGCATGGTTTGGGTGACCGTTGCGCCAATTACGGTTTTGCATAAGGCTGTAAAAAAAGTTGATCCGGCGCTTGAGCACAATGAGTGCATGTATCATGTTGAAGTCGGTGTGCCGGACAGCGATCCGTTTTACATGGCTAATCACTTGGCGGACAACTCGCCTGTGCGGGAATTTACGCTTACTGTTGCCGATGTACAGTGGCAGGTAAAAACAGGCTGGAGCCGGGTGCCGCGCCCTAGTATCTATATACGCGGACTTATCTGGGGTTTAGGCATCAGTACGCTTAGCCTGCTGCTCCTCTTGATTAATGGTTTAATACGGCGGCAAGCCTGGCTGTTACAAGCCGTTGACCAAAAAACCCGGGAACTCTTGCTGAAAAACAAAATATTGGAATTGGAAATGCAGGAACACCGAAATACAGAACAGGCGCTGCGGCAAAGTGAAGAGCGTATGGCTACTTTGCTTGCGGCCGTCCCGGACAAGCTGTTCCGGGTAAGCCGGGCCGGTAAAATTCTGGATGTCGAAGTAAAAAAACCGGAAGATTTATACATGCCGAAAGCGGAAATATTAAACAAAAACATAGTGGATGTGCTGCCGGCAGAGGTATGGAAAAAATTCCTGGACGCCGGTGAAAAGATGTTAACTACCGGTGAACCGTTGACCGTGAAGTATCAACTTGCGAAAAATAATGTGAAGAAAGAGTATGAATCCCGTTTGGCAGTAAGCGAAAAAGATGAAATACTGGTTATTATCCGTGATATCACGGAGCAGCGACAGGATGAAGCCTGTGAGCGGCTGTTAACGCAAATTTCAGCTAAAGTGCTGGAAGAAGCAAGCATTGAAGATATATTAAGCTATACCTGTGAGCAATTGGCGGCTGTTTTCTCGATATCATTTGCCCGCGTATCGCTGAAAACTGATGATGGCACAGGCAAAATCAGTGCTGTTGCCGGCAGACTGGCAAAGGTGGAATCCGGCAGGCTGAGATGCAGCGAAAAAGGCCGGTTAAGCCGGTTGGCTATCAGAACCGGTGAGCTGCAAGTGGTTCAGCACAAAGAGCGGTTATCAACCTGGCAAGAAACACTCATTGCCGAGTCGGGTGCGGACAAGGACGCTATTCAGTCTGAGATTGCGCTGCCTCTCAACTTGAAGGGGAGCACTGCCGGTGCGCTGTATCTTATAAGCAATATCCCCCATTATTGGAATGAACGGATTGTGGCCCGGCTGCAGCGTTTTGCCGGTCAACTGGCAATAGCCGTCAGTGCGGCTGCCAGCCGCCAGCATCGCAGGCTGCTGATTGCCGGATTGGAGGCTGCTGCCAATGCCATTGTCATTACCGACAGGGATGGCAATATTGTCTGGGTTAATTCGGCCTTTAGCGTCCTGACCGGCTATGCTGAGGACCAGGCTTACGGCCGGAACCTCATGCCTTTATCAGGCTATCCGGATGAGAGCTTCTACCGCCAGTTTTGGCAACAATTACAGACGGCGGCAGAGGTATGGCGGGGTGAGTCAGCCCATTCCCGGCAGGACGGCAGTTTATACGAAGAAGTCATGACAATTACGCCTGTTCGCAACAATCAGGGGGAAATTGTAAATTTCATTGCCATAAAGGAAGATATAACTGAACAAAAGCTGGCTGCCGCTGCTATGGAAAGGGCAAATGCGCTACGAGCGCAAGCTGAGAAACTCTCTTCGCTTGGCACCATGGCTGCCGGTCTTGCGCATGAGATTAATCAACCGCTTAACTCCATAAAGATGATAGCCAGCGGTATGGTGTATGCGTACAATAAGGGCAAAGAACGGCCGGTTAGCGATCTTATGCGTAATGTCGAAGAAATATCAAATCAGGCTGATCGCATAAACCGGATTATTATGCACATGCGCAGTTTTATCCGGCAGGATGCCAGTCAGGCGGCTTATTGCAATCTTAATGCTGCGGTGGAACAATCGCTTAGAATTATTGGCAGCCAATTAACAGCACATGGAATCCAGATTCAAACAGAATTGGCTGAACATATGCTGTTAGTTTATGCGATACCCACGGCACTGGAAGAGCTTATTGTCAATCTGGCATCTAACGCCATGCAGGCCATGGATTCGGCAGAATGCCGGGACAAACGGCTGCTTATTCAGACCTGGGCGGACCAAAACACAGTAAATTTAAAAATCTCAGACACTGGGCCGGGTATCCCTGCCGCTAACCGAAGCAGGCTGTTTGAACCCTTTTTCTCGAGTAAACAGGGCGGGGACAATCTTGGTTTAGGATTGCCGATTGTGCAGGCTATTGTTACCTCCTGCCAGGGAACCATTACCGTTGTTTCCAAGGAAAATGAGGGAGCCGCTTTTTTGATTACTCTGCCTGGCAGCAGAACTGAAGCAGTGTAGGAGGCAAGGTTATGGAGATATTGCTAGTCGAAGACGACCGGCATAGCCGGGAGGCGGTAATGTGGTTTTTGCAGGAACAAGGACATAAGGTGACCGAGTGTGATAATGCCCGGGAGGCACTGGCTAAATGGAGGGTAGGAGATTATCCGCTGATAATCTCAGATATTCAGATGCCTGGCATGTCGGGATTGGAGCTGGCAAACGCCATTAACGGACAGCCTGACAGCTGGCGCACCGATGTTGTATTATTTACCGGCTATGGGGATATGAAAACCGCAGTGGCGGCACTGCGGGCAGGAGCCTATGATTATTTGCTGAAACCTGTGGATGCTGAAGAGCTGGCGACAGTTATTCAGCGGGTAGCGGAACACCAGGCCTTGTTGCGGGAAAACCGGGAGCTAACTAAGAATTTTGATGCCCGGCTTAAATCAGCGACAATGCATACAGTACAGGAGTTAACCCAGATGCGCAAGCTGGTGGCAGAGACGGTAATGGGTAAGGTCGGCTTTTTTTCTCCCCAAATGCAGGCAATAAAGGCCATGGCGCTGCGGTATAATGAAGACAGAACAATTCCTGTACTGCTGCAGGGAGAAACAGGTACAGGCAAAGAAGTGATTGCCCGTCTCATCCATTATGGTTCGGAGCTTGATTCGGCGGCAGCTCCGCTGGTTGAATTGAATTGTGCAGCCATTCCGCACAATTTATTTGAAAGCGAGTTGTTCGGTTATGAAGGCGGCGCTTTTAGCGGCAGCTTAGGACAAGGAAAAAAAGGCAAGCTGGATGCTGCGGCCGGCGGTACGCTGCTTTTGGACGAGGTAGCCGAGATGCCGACGGAAATCCAGGCTAAACTGCTCCGGGTCGTTGAGACCAAAGAATACTACCGGCTGGGTGGTTTGCAAAAAATAAAGGCAAATGTACGGATTATTTGTGCTACTAACGTTGATTTGGATAAAAAAATGCAAGAGGGGTCATTTCGCAGTGACCTGTATTACCGCCTGAAAATAGGCCATCTGGTTATTCCGCCATTAAGAGAGCGGCAGGAAGATATCGTGCCGCTGGCGGCCATGTTTTTGCGGGAGTTTTCCCAAACCAGGAAAAAACGTTTTAGCGGCATTAATAACGAGGCGCAGCAGCTCCTGCAAACGTATAATTGGCCGGGAAATGTACGGGAACTGCGCAATGCCATAGAGTGGGCCGTTTTTATGTACAACGAGGAAGAACTACAGCCATGCCACCTGGAAAAGGTCGTTAGAGGAACCTTGGTGCCTGCCGACGGCAGGGCAGCTGTCGCCACTGGCGAGAGGCGCATTATCCTGCCTTTGCCGGAGGCAGGACTGTCAATAAAAGCATATAATGATCTTATTGTTCAAGCAGTTCTGGATGCTCACCACGGCAATCAGACGGCCGCGGCTAAGTATCTGGATATGTCGCTGAGAGCTTTTTGTTACCGTTTAGAGCAAATGCGCGGCAGGCAAGCCGATAACGAAGTAAGTTCCAAACAATAATTGCATAGTATTGCCGGTATGACTATGCAATTATTGTTGAAAATGCATAGTCATGCAATTGACGAAAAGGGAAAAGTTTTGTTGAAAAAAGCAAGATAACGCTTGTGTTCGCGGCAAGCGTAACCCGGCTGTCCTTTCAGACTGGCATGATTGTTGCATCATTCACAAATGCAACGAAATTATGTCCAGAAAGGCGAGGGAAATCAAATGAACATCACGATTGGTAAAAAAATTACAGGAGGCTTCTTGCTTGTTGTTGGTCTGGTAGCGATCATGAGTATTTTCAGTTATTTCAAAATCGGCGAAATCGAGGAATCCTATGCACAAACCATGAACAGTAACCTGGAAAAAATGCGTATGACCCAGGGGTTTGCTGCTGATTTAGCCAATGAGGCGGTAGCCATGAGAAGGTTCAATTTCACCGGTGATGTATCAGATTTACCGGTTTTTGAGGAATATCGCAAAAGCTCTGAAGAAAAGCTGACTGTTTTACAACAAATGATACAAACCGGAAAAGGGAAGGAACTTCTCCAGCAGATGAAGGCCGACAAGGCTGCCTATGAGGCAATTGCCCAAAAATCGATAGCAGCTAAACAGGCAAACAACCTCGAACAAGTTGCACTGCATATGCAGGCAGCAGGTGGGCCTTATAAGGCGGCAATGGGTGCGGCCGAGGAATTGGTACAAGAAATCGAAGTAATTGTCCGGGCGGAAGCGCAAACTCAGTCAGAAACGGCTAAAGAAAGCCAGATGCTGATATTGATTATTAACATTCTGGTAGCCTGTATCGCGGTTGCCATTGGGATCTTGCTCAGCCGAAGCATTGCCAATCCGCTGAAACGGATAACGGTTGCCTCCGGTGAAATTGCCCAGGGTAATCTGACCCATGAAGATGTTATTATTGATTCTGCCGATGAAATTGGTCAGGTAGCACGGGCCTTTGTTACCATGAAGGCCAATCTGAAACAATTACTTCGGCAAATTGCTTCAACCACTGAGCAGGTGGCGGCCTCCTCCGAGGAACTGACAGCCAGTGCCGAACAGTCGGCCCAGGCAACTGAGCAGGTAGCCTCAGCTGTCAGTGAAGTGGCCACAGGGGCGGAAAGGCAAGTGAGCGCCGTTGTTACGGCGGCTTCGGTTGTGGAACAAATGTCTGCCGGTATTCAGCAGGTGGCGGTAAATGCCAATGATGTGGCCCGGATGGCGGATAGGGCGGCGACCACAGCCCGGCAGGGAGATACGGCTGTGGATGCCGCAATCACCCAAATGGCCAGCATTGAAAAGACGGTGGCCGGTTCGGCGCAGGTAGTGACAAAGCTAGGTGAACGCTCCACGGAAATTGGACAAATTGTCAATACTATCTCAGGGATTGCCGGGCAGACGAACCTGTTGGCGCTAAACGCCGCAATTGAGGCGGCCCGTGCCGGGGAGCAAGGCCGGGGCTTTGCCGTAGTGGCCGAAGAGGTGCGCAAGCTGGCCGAACAGTCCCAGGAAGCGGCCAAACAGATTGCCGCCCTGATTGGGGAAATCCAGACCGAGACGGAAAACTCGGTTGTGGCTATTAATGAAGGATCGCGGGAGGCAAAAATCGGCGGTGAAGTCGTCAATACTGCCGGCAAAGCATTTAAGGAGATTGTTGATCTTATTGGCGCTGTTTCAGAGCAAATCAGGGAAATCTCAGCTTCCATCCAGCAAATGTCGGCAGCCAGTCAACAAATAGTAACAGCTGTACGGGATATTGATAAAATCAGTAAAGATACCGCCGGGCAAACACAAACTATCTCGGCGGCAACAGAAGAAACCTCTGCCTCAATGGAAGAGATTGCCGCTTCCAGCCAGGCGCTCGCCCAACTGGCAGAAAATTTACAGACAGCAGTGCAGAAGTTTAGATTGTAAAAAAGGCGATACAATGACATTCCCAAGGGATAAAAATTATCCCTTGGGAATGTATTTTTTTTACGAATATATATTGACAAAATTTAGGCAATGGCAGTACAATGAAATTAATACTATACCAGTTCAGTATTGATTAATTATGACAACTAGAAAGAGGTGATGCTGTGCAGCTTAATCAGGCCACAGATTATGCATTCCGGGTAGTATTATATCTTGCGGGGCTGCCGTCAGGGACGGTGGAAAGCGGTGTAATTATTGCCGAGCGCCAGAATATACCCTACCGGTTTCTCCAGAAGATTGTACGCATGCTGGCAGCGGCCGGGCTGGTGAAATCGTATCGCGGGGTAGAGGGCGGGTTTGCCCTGGCAAAATCGCCGGACAATATCACATTATATGATGTTATTACCGCTATGGAAGGGCCGCTCGGTATTCACCGCTGTCTGGCTGATCGCAATGCCTGCAATAAAAGCTGCGGGCAGGAGTGCCCGGTGCACCATGCGCTGGCAGGCATTCAGGAACGGCTGGCAGCCGATTTATCAAGTGTGACTTTTGCAGCATTGGTAGTCAACCAAGACTAAAGCCATAGGATGAATTGCGTGAGATTTTTCGTCCAGCAAGGCGGAGGAGCCGCACATATCGGACATATGTAAGGTGACGACAACGAAGCTGGGCGGGAAATATCGCGGCAAGAACACTGTGGATTTGGGCTTGGTGGACTACCGACTGCTGAAGCTAAAATTAAGTAGGAGGTAGGAGTATGGAAGAATTACTTTTATCCCGCTGGCAATTCGGGATAACGACAGTCTATCATTTTCTGTTTGTGCCGCTGACGATCGGACTGTCGCTGATTATCGCCATTCTGGAAACTATCTATGTCCGCACCGGTAATGAAATGTATAAGCAGCAAACCAAGTTTTGGGGCAAACTATTTCTTATTAATTTTGCCATGGGTGTGGTCACAGGTATTGTTCAGGAATTTCATTTCGGGATGAACTGGTCTGAGTATTCCCGGTTTATGGGCGATATCTTTGGTGCGCCGCTGGCGCTGGAGGCGCTTACCGCCTTTTATCTGGAATCCATTTTCTTAGGGTTATGGATTTTCGGCTGGGACCGTATACCCAAAGTGCTGCATGCCGCCAGTATCTGGATTGTGGCGCTGGCTACCAATCTTTCGGCCTTTTGGATTCTGGTTGCCAACTCTTTTATGCAGAATCCTGTGGGGTATGCCCTGCAAAACGGCCGCGCAGAAATGACCGACTTTATCGCACTTATTACTAATCCCTATGTTTTCTACCAGTTTCCGCATACTGTCTTATCAGGTTTGGTCACTGCCGGCTTCTTCGTACTTGCCATCAGTGCCTATCACCTGATCCGGAAAACCCATGTGGATTTTTTCCGGGCATCCTTTAAACTGGGGCTTGTCTGGACGACAATCAGTTTGTTCCTCTTAATGGGCAGCGGTCATGCCCAGACACAGTTTATTGCCAAGGCGCAGCCCATGAAGCTGGCTGCCGCCGAAGCCTTGTGGGAAACGGCCAATCCGGCACCTTTTGCCGTAGCCGCCCTGATTGATGAGGAGAACAAAACCAATTCATTTGAAATCAAGATTCCGGCCATGCTGTCGCTTATGGCTAATAATGATCCCAACACTCCGATCAGGGGGATTAATGATATTGAAAAAGAGTATATTGCCAAGTATGGCCCCGGCAACTATGTGCCGGCAGTAACCCCGGTATTTTGGAGCTTCCGCATTATGGTGGCCGCAGGCAGTGCGATGATGCTGATTGTGCTGGCAGCCGGTTTTCTGTGGTGGCGCGGCCAACTGGAGGCCAAACCCTGTGTACTGAAAGCAGTGTTATGGAGTTTGCCGCTGCCGTATATCGCCAATTCGACAGGCTGGTTTGTCACCGAAGGCGGGCGTCAACCCTGGATTGTGGTTGGCTTGCAGCGGGTGGAAGAGGCGGTATCGCCGTCAGTTGGCGCAGGCAGCATCTGGATTTCGCTGATTGGCTTTACCGTGGTGTACGCTTTGCTGGCCATTGCCGCCATATATCTTGTGCAGAAGTTTGTGCGGCAAGGTCCGGTGGATACTCCGGTTACTCCGACTAAACCGGCAGCAAAGGGGGCGACATTGTGGAGTTAAGTGTACTGTGGTTTGTTCTGGTTACGGTGCTGTTTATTGGCTTCTTTTTCCTGGAAGGGTTTGACTATGGCGTAGGGATACTGCTTCCTGTTTTGGGGAAAAACGATACCGAACGCCGGGTGCTGATTAACACTATCGGCCCGGTTTGGGATGGCAACGAGGTATGGATGATTACCGCCGGCGGAGCCATGTTTGCCGCCTTTCCACACGTGTATGCCACCATGTTCAGCGGTTTTTACCTGGCCTTGTTCCTCATGCTGATGGCACTCATTGTGCGTGGTGTGGCCTTTGAATTTCGCAGTAAGGATGAAAATCCTGCCTGGCGCACAACCTGGGACTGGCTGATTTTTTTCGGCAGCGCGATACCTGCCCTGCTCTGGGGCGTTGCTGTTGCCAATTTAATCAAAGGTGTTCCCATCAACGCGAATATGCAGTATGTCGGTACTTTCTTCGATTTGCTTAGTCCCTATACGCTGGTTGGCGGTCTAGCCTTCCTGCTGGTCTTTATCTTCCATGGCGCTATGTATCTGACACTCAAAACCACCGGCGAGATGGTGGAACGCGCCCGGAAGGCTGCTGTTAAGGCCGGGGTGCCGGCAGCCGTATTCTGCCTGATGCTTGTTGGTATGACCTATACTAATACCGATTTATTTGCCAGTACCGGCGCAGGCATAACTCTCTGGGGGGCAGTTGTCCTGTTTGTCGGCGCCTATGCCGCCGTGTATGCCAAACGCTATGGTCTGGGCTTTACTTTAAGCAGTCTGACGATTGCCTTCACGACAGTAGCTTTTTTCTGGGGCCTGTTTCCCCGGCTTATGGTATCCAGTCTCAATCCGGCCTGGAGCCTGACAATCACCAATGCGTCATCGTCGCAGTATACCTTGCAGATCATGACAGTGGCGGCGCTGGCACTGGTACCTGTCGTGCTTGTCTACCAAGGCTGGGTATACTGGACCTTCCGCAAGCGGGTTACGGCTAAAGACCTGGAGTATTGATTCAGCGACTAAGCGACAGTACCTTGCAGAACTTAAAATGTAGGTGGCGTAAGATACTAGGTACGGGTGGTGAGGGGCTATGGCGTTACAGGACGAGGATAAAGAGTATTTATGGCAGTTATCCTGGATTTATCCCGGTGGTTATATAGCCGAGCTTGAAAGCTTGGCAGAAGCTGTGATTAAGGAGCAACTGGCTGGCGGGGAGCGTCAGAATATCCGGGAAATCGTCTGGGGAATTATGGCGAAAATCCAGCCGGAACAGGAGAATGGCTTGTCAGAAGCTGCGGCTGACGATGCCGCTGCGGCTCAGGCGGAGGCTGAAGCTGTTATACGGGAAAAGGTACTGGCAGCTCTATGTGACGGCCAGCCCCACCTCCCGGCTGAAATGGGGCCGGAGGTAATTGGTCCCCTGGTGGAAGCGCTGGCAGGCAAGGATGAACTGGCGGCTAATGCCCGGGAAGCCCTTACGCGCTTAACTGACGGCAGTGCTATTGATACCTTATGCGGGCTGTGGGCCGAGTCCCGCAACCCGCACCTGGAGCAAATCATTCTGGATGCCGGTTATCTGGCATCACAGCCGCTGGGATTAAGACTTTTAACTGTGCTCAAGACCGGTGCCGACAGACGGATGCTGGCAGAAGGCCCGGCACTGATCCCGGAGTTGCTGGCGGCAGTGGATGATGCCGATAGAAGCATTGCCGGGCGGGCCAGGCGTCTGTTGCTGACCCTGACTGACCGGCAGGCCATTAATGCGGTATGCGAAATGGTGCTTGCCGGAGAAAACGAGCGGCTGAAACATTGGGCGGCCATTGCCCGCTATGCTCCGGCCACAGCCAGTAAAGCCGCTCTCTATTATTGCATTACCGGGCAGTGGGAGAACTATTATGCACTTGACTGGCAAGAGACCAGGCCTTTGCTGACCAAAGGCTATAATCAGGCCACTCCTGCCGAGCGGCAGCTGTTTTTGGCAGCTGCCCGCCGCAGCGGTCACAGTTTGCTGCTGGCCGGGCTGTTATTGGAAGGCGGCAGCCGGGATGAGTATGAAGAGCTTACCGATGACGACTGGGCAGCCATGCTGGATATGCTGGTCAGTCAGGAACGCTGGCAGGAGCTGTACCGTTTGGCGTATCGGGCGCCGGCCGGCTGGGCTGCCGAGATTGTGCTGGCTTTGGACAGTGCCGGCTGGGTGCCGAAGAACTGGGAGTATACAGGCTGGGAAAAAATTTGTGCCAACTGCCCGCCGGCCGGCCGGGAGCTGTTTGTGCCGGCCGGAAGGCAGCCGGTTATGCTGGAGACGCAGGAGGTGCAAGCGGTCATTGAATGTGTTGCCATCCATCCAAATGGGCGGATTGTGGCCGGCGGCGGCAGCGACGGGCGGCTGCGCCTGTGGCAGGTGGCCAGCGGCAGCCTGTGGCGTACAGTAGACCTGCATACTGACGGTATTACGGCAATAACCTTTACCCCGGATGGCCGTTATCTGGTGACTGCCGGCCGGGAAGCCAAGGTGCATGTCTGGCACATGCCTGATATTAAATGGGTGAGCAGTGTCAGCGGTCAGCCTGGCTTGGTTACTGCCATAACAGCCGATAACGGCGGCCGGCTGTTGGCGCTGGCATGTCCCGGCGGTGTGCTGCCGGCACGGGTTTGGACCTGGGACGGAGCGTACATGACCAACCGGGGACAGTATCCCGGCAGCCTGTTTGCTGCCGGTACCCTGAATCTGGAGCAAAGCAAAGCGGCCGGCGGCGGACGGGACGGCAAAATCCGTATCTATACGCTGGCCGGCGGCAAGGGGGGGAATCGGTCCTGGGCAGCCCATGCCGGACCGGTTAAGGCCATGCTGTTCAGCGGCGACGGGCGGTTGCTGATTACTCATGGTGCGGATGATATGATTAAGGTCTGGACAGTTGAGGGCAGTAAGCTCTTATGGAGCGCTGGCTGTTCGGGCAGGCTGCTGGCAGTCAGCCGTGATGCGGCTGTGGCCGCTGTGGCCGGACCTGAGGGCAGTATCGCCCTGCAGCAGCTGCGTTTTACCAAGCCGCTGGCGCTGGCAACTCATGCGGACTGGCAACAGGCGCTGGTGCTGCTGGCGGCGCCTGAATGCCCGCCGGAGGCCAGGCAGGCAACCGCCTTTTTCGAGGCTGTGCTGGCGGCTAAATTTCGTTATGATATTACTTTAGCGTGAGTGTGGTAAGGGGTGATGCCAATGGCTGGAGGCCTGACTATTGATTTTGGCAATTGCTATACGGTGGCAGCCTATTGGCGGCAGGATGTCCGGCAGGCAGAGGTTTTATATATTCCCGGCGTGACCCGCCCGATACCGGGAAATGCCGTTGGTCAGGCGAAAAGGGTGTACGCGGCTCCGTCTTTAATCAGCTATGGAGCAGCCGAGGCCGGTGAGGTATTGCTGGTCGGGCAAGAGGCGGCAGAGGGACTGAGCGGCGTGGCTGTTGAGCGGAAACTATTTAGTAAC
This sequence comes from Sporomusa sp. GT1, assembly GCF_014634905.1. NCBI lineage: Bacteria > Bacillati > Bacillota > Negativicutes > Selenomonadales > Sporomusaceae > Sporomusa > Sporomusa sp. GT1. The sequence goes on along the minus strand of NZ_BMBX01000014.1, from coordinate 60,231 downwards.
TTACAGGCCGACGTAATTACCGGCAAAACGGTGTATAGCCTGGCCGGCAGACGGCGGCTGAGCGGACAGGAGATCGCCGGAGACTACTTAGCTTCGTTTATCAGCCGTGCCGGTCAGGCTCTGGGATTAGCCGGTGAAGCGGCTATTATGTTTACGATGCCGGCAGCGGCGTGCCAATCAGAAAAGATTTGGCAGCGTTACCGGCGCTGGCTGGAAAATGCCGTCCGCCAGGCGGGCTTTAGCCGTTTGGAATTGGTAGAACAACCATGGGCGGCCGCCAGGGGGGCAGGTATGCCGCTTAAGCCTGAGGCAGTATATGTTGTTATTACGGTAAACGCCGATATGGTGGAGGCTGTCATTGTCCGGGTGACTATTCCTGCAGGCAAGGAAAACATGGCAGATGCCAGGTGTTTGATGTCAGGGCCGGGCGGCTGCTACCCTTATTCAGGCGGCAGCGGTTCTTTTTCTCAGGATGATACCAGTAAGCGGCACCTGCGGGTGCTGAGCCGCTGTGCCGAATGGCTGACCGGCGAGGAGCCGGGCGGTGAACCGATGCAGTTGACAGCTATTGTACAGCAGGCGTTACGGGAGGCTGAGCGGCTGGGGTATCCGGTCGGCAGCCTGGCAGGGGCAGTGGTAACAGGCAGTAGTGTAACCCCGGCGATTGTGGCAGCACTGCACAGCCTTTTTACCGGGATTCCGGTATATGATAAGCAGCCGCTGGCTGCTGCCGCTTGCGGCGGCGCAGCTCTGGCCGCCGGGGAGGATGCCTGCGGCTATATCCGCCATAGCTATGGTTTGCGTTTTTTAGCGGCAGCAGGTTACCAGTACCGTGAGCTTGTGGGAGCAGGCATGTTTTATCCGAGTACCGGCGCGGTCGGTGAATTTACGGTTAAGGCCAGCTATGACGGGCAGCAGGAGTTTGCGTTATTTATCTACCGCCTGGAAGATGGCGGGCAGTGTATTAATGAGGACAATCCGCTGATTTTGACAACCCGGCTGCCGGCCGCTAAAGGGCAGGCAGTGCTGACAGTCAGCGTCAGCCTGGATAGTGCCGGGCAGTTACTGGTAACAGCGACAGCGGCCGGCAGCGGCGAACTGCTTGCAGACAGGGCGGTAGTCGCTAAGTTAGTGTAAAGGAGGAGCGTGTGATGTCGCATTTTACTCAGGTGGCAACCAAGATAAAAAATAAAGAGATCCTGCTGAGTGCCTTACGGGAATTAGGCTATGAGGTTGAGGAAAATACCCTGATTACAGGCTATCGCGGGCAGGAAACCCCGGTTGATATTGCTGTCCGCATGCAGCAGGGATATGATATTGGTTTTGTGCTGGGTCCTGACGGCACGTACAGCTTTGTGACCGACTGGTTTGGCGTGCAGGGGACCAATGAACAGGAGTTCACCACCAAGGTTCAGCAGCAATATGCGCTGACCACCGTCATGGAGCAGGTACGCCGCCAGGGCTTTAATGTTGTGGAACAGCAGCGGGACGCCGGCGGGGAAATACGCCTGACGGTGAGAAGATGGGTGTAGAGGAGGTTAACACTATGGATACTTTTGCCGAACAATTCGATACCTATATCAGAGCGCGGGTTACACTCATTGTCATCGTGACACCTGAAGAGCAGCGCGCCATCGAGCATGTTAAGGCTGTGTGCGAGCAAAAAAACCGCACCTGCCTGTCCTGGGACGTTGCCGATGCCTTTACGGTGCTTACCGGGCGCACCTCCCTTGATTTAAAGTGCCGGGATCCGCTGGTGGCGCTGGATTTGATGGAAAAGGAAGGGATGGAGAATACCGGGACAATTTTTGTCTGCAAGGATTTTCATGACTTTTGGACCAATCCGCCGGTCAGGCGTAAGCTCAGAAGCGTTGTGCAGCGTCTGACCCAGACCCGGACCTCCCTTGTCATTACCACTCCCACTGGGCAAATTCCCGACGAGCTGCAGGATGAAGCCGTGGTTATGCATCTGAAACGTCCCACCGGGGAAGAGCTTGACGGCGTACTTGACGGACTGCTGAAAGGGGCCAATGTCAAAATCAATCTGACAGATACCGGCCGCGAAAAGGTGGTGCAGGCCGCTATGGGGATGACGGCAGGCCAGGCCCGCCGCGTATTCTCGAAGGCCATTGTTACCTGCGGCTGCTTGGATGACCGCAGTATTTCCCTGATTACCGAAGATAAAGCCCAGCTTGTGCGCCAAAGCGAAGCCCTGGAATTTTTGAATACCAGCGAGACGGCTGAAAGTGTCGGCGGCCTGGGAGTGTTGAAAGACTGGCTGCGGCTCAGGGAAATGGCCTTTACCAAAGATGCCCGTGAATACGGTTTGCCGGCGCCTAAGGGAATTGCCATGGTAGGTATTCCCGGCACCGGTAAGAGCTTAACCGCCAAAATGATCAGCAGTCTGTGGCAATTGCCGCTGCTCCGGCTGGATGTCGGCGCGCTGTTTGGCTCTTATGTCGGTGAGTCGGAAGACCGCACCCGCCGGGCGCTCAATATTGCCGAGACCATTGCCCCCTGCATCCTGTGGGTCGATGAGATTGAAAAAGCCTTTGCTTTTGGCGCCGGTGACGCCGGTACCAGCCAGCGGGTATTTGCCACCCTGTTAACCTGGATGCAGGATAAAAAAGCGCCTTGCTTTGTAGTGGCTACTGCCAATAACATTGCGGCATTACCCCCTGAGTTAATGCGCAAAGGCCGGTTTGATGAGATATTCTTCCTCGATTTGCCGCATATGGCCGAACGCCGCGAGATTTTTGCCACCCATCTTAAACGGCGTAATCGTAATCCGCGTGATTTTGACCTCAAACGCCTGGTGAAAGAATCGGACGGCTATGTTGGCGCCGAGATTGAACAGGCCATTATTGATGCCATGTACTTAGCTTTCAGCGATAATATGCGCGAAATCACCACCGAGGATGTGGTTATTTCGCTAAAACGCCAAGTGCCGCTGTCGGTTTCCCAACGGGAAAATATCCAGTACCTCAGGCAATGGCTGCACGAGGGACGCGCCCAGTCGGCCTCCTATCCGGGCGAGGTTGCCGGGGAAACAGGTTCCGCTCAGGTGCTTTTGGAAATAGAAGACCAGGACTAAGGCCAGCACTAAGGGAAAGGAAGGAGTTTCTATGGAAAAGGAAGAACTGGAAATCACTATTGACGCCAACGGCAAAGTCAATATCAAGGTAGCCGGGGCCAAAGGCGGTAAATGCCTGGATATCACTAAACCCATTGAGGATGCCTTGGGAGAAGTCAAGGTGCGTGAGATGAACTCCGAGTATTATGAGCAGCCGGCAGATACCTCCAAGGTAAGGAATAACCAGCGATGAACAGCCAAAGGCAAGAAGATGGCGGCCTGATTAATATGGCCGCCTTTTTGGCGAAATCACGCGCCAATGGTCCCGGCCTGCGTGCGGTAGTCTGGGTGCAGGGCTGTCCCCGCCGCTGCGAAGACTGCTTCAATCAGGACATGCTGGAGTTCCGGGACAATGAATGGCTGCCGGCGGCGGAATTGGCTGCCCGTATTCTTGCTGTCAGGGAAATAGACGGCGTTACCTTTTCTGGCGGCGAGCCTTTCGCGCAAGCCGCGGCTTTGGCGGGACTGGCCGAACAATTGCAGGCAGCGGGGCTCACGGTTGTTATCTTTACCGGCTATACCTATGCCGACCTTACGGCAGCCAATAACCCTGACTGGAACCGCCTGCTGGCGGCTGCCGATGTACTGGTGGCAGGGCCGTATAAGAAAGATCTGCCTTCACAAGACTATCTGTTAGGTTCTGCCAACCAGGAACTGATATATCTTACTGACAGACTGAAAAATCACCCTGACAGGCATAGCTCTCTGGGGCATACTCTGGAATTTACTGTTGATTTGGCCGGCAATATAGTAACTACAGGCTTTAAATAATGCTATGAAGCCGCAAGCAGCCAGGCTCAGGACATAACAAGCATGGTTGAACAATGGCATGTCAGGGCAAATGAGTGTTAATTTAGCTGTGATGGGCGCGCAATAGACAAATTACCTGAGCAAATACGCAAGAAAGTCACATATGTTCATTAGATTTTACACAGGTTTTATTGGGTAAAACAATAATAATATAAATATTCAGAAAAGGTGGAGCTCTGGATTATCGTGCTTGAAGAACATAGCATGATTTGTAGTGCCGGTATCCCCGCATAAGTACAAAAAGCATTTCGTTTTGTACTTGGAATGAAGAGAAAGGTAGGGATAACTATGAAGCCGAGAGCAGCAAGTCAGGTTCGGGAAGTAGCAGATATGAGCGCCGTTCAATTACGGGATATAATTGATGTTGATTTTTTGCAAAAATTTCAGGATGCTTTTGCCGAAGCCATAGGAGTCGCCAGTATTACCGTGGACAGGGACGGAAATCCGGTTACTCAGCCCAGCCGTTTTACCAAATTTTGCATGGAATATACCCGGGGTTCCAAAACCGGGCTTGCCCGCTGTATGGAATGCGACCGCAAAGGCGGTGAGGAGTCAGCCCGAACCGGGAAACCGGCTATCTATGACTGTCACGCCGGGCTGGTTGATTTTGGCGTACCGATTATGCTGGGAGGACAGCAAATCGGTTCCATTCTCGGTGGGCAGGTATTGATTGCAGCGCCGGATGAAGCCTATTATCGCAAAGTGGCCCAGGAAATTGGCGTCGACCCGGATCAATACCTGGCCGCACTTCGGGAGATTAAGCAGGTGCCCCGAAAAAACATAGAGGCGGCAGCAAATGTTTTGTACCTGGTTGCCAATACGCTTTCTAAAACCTGGTATCAGCAAAACCGGCTAAAGCATATGGCCGAATTAATTAATGACAGTGTGCTGCAAATATCGGCAACCATGGAAGAATTAGCAGCGTCTGCCGGTGATGTTAGCACCAACCAAAATATCCTTAACGACGAAATCCAAAATGTAAATGTTGTATCAGGAAAAATCAATGAAGTCATGGACTTTATCAAAGATATAGCTGATGAAACCCGTTTATTGGGCCTGAACGCAGCCATTGAAGCGGCACGGGCAGGAACGGCCGGCCTTGGTTTTGGCGTCGTGGCGCAAGAAATCAGGAAGCTTTCCGGTGATTCTAAAGAAACTGTAGGAAGAATAAAGGAATTTACCACCATCATCCAGGAATCAGTTAATAAAACGGTAACCATGGGACAAGCCACTTCGGTTACTGTTGAACAGCAGGCAGCCGCCATCGAGGAAGTTACCGCCAGCGTTCAGGAAGTAACGAGCATGGTTGAGCAATTGCATGCCATGGCCAATGAAATATAGTTGTGAGGTAAATGTATTTTTAGAAAACCAAGTGATATAGGAGATTGAAAATGAGTTTTTCCATACAATGTGCAGCAAATAACGTATGGTATGGTACTTTTGCCCACTTTAACAATATTGGAATCTGCCATGGGTTGGCAACCAGAATCGGGGGGCTTAGTGAAGCCCCTTTTTATTCTTTAAATATGGGCTTGCGATCCGGCGATGATGTTAAGAAAGTTGCAGCCAATCGTGAACTGTTCTTCCAGGCGCTGGGAATAGCTGCCGATACTGTTGTAAGTGATCAGCAAATACATGGTGATACTGTGGCTGTGGTTACTGCAAAGGCTATGGGCAGAGGCGCATTGAACTGTGACGGTTTACCAGGCACAGACGCACTGGTTACCAATACAGCGGGTGTTGCCTTAATGGTTTTTTCGCCGACTGTGTGCCGCTATTATTTGTTGATCCGAAGCGCCGGGCCATCGGGGCTTGTCACGCCGGTTGGCGGGGAACGGCGGCAAGTCTTGCCGCCAAGACCGTACTGGCAATGCAACAGCATTTTGGTACAGAACCGGGCGATTGCCTTGTCGGCATAGGCCCGTCAATCGGCCAATGCTGCTATGAGGTCGATGAGCCTGTCATTGCCTGTTACCGGGAAGCGTTTAGCTGGTGGGAGGATATCGCAATCCCGTACGGCAGTAATTGGCGGCTTGACCTGGGGCAGGCCAACTGCCGGCAGCTTGAGGATATTGGGGTAGATAAACAAAATATTGTGTTAAGTAATGTTTGTACAGCCTGCAATACACCGCTATTTTATTCTTACCGGGCCGAACATGGCAAAACAGGGGTACTTGTGGCTGTGATAATTACCTGTTAAAAAAGAAGAAGCTATGTTAATCGGAGTTATCGGCGCGATGGAAGTTGAAATTGTTGAACTAACCAAAAATGTGACGGAAGTGAATAATACGGTCACCAGCGGTGCTGCCTTTCATAGAGGTAAATTGGATGGCTACGATATTGTAGTGGGAAAATGTGGTGTCGGAAAAGTACATGCTGCTATTTGTACCCAGTCAATGCTAATGAAGTATGCGCCAGATGTTGTTATTAATATTGGTATAGCTGGCAGCCTAAACCCTGATATAAAGCCGGGAGACACTGACTTCCGATTCAGTGCCCACTATAACCGATATTTTGATACTATCAAAAACACATCGGTTTTTGCAAAGTTTAATGATTATAGAATGATTATAAATTGATTTTATATTGATGTTTGGGTATGATATAAGTAGAGTTCTAACATAAAGAGGTGAAACAATATGAAAGCTATCATTCGTCCTATGACGGATTTGGCAAAGAAGATGGACGAAATTGAACATTTTTGTATTACCGAAAGCTTACCGGTATATATCACGAAAAAAGGCACTGGCAGGCTGGTTGTCCTTGGTCACACAAACTATGAAATTCTAATGTCTGAACTCGAAAAAATTAAAGAAGAAAATGAATTATATAAATCTCTTATTCAAGCGGCAGGCGAGAGCCGCAGAGGCGAAAGTCGGGATGTTAATGATGTCTTGGACGAATTAGACGCTGAATTAAGGGAGCGGGAAGATGACGACAGGCAAACAGAGCGGAAAGTATCAGGTTAAAATCGTGCCTACGGCTCGGAAAGACCTTCGGGATGCAGCTATGTATATAGCGCAAGACAGTTCTGTGAATGCCAGAAAATTTGTCGCAGACGTAAAGGCCAGGATAAACAATGTTTTAGCGAATAGTCCCAATATCTGTTTGCCGCCTAGAGCGTACCCTTTTTTAGCTGAGCAAGGATACTTACGGTTTTCCGTGCACGCAAACTATTCAGCCCTATGGGTCTGGCGCGGGTCGATTATTGAGATCCATCGTATTTTACACAATAAGAGAAACTGGGCGCTGATCATAAGTGGCCCTGAAGGCATGGAAGAAATAGAACCCTCCGAATAATTCGGAGGGTCTCAATCATTCATGCATTTATTCAGTACCAGTTTGGGTTTGGGAATTGGACAATAAGGAATATCTAATAAGCTAATGATAATCCAAATGAAATAGCTTGAAATGGATAAAAACATGCGAATTATTATATCTCCGGCAAAAAAGATGAATATGGAAACCGACAGTCTGCCGCACGAAAGCCTGCCGCAATTTCTTGATGAGGCTGAGCTGCTGCTAAAGTGTCTGAAGAGTATGGCCTATGAGCAGTTGAAGAAACTCTGGGGATGCAGTGATTCTCTTGCCAGACTGAATTTTGAGCGGCTGCAGTGCATGGATTTGCGGCAAAGCCTTACGCCGGCGCTTCTTGCTTACGAGGGCATCCAGTACCGGTACATGGCTCCCGGTATTTTTGAGTACCAGCATTTGGACTATATTAAGGCGCATTTGCGCATTCTTTCCGGCTTTTATGGATTGCTGCTGCCTTTTGACGGTGTGACGCCTTACCGCCTGGAAATGCAGTCCGGACTTGCGGGTGACGGTTACCGCAATCTGTATGAGTTCTGGGGGGACAAGCTTGCCCGGCAGCTCGCCGGCGAAACCGATTTGCTGATTAATCTGGCTTCCAAAGAGTACAGCAAAATTATTTCTTCCTATCTGCCGGAAAAAGTTCACTTTCTGACCTGCAGCTTTGCCGAATGGAAAGAGGAAAGGTTGATCGAAAAGGGTACCCTGTGCAAAATGGCAAGGGGAGAGATGGTGCGTTTTCTGGCAGAGCGTCAGATTACAGAATCTGAGGAGATCAAAGACTTTGACCGGCAGGGCTATGCATATTCTGACGAATATTCAAAGCCGGATCATTTTGTATTTATCCGATGACTAACTCGCTCTAAGACTCCCACCTCTCCAGGTGGGAGTAAGAGCGACTAAGTCCCTGGATAAGGGCGACTAACCTTCAGATGGGGTTAAAACCCCACCTGAAGCTAAGTCTGCTTTATAAAAGGAGACAGATAGCATGATCCAGGATGATGTGCTCACAATCAGCCGGTTTTTGTGCCGGCCGGTTCTTTTGGCACCTTTGCGGGTGAGATATTTTTATATTTTTTGAACAGGCGGCTGAAATAGTTGCTGTCACTAAAGCCGACGGTCAGGGCAACTTCTCCGACAGGTAAATCCTGTTGCTGCAGTAATTTCATAGCTGCGTTGATACGTAAATAATTAACATAGGCAATGGGCGGCATGCCGGTAATGCTTTTAAACAGACGGCATAGGTGATGGGGGCAAATATTAGCCATAGCGGCAAGACTCTTAAGGGTGATTTTTTGGTTAAAATGCTTATCGACATATTTTATTACCGGCAGTAACTGGTGGTGCTGCCGGTTTTTGATTTCATCAGTAACCGGTATAGTATAGCGCCGCAGCAGCAAAGCGAGAATACGGTAAAGGCAGGATTTAATCCATAGCTCATAACCGGGTTGTTTCTGGTCATATTCGTTAATTACATCAAGGAACTGGCTGAGCAGCTCGCCGTCATTTTCAATTTTATTCTGGAAACGAATGCGGTTTTGTATCAATGGGGTGAGGTATGCGGTTTGGCAGATATCCTCCTGCTGACTGCGGAGGAAGTTAAAATCGATGAGAATATAGGTTTCGACAAGATGGTCACAGCAGTTTTCTACATAATGGATGTCATTACAATTGATAATGACAAGGTTTCCCTCACTTACAGGGATAGGTTCAGAATTGCAGTGAATAACGGCAGTTCCCTTTTCTATATAAAAGATCATTAATTCTTCATGCCAATGCTTTTTTAACATAGGACCTGGCTCAACAGACTCTCTCCGTCCGATGTTAATCGGGAAGTCGCTTTTTATATTATGATGGATCATCTGACCGTTGCCGGCAATAATCATCAAGATTCCTCCCTTTACTAATAATATCAATATCGTGCTAAAGTTGCTTAATATTATCCATGAAATGTTCCGGATTATCTACTATAATATGAACAAATAAGAGGTGTTCAATCAATATTATCCTGGTAAATCCAGTTTGTCAAATAGTATATGAGGAGTGATATATTGCTGCGGTCTGTAAAAAGTATTCCATCTTCCCTGTGGCTGATTACGTGCGCCCACGCCGTGACTGACTTGGCGGCAGGCGCCTTGTTTGTAGCCTTGCCTTATTTTAAAGTGAAATTTGGCCTAAGCTACGCTGAATTAACAGCCATTGTGTTACTGCAAAACCTGACATCATCTGTCAGCCAGCCGATATTCGGTTATTTCAGTGATCGAAAATCACGGCCGTGGTGGATGCCTTTGGGGTGTTTTATAAGTGGAGTCGGGATGTTGTTTTCTTTACTGGTTCCCACTTATTCACTGGTCCTGTTGTGTACAGCCATCAGTGGATTAGGTGCCGCAATTTTTCATCCGGACGGAGCAAAAGTAATCAATTTGCTGAGTGGCGAAGCTAAGGGCAAGGGTGCCAGTTTATTTTCAGTCGGTGGCAATGCCGGTTTTGCGCTTGGCTCGTTATTTTTGGGAACCTTGCTAGTCGGCAGCCCTGATATTCTTTATATTTTCGCGGTGCCCAACATTATAATTGCCGCCTTGCTGCTTTGGAACATGAAAGTGTTCGCCAGTTTGCCGCAGCGTAAACAGAGCGGCTCTGGTAAGGCTAAAATTGCAATCAGTATGAATTTGCCGCTGGTGGCACTGCTCGGGACGGTGCTTATGCGGGCCACTGTAAATTCCGGGCTCAGCGCTTTTGTACCATTGTATTACACCACCTTCCTGCATGGCAGTCCTGCTTATGCCGCATCCTTATTGACGGTTTATCTGGCTGCCGGCGCGGCGGGTACGTTAATAGGCGGGCCGTTGAGTGACCGTTGCGGCAGTAAAAGGGTTATGCTATATTCTATTTTGCCGGTTGCTCCGCTTTTGTATCTTTTTAAAGTAGTGGATGGCTTTGGGGCGTTTATTATTCTGGCCCTTGTCAGTATTTTGCTGGCCATGACTTTTACCAGCAGTCTGGTACTGGCGCAGAAAATGATGCCCAATAATATTGCTATGGCTTCCGGTCTGACACTGGGATTCAGTATCGGGTTAGGGGCTATGGGTGTTCTGGCGCTTGGTCATGTTGCCGATACCTTGGGATTGCCGTGGGTATTTAATCTGCTGGCGGTTCTGCCCATAGCCGGCTTTATCCTTACCATGTTTATTCAGGAACCTGCTGCTGTTCTGGCAAAGCAGCCTGTGGCCGAAAGCTGAGGAACAGTAAAAGGCGTGTCGCAAAAGCGACACGCCTTTTTACTGCTAGAACAAACTGTGGCGCTAATCGCCATCAGTGACGGCTGCTGCCGCCTGGTCCCGGGCGTCTCTGGCCTCATGCCAGGCGTCTCTGGCCAGGCTTAAAACCCGCGGTTCCAGTTTCGTTGCAGGATTGCCAACAACCTTACTCAGATATAATAGTGCCTTTTCATTTTGCCCGCTCCGCCGGGCCAGCTCACCAATCAAATAGGAAACCGCCGCCTCGCTCAGGGAGCCGATCGGCAGCCGCTCCCGCATCAAAGCCTGCTCATAATATTCACAGGCCTTAAGCAGGGCGGTTTTTTCTTCTTCCTGGTTTTCGCCCTCACGATACAACCAGGCAAGCCGAAGATATAATTCTGCCAGCCGGCTCGCCGGAGCTGCGATCATGTCGGCGAAAAAAATCGCCAGCTTATAGGTTGCTATCGCCTGGTCACGCGTGCGTTCCCCGCTATAGTTTACATTGACTTTGCGTGTTGCCAAAAACTTAGCAATCTTGTCTTTGGCTGCCACAAATAAATCCTCAAAGTAACTGTCGGCAGCTGCATAGCCGCAGTTAGAGCATACCCAAATCGTATAATAATAAGGATTTATATCTTTAAAATGCGCGCAAAAATCACTATCCTGCTTGTCCATTACCTGCCGGCCGCGCGTCCGGGTAACACTGAATGTTTGTTCACAAACAGGACACTTTTTTTCTACCGAATAGGTCGGCTCTGCCATATCATCGCCTCCAATATATACCTTACCATAATAGGGCCAGGCTCTCAAGAAATATTTAATAAATCTCCCTGCAGGGCCCACATCTGGTAAAACAGCCCCTTCTTTTTCAACAAATCGGCAAAAGCTCCTTGTTCCGCAATTTGTCCGTCAGCTAAGACCAGGATTTCATCCATGGTTTCCAGCCCTACCAGCCGGTGGGTTATCAATACCAGGGAGCGAGTGCCTGCAGAGCGCAAAATATGGCTCATGACAACCGCTTCGGCCTGGGCGTCCAGCCCGGCTGTCGGTTCATCGAGCAGCCATACCGGAGCAGGTTTTAACAGTGCCCGGGCCAAGGCAATGCGCTGGCGTTCCCCGCCGGAGACCGCCAGTCCGTTTTGGCCTGTCAGGGTGTCCAGCCCCCGCGGCAGCCGTTCAATAAAATCTGTCAGCATGGCACCTGCTACCGCCTGGTTTAATTCGGCCGGTGCGGCATCCGGTTTGGCTATTAGAATATTATCTCTGATGGTAGCGTTAAACAAATAGGTATCCTGACTGACAACACTCACCGCCCGGCGTATGGCTGCCGGTTCATAGACCCTAATATCTCTGCCGTTTAGCAGCAGGACTCCCCGATCATAGTCCCAGAACCGTAATAGCAGTCCGGCCAGCGTACTTTTGCCGGCACCGCTTGCGCCTACAATTGCCAGGCGTTTACCCGGAGGCAGGCTGAAGGTTATATTGGATAACACCGGCGGTGAATCAGGCGAGTAGGAAAAAGACAGCCGATTCACCGAAAACTCCAGCGGTCCTGAAGGTACAGCCGGTATTCCCGCAGCGTTAACAGCCGGTTGTTGGCCGGTGATGGCGGCAATCCGGGCAAAAGCCGCGTTGCTTTCCTGCAAATAGTAGGCAACCGCCGGCAAGGGTAAAATTGCCTCAAAACTGGCCTGTACTGCCAGTGCCACCACTGCCAGATAGACTCCCTCCAACTGGCCGGCAGCTACCAGCGGCCCAGCCAGGATAATCACGGCAATGACGGTCAGGTTCATTCCCAGGGTTCCTAAGGCATCGCTCAGGGAAGCCACTACATTGGCCCGCTCCTGGCAGGCCGTCAGCTCCGCATTGGCTGCAGCAATGCAGGCGGCCTGTTTCTCCGTCCGGCCCAAAGCCGCTAATTCAGTAAGTCCTTCCAGGCTGTCAGCCAGACTGCCATTCAGTTTGGCTCTGGCCGCTACAACCCCTTGGCCGGCCTCACGTCCCAGCCGGCTAATGCCTATTGGCAAAACACAGCCTGTCAGCAAAAATGCCCCGGCTACCGGCCAAGCCAGCCAGGGAGCCAGCCACGCCAACAACCCCACTGTCGTGACGGCCACCACCACGGCAATGGCCACCGGAAATGCCGCCCGCAAATAGAAAAACTGCAAAGTCTCAACATCGGCTACCAGGCGGCTAAAAAGATCACCTTTGGCAACCCCGGGCAAATTAGCCGGTGCCAGCGGTTCCAGCCTGGTGTAGAGCCACACCCGGATGTCGGCCAGCAGACGAAAGGTAGCGTCGTGGCTGGTATACCGTTCCCCATACCGGCATATGGCTCTGGCCAGGCCAAAAAAGCGCACCCCGACAATCGCCACCGATAATTCTGCCACCGACGGGTGAAGGGCGGCCGCCGAAATCAGCCAAGCCGAGGCCGCCAGCAAGCCGACATTGGCATATACCGTAAAACTGCCGATCAGGCAGGCCGCAGCAGCCAGTAACAAGGTACGATGACTGCCGGCTAAGATTTTATACATCATACCCTCCCTTAGAAGCCCCTACCAGCTGCCGGTATAGTCCCGGTCGGGCTAATAGCTCGGCATGGGTACCGGCCTCGCTGATTTGGCCGTCTGCCAGCACAATAACTTTGTCGGCTTGGCGCACCGTACTTAGCCGGTGGGCAATAATTATGGCGGTGCGTCCTGTCAGCAGCCTTGCCAGGGCCTTATCCAGCACCGCCTGTGAGTGAACATCCAGCCCGCGCGCCGCCTCATCCAAAATAACCAGCGGTGCGTCCTGCAATAAGGCTCTGGCAATAGCCAGCCGCTGACACTCGCCGCCGCTGAGGCCTTGACCGCCTTCGCCGATCAACGTGTCATACCCGGCAGGCAGCCGCTCAATAAAATCATGTGCGCCGGCTGCTTTGGCCGCCCTGATAATCTCAGCAAGCGCTGCGTCAGGCTGCGCAAGGCGGATATTATCGGCAACAGACCCCTGAAATAAGTGCGGACGCTGCGGCACAAAAGCAACCTGGCGCAGCCAATCGTCTGAACTGAGCCCCCGGAGCAACTTCCCATTTACCACGATGTCTCCCGCGGCAGGAGTGATAAAGTTAAGCAGCAGGGCAGCCACCGTACTTTTCCCGGCACCGCTCGGGCCGACTATCGCCAAATGCTGTCCGGCGTCCAGGGTAAACGATATCCCGCGCAAAGCCTGCCGCCCGCCCGGTTGATACTCGGCATATACATCCCGGAAGGCAAGCGCAATCTGCTGCTGTCTTGGCAAAGGAGCCGACCCGCCTGCCGCCTGGCTGCCGCTTAATTGCAGCAGCCGGAAAATATCTGCTGCCGCTGCCTTTCCCGCCATTCCGGCGTGAAACTGAGTTCCCAGCAGCCGGAGCGGCAGATAATATTCAGGTGCTAACAGCAGTACAAAGAAAGCCTGGGAGAATTCGATCTCGCCGTAGAGCAGCCGGAGCCCCACCGTTACCGCCACCAGTGCCGTACTGATAGTAGCCACCAGTTCCAGTGCCAGCGCTGACAAAAACGCCACTTTAAGCACATTCAGGGTAGCGTCGCGAAACTCTTTACTCACCCGGGCAATGATGGTTGCCTGTTCAATGCTGCGGCCAAACAGCTTGAGTGTCATCAGCCCAGACAGAACATCCAGGAAATGAGCGCTTAAACTGTTTAATGTCTCCCACTGTCTGCGATTCTGCTTTTCTGCCAGTTTGCCAATAAGCAGCATAAATACAGGTATCATGGGTGCTGTCACTAGCAAAAGCAGGGCTGAGGTCAGATCCAGCGGCCACACCACCAGCAGGATACACACCGGAATACACGCGGCTTTAACCAACTGGGGCAAATACTTGGCAAAATAGGCTTCCAGCTGTTCTACGCCTTCGCCGGCAATATTAATAAGTTCGCCGGCCGGCTGCTGTGCCAGCGTCACCGGCCCAAGGCCCAGCAAATGGCTCACCAGCCGCTGCCGCAGGCCGGTCTTGATGGCTGCCGCCAGCTTAAAGGACAACACACCTTCCAGATACGTAACAATGGCGCGCACCAATATTATGGCGGTTAAAAGCCATAACAGACCGGCTACGGACGCCAGTTCCTGTTTACCCAGAAACAGCCTGTCAATCACCTGGGTGAGATAATAGGCCTGGGTAATTGCCAGCAGCCCGCCGCCGGCACCCAAACCAATCACTGCAGCTAACAGGCGGCGCTTTTTACCTGCTTCCCGGCCTAACTGCCTGTCGATCAAAATAGCTCGCCTGCCTTTAAAGCGAAAATCCGCCCATATGCGGGTTTCCCGCGCTATAGTCCTGAGCAATATATACTACAACACCCTGTATAATCCTGCTAATTATACAGGGCTTGTTTTTTAAAGTGCAAAATAAAACAGGATTGCCGCCCGCTGCGCTTGCAATAACCCCAGGAAGGTCTCTAATTCCCTTCCGGGGTTATTGCGAAACGCCGGTATGGCAATCCCGCTTTTGCTGTTGCATTGCTTAGTGCTGGGGCATCGGTCCGGTTTCTTCCAACTGGTCAATATCCACATGCACGGTATTGTGTTTCTCAAGATAAGTTACGTAAGCCGTATTCCGGCCTTTATCAACATTTTCGATCCAGACATAGTTATTCCGGTACTTTACGCCAATCGTATCCGGCGACTTGAGAATCTGTTCGGCGCGTGACGCATTCATGCAAACCACCCCTTTTACGGGTAGTATTTCACCTGGCGGCAATTTTATTCGGTCAGCTCTTTATCTGCCGTCCGGGTATGCGGCTACACCGACAGGGGCGGGCAATCCTCCCTGAGCAGTCCCAGGATTTCCAGATCAACATACTTACCTGCCAAAAAAGCTGCCTGGCGCAGTGTTCCTTCATAACGGTAGCCACAACGTTCGGCTACACTGCGGCTGGCTTCATTGCCGGCCACCACAGTCACTTGAAGACGGGGAATGGGCTTTGATTCAAACAAGAAAGCCGAGAACAGTGCCAAGGCTTCTGACATATACCCTTTGCCCCGGTCTTCACGCTTAAAGATTTGATAACCGAGTTCATAACCGGCCCGGTAATCGGCATTTCTAAAATAAATAATTTCACCGACCATATTACCTGCGTTATTTTGAATGACCATCCGGCCAAAACTATCATGCCAAAAGCCGCGTTCCACAAAACCCCGGCGAAAAGCCGGTTCAGCCGGAATATCCATCAGCCAGTATTCACCTTTTTCCGATACATCGGTCATTAATCGATAAATTAACTCCAGGTCTGATTCCCATACTGTCCTGAGACACACTTTATTCCCCTGAAGCACACAGCCACATCCCACACAATCCACGCCTTTCTTCATTGCTTTATATGTATTCATATCATTTATATTTTAGTATTCCTCATTATCTAATATTATCATGAAAAAGTAAACCCTGATACGGGTTAGGGGTAAAATGGCCGGACTTCTTTATATATACAATTCACCCTTTAATACAACTACTGCCTGGCCAATTAGCTCCACTCTGTTTCCTGTCAATATTCTGAGTATCATCTCGCCGCCTCTGTCGGAAGCCTGGTAGGCCCTGAGCTCACTTTTATTCAGCAGCTTACTCCAGTAGGCTGCCAGCACCGTATGAACCGAACCTGTAACCGGGTCTTCATTAATTCCTGCCCAGGGATTAAAGTATCTGGAGATACAATCATAATCTTCATCGCCGCTGCAGGTAACACCAACCCCTTTTACCGTCATGGCAAATTCTATGTTCTTCATTTTTTCAAAGTCTGGCGTCAGTTTTAGTACATCACTTTTCGTCTTTAAACAGATAACAAGCTTCTTAGTGTTTTTGCCGATTATGGCATTTTCATAGCTTTCGATACCCATTGCCTCGATAATAGCTGCCGGTAAAGCAACTGGAGAAAATTCATCTATGGGAAAATCCAGGCTGATTCCCTGATCGGTCTTACGCGCAGTGAGTCTGCCGCTTTTGGTTTCATAAATAATTTGTTCCCCGTTAATCCCTAGGCGGTTAAACAGTATTTCTGATGTTGCAATGGTTGCATGGCCGCATAGATCAACTTCACATTTTGGCGTAAACCACCGCAATGAATACCTGTTTGCCTGATGTACCGCCTGGCCTTCAAGCGGTTGAACAAAAGCTGTTTCGGATAAATTTGTTTCTTTGGCAATTAGCTGCATGTATTTATCTTCAATGCTCTCTGTTAAGACACATACTGCCGCCGGATTTCCTGTAAAACATTCCTTGGTAAACGCATCTACATAATATATGGGTATTACTTTCATTCTTAATCCTCCCCAACGTAATGCACGGGTATTGTCAGTTGACGCCATCGTTATCAATACCAAGCAGAATATCAACCGCTTGCCGCAGATTAAGCTTGGTGCGATACGCCATGATGACTTTCCTTTCATGCTCATTCATATCTTCCGGATTTAGACGAATATCAAGCAATTCGGATGGAGAAACCTTCAACGCTTCACATATGGACGCAAGTATGTCCACATCAGGGCGATTAATGCCCTGTTCCCAATTTGATATCCTGCTGTTGCTGACGCCAATCAGCTTGGCCAGCTCTTTTTGGTTCAGGTTTTGGGCTTCTCTATACTTGCGGATTCTTGGGCCGATTTCATATTTCACGCAAAGCACCTCCAGTTTTGATTATATAGCGGATTTCTCAAAAATCAATAAAAAGTTCAAGATAATCTGTAAAGAAGTATTGGCCTTTCAGAAAGTCGCGATTAAGGGAAAGAGTTTGGTAAGAGCAAAACACTATACTAAAATCAGGGAGGTGTTGCCGGGTACAAAACGCTGATGTAAGTAATAGGATACTTTTCGGGTCTATTTTTGTTAGTTTTACCTGGTATATAGTTAGGTAAATAAAGGGGGTAATTATTTTGTTAAAACTGTCAGATAATGCGATAAGCATGTTAGTATCCAAGTACCGGGCTGTTTTACAGCGCATGTTCATTAAAAACACCGCCGTGCTTGTGGCTTGCTTATGTGTGTGCACTGCACCGGCAACCGCCGGCGCAGCCGACATCACGTACACCGGCGCCGGGGCGGAGTTACAAAATGCATCCATTGGCGGTGCAGATTTGCCAAATCCGCCAAGCCTGATCCCACCCGGTGTGTCCGGCAACAATATCACTGTGAACTACATACCCGGAGGCGGTACTATAGATCCGTACAGGATCTTCGGCGGGCTGAACGACAGCGCGGCGGTAACAGGCAACAGGGTAAACTTTTTGAACGGTGCTGTGATCAGTAACCTGTACGGTGGTTATGATGCGGCTGCGGCTAATGGCGCGGGTGCCGTGGGCAATACCGTGACTATTGCCGGCGGCTCGATCGGCGGCAATGCCATCAGCGGCATGAGCCTGAGCGGGGGAGTCAGCGGCAACAGCCTCACCATGACCGGCGGTACGGTGACCGGCTACCTTTTCGGCGGCACCAGCGCCGGCGCCGGTGCCGTTAGCGGCAATAGCGTGACCATGTCTGGTGGCACAGCAGAATACATCTACGCCGGCAACAGCCTCACCGGCATCGTTAGCGGCAACAGCGTCACCATGACGGGTGGTACGGTAGATAGGCAGCTCTTTGGCGGCAACAGCAATCAAGGCAACGCCGAGAATAACCGTGTCACCATCAGCGGCACTGCCCAAATTGGCAACGATGTCTACGGCGGCGTGTCGTATGAAAATGGCAGCGCCAGCGGCAACAGCGTCACTATGTCCGGTGGCACGGCAGGCAATGATGTCTTTGGCGGAGCCAGTGACAGCAATACTACTGACGGCAGCGGCGGCGCCATAGCTAATTCAGTCACCCTGACCGGCGGCACTGTCACCCGCAACGTCTACGGCGGCTATGACTGGGGAATTATGGGCAGCGGCAGCGCCTTGAACAACCAGGTCACGCTTGCCGGTGCGGCTGTGACCGGCTCCGTTCTTGGCGGCAGCGCCTTCAACGGGCTTACCAGCGGCAATACCATCAATATGACTTCAGGTTCGGCTGGGGGGCAACTGGTGGGTGGACAAAGCCTGGGGACAGGGAACGAGGCGAATGATAACCGGGTAACCCTCGCCGGCGGCATGGTGGGGACTTTCATTATCGGCGGCCTTAGTGATGCAGGCTCGGCTTCCGGCAACGTTGTGGAGGTATCCGGCGGCACGGTCACTAACAGTGTGTTCAGCGGCCGGGTCAATAGCGGCAGCGGAATTACCCAGGGTAACCGGGTGGCGGTATCCGGCAGCGCCAGCATTAACGAGCATGTTGTCGGCGGTCTCAATACTGACGGTGCCAGTGTTGACAACACGGTGGAACTGTCCGGCGGGCATGTGGGCAAAAATGTCACAGGTGGTGAAGCTACCAGCAGCACTGTGGAAAATAACAGGGTTGTTATTTCCGGCAGTACGCAAATTGACGGTCATGTGCGGGGCGCCTGGACGGATACGGGTAATGCCATAGGCAACGGTGTCACTATGACGGGCGGCACGGTTAATAAAAATGTATTCGGAGGTATATCCGAATCAGCAGATGCCACTGACAACACGGTTGTAATTTCGGGCGGCTCTTTCAGCAGCGGCAATTTTATTGTGGGCGCGGCTGCTGGCAATAGTGGCAACAGTCTGCGCAACAGTGTCACGGTTACCGGCGGAATAATGAATACGATCACCGGCGGTGAAGCTTGGGGTACCGGCAACGTTGAGGGCAACCGGGTGGTTATCTCCGGCACGGCTGAGGTGGGCTTTGTTCATGGCGGCTACGCGGGCAATACGGGCGATGCTACAGGCAACAGTGTACTGCTTGAAGGCGGCCTGGTTACGGGTGATGTGTTTGGCGGCTTCAGCGACACCGGTTCAGCCAATGGCAATATCGTAACCCTTGGCCGCGACGCGCATTTGGCAAACACCTCTTCTGTTTATGGTGGCTGGATAAATCCTGCCAGCAGTGGAACATCTGCTGGCAATACCCTGAATGTTAACGCTTTTCAGGGAACACTAAATGATGTTAACAAATTCCAAAACTACAATTTCTTCCTCCCTGCTTCCCTCCAGAATGGCGGCACCGTGCTTACCGTTACCAACAACCAAACAGACCTTGCGGGCACTCATGTCGCCATTACCGGTATGGAGGGCGGCACTCTCCTGGCTCCCGGCAACACCGTCACTCTGATCAGTTCTACGCAAAATGCTCCTGACAGCTATAGTGCGACAAATGTCCGGTCAGGTATTTCGATACTCTATGACTTCAGCCTTGAGGCTGGGGGTACAGCTCTGACCGCAACCGTAAAATCCGCCGGCGTGAACCCCCAGACCAAAGCATTAGCCGAAGGATATGCCGCCAACATGGCGTTTGTGAACCAGGGCGCTGACCTTGCCGGCGGAACGGGAATGGCTGACGCTATGGCAAAAGCCAAAGCGGCCAATGGAAATATTGCCTCTTTCGGCGCGGTCTCCAGCGGTTCATCCCGCTATAAAACAGGTTCGCATGCCGATGTGGACGGCACCTCCCTCATGACTGGCTTTGTCACCAAACGTGATATAGAGAACGGTTCGTTGGTCAGAGGACTTTTTCTGGAAGCAGGCTGGGGCAATTATGATACCTACAACAGCTTTGCCAATATGCCCAGCGTCCGTGGCGACGGCGACACCAGCTACTATGGCTTAGGAGCGCTCCTCCGGCATGACGCGCCGGACGGACGCTACCTGGAAGGCTCGGTGCGGGGCGGAAAAAGCCGGACGACCTTTGACAGCGGCGACTTAAATAATGCTTCCTACACCACTAACTCCGGCTATTATGGCGCACACATCGGCATCGGGAAGCTTAAAACCGAGGGTAACAAGACGCTTGATTACTACGCTAAATATTTCTGGACACACCAAAACGGCAGCGATGTAAGAGTGGCAGGCGAACCGTTCAGCTTCGCCGGTGTTGACTCAAGTCGTCTGCGGGGTGGGGTGCGGCTGAGCCAGGAAAAGCCTGACGGCAAAAGAGCCAGCTATGTGGGACTGGCGTATGAATACGAATTTGACGGCAAGGCTAAAGGCAGCGTCTATGGTTTAGACCTGGAAGCGCCAAGCTTGAAGGGCGGCACAGGTATTGTTGAGCTTGGCATGAGCTTCAAAAGCCGCCCGGCGAGCAGCAACACCCTTGAACTCGGTCTTCAGGGATATGCCGGGAAACGGGAAGGTGTAACCGGGACGGTGCAGCTTAAGCGGGTATTTTAATTGTTCGGGCCGTTTTTACAGCGGCCCTTTTCATGGAAGCGAGGAAAAAAGGAGGCCGCAGGCTGTACAGCCTGCGACCTCCTTTTTGTCTGTAAAAATGTGTGGCCAAAATCCTGTCGTTTAAACATAGCTAAGAAAAGACTGAAAAAACAAGTTTTTACTCGGTTCTGTAAGCCGCCACTATTTCAGCAAAGTACAGGGTATGGTAATCGCCATCGGCATAGCACGAGGCCTGCTCGGCAGCAGCGAGATTTTCCGGCTGCATAGTCTGTTTGAAGACTACTTTGCACTCCAGCTGCAAGCCGGGAGTGGCAATGATAGGGGTGGTGATGGCCTGGCTGTCAGCCAGAGTAAGCTTGGCAGCCGCAATTTTATCCATATCGCGGCCGGATTTGGTGCCGCATAGTGCCAGGGCTTCTTTCATTTCGCTCAGCGGCAGGGTAATGGTAAACTCACCGCTTTGCTCAACAAGCTCTTTGGTAAAGCGGGATTGGCGTACCAGGGCGGTAAATACCGGTTTTCTCCACATGATGCCGACACTGCCCCAGCCGATGGTCATAGTATTGGTTTTGCCGCCATGGGCGGTGGTCATAAAGGCGTTCTTGGGAATAAGCTCGGCGGCTTGGCCTGAGAATTGCTCGTAGGTAAGGTTTGTCATAATATTTCCTCCTCACGGTATCCCGGGCAATAAATTGGTTTGCGGCCCGGGATAGCCGGCTATTTCACATACGGGATGGTCAGCGGCCCCAGTGGCAATACGGCAACACTGGCACCGGGTTTATTATTTAACACTGTCGTGATGGCATCACAGGGTTTGGCTACCGGAATGATTTTAGCATCACGCACTGTTTGTTCATCAAGTCCTGAGTACAGGTAGCATTCGGCTTTCAGGAGAATCATCGCCAGCACCTGCACCTGCCATTGGTCAAATACGGAGTAGCTGGGGTCATTAATCATCGCCAACAGTTCCTCAGGAGTAGCTTTTGATTTAAGGATTTTAGCAAAGTTACCATGGTCAGGTACGCCGTCTGAGCATTCGGAGCAGGAAAGGATAGCTCCGCCTTGTTTGACAATCTGGGCGGCTGCGCTCATACCTTTGACTGTTTGGTACAGATTTTGGTCCAGCGGATAGCCTGAGTTGGTGGTAATAACCAGGTCAAACGGCTGATCAACCGGGTACATGGCGTGTTCCTTGACAAAGGCGCAGCCGGCACGATGGGCTGTAATTACATCACCGGCAAAGGCGCTGGTAATTTCTTTGTTGCCGTTGAGAGTAACATTCAGCATGAAGTCCGGTTTAGCCATCAGGCAGTTTTGGGTGGCTGCATCCTGGACCACATTGCCTTCAATTACGCCCCAGGTGCTTTGCGGGTTGCCGATCATTTGGGCGTTATGGAAGCCTTGAATTGTTGTAATACCGGCAATCCCGGGGTTAATGCCTTTGGGGCCGCCGGAAAATCCGGCAAAGAAATGCGGCTCAATAAAACCGGTTACAATTTTAAAGGTAGAGTTTACATAGACTTTGTTGAGATAAACATCAGAGCCATAGCTGTTTTTACCTGCCAGTACAAGTTCTTCAGGGTCAAAAGCATTATGGTTGATAATTCGTACGGTATCAACCACTTCCTGGCCCAGCATTTGAATAAGCTCTGCTTCCGTGTTGGCCCGATGGCTGCCAAGACCGTTAATAATGACAAAGTTTTCTTTAGGCACATGGGCGAGTTCGTCCAGAAGCCAGGGAACCAGCTTGTCATTCGGGGTAGGGCGGGTCATATCAGAAATAACAATGGCAACAGTATCTTTCGCGGTAACCATATCTTTGAGAGGCGGTGTCCCCAGCGGCTTGCGGAGAGCCTCTTGTACGGCTGTCCTTTCATCAGCAAGTCCAGGTAAATGGCGGGGTTCGATTATTACTGCGCGGTCGGGTACCATAATTTTCAAGCCGTTTTTTCCATAAGCCAGTGATACTGGTTTCATACAGGTTACACTTCCTTTCATATGTTAGTGTTAGCTTGGCAGTATAAGTATATTCTATCCTGCATTTACCATAAGCTCAATACTTTTTTCCTTTTTGCCTGCAAAGGTTGAGGAATGGCAATTGACAGCAAGGGAAAAAAAGGGTATACTAACAATGCAAATGATAATGATAATCAATATACTTAAATTAGACGTGCACTGAATACTATAGGGGAAAACGATACATGGAAGGGGCAGCGATGATGTGGATGAAAACAGGTAAGACTTTTATAAAGCTAGACAACAAAAATACTCCTGCTGACTTTTTCCGATGGTTGATTATTGAATTAGCACCCACTATTTTAGGGGAAAAACCGGCGACACTGCTTACCTTTGCCGACTGCCGCAGATTTTCCCGGCAAACCTTTTGGCGTAAATTTGGCGCCGCCTTCCTGCGTGAGGCTACTATCGACTGGACGATTGTCAGGGAGAAGGGCAACAGCCTTACGGTATTGTTTTATCACCCGGAAAGTTTGGAAGGGTGTTTAAAACAAACTGAACATTGCCAGTTTCTGGAGGAGTTTGGCTACAAAGCCGATTGTCCCCTATATGAAAACATAGAATGCTTAAAGCAACGGTATCAGGGCGGGTGTCCGCATGAGATCGGACTCCTGCTGGGTATACCGCTCAAGGATGTACTGGGTTTTATGGGTAAAGGACAGGAATGTTTGAGCTGCCGGGGCATGTGGTGCATCTATGGCGACCCCAGGTCGTCACTCGCGGTTATGGAAAAGATAAACAAGGGTAAAACCTATGCTGCCAGGCTATTAAACAGTGGTGTAAGTCCACGCAATATCCTGCTGGAAAAATGGCGCAAAACTGCATAATAAATCCCAGGCTTACTATGTAATTTTCCGCATATCCTATAGAGGTATGCGGGTTTTATTTTTTTTAGAAAATGTACTTGCACTTTGGGTCAGTTATGTTACAATCATATAGTAATTTTCAAAAATTTTTGGTCATGAAGGAGCGATGATAAGTGAAATATTTTAGGTTATCCCAGAATGCTGTGAAGGCGCTGGCCGATACCTACAGCACACCGCTTTTGGTGCTGTCCCTAGAACAAATTGAACTTAATTACAATCTGTTGGCAGAGAATATGCCGGGTGTTAAAATATATTACGCTGTCAAAGCCAATCCGGATGAGCGTATTGTCCGGAAGATTCATGAGCTTGGCGGTTATTTTGATGTCGCCTCCGACGGCGAAATGCAAATGCTCAATCGTATGGGCATTGATTCGGCGCGTATGGTGTATGCCAATCCTATGAAAACGGCAAGCGGCCTGAAGGTAGCGCATGCTGTCGGGGTGAATAAATTTACCTTTGATTGTGAAAGTGAAATTGGCAAGATGGCGGCCGCCGAACCGGGAGCTACGGTGCTGCTGCGGATACGGGTGGACAATCCGCATGCGCTTGTTGACCTTAACAAAAAGTTTGGCGCCCATGCTGATGAAGCGCTGGCGCTTTTGACCAAGGCCCAGGCTGCCGGACTGGATGTTGCCGGTTTATGCTTTCATGTTGGCAGCCAGTCAACAGATAATGCGGCATACCTTGAGGCGCTCAAATCTTGCCGGGAGCTGTTTAGCGCTGCTGCCGAGCGGGGTATGAACCTTAGAATTCTTGATATTGGCGGCGGTTTTCCTATCCCGACCTTGACCGAGGAACCGGATGTTGCCGTCATGGCTGCGGAAATTTATAAAGTTGTCAGACAGTATTTTCCTGACACTGAAATTTGGTCCGAACCTGGCCGCTATATTTGCGGTACTGCGGTTAATCTTATTACGCAGGTTATCGGCACCAAGGAACGCAACAACCAACAGTGGTATTTTCTGGATGACGGTTTGTACGGCACCTTTTCCGGCGTTATTTTTGACCACTGGGATTTTGAGCTTGAAACCTTTAAGACCGGCAAAAAAATTCCGGCAACCTTTGCCGGGCCAAGCTGCGATTCCCTGGACATTATGTTTAGGGACAAACCCACTGTGCCGCTGGAAATTGGCGACTTAATTCTGGTGCCTAACTGCGGCGCGTATACTTCGGCATCGGCGACCGTCTTTAACGGCTTTGCCAAAACGCAAATTGTTGTGTGGGAAGAAGTCTATGAAGAGATTAAAGCCAAGC
The DNA here is from genome assembly GCF_014634905.1 of Sporomusa sp. GT1. Classification (NCBI taxonomy): domain Bacteria; kingdom Bacillati; phylum Bacillota; class Negativicutes; order Selenomonadales; family Sporomusaceae; genus Sporomusa; species Sporomusa sp. GT1. The sequence continues at coordinate 35,359 of NZ_BMBX01000014.1, read as the reverse complement.
TTGAACTGGCGGCTGCCGTGTAAGTAGTGTTTGCACTAAAACAAAGAGGCTGTGGATTACCTTGGCAAAGGTGTCCATAGCCTCTTTTTGTCTTACCATATCACAATCGTTGCGCCAAAATACCGGACAGAGCAGGGCTTGTCCGGTATTTTTCTGTTATTATTTTGTATAGTCAAAGAACCCTTTGCCGCTTTTACGGCCAAGATACCCGGCTTGAACCATCTTCTTCAGCAGTGGGCAAGGGCGATATTTGGGATCGCCATAGCCGTCATACAAGACTTGCATGATATATAGTACGGTGTCATTACCAATCAGATCAGACAGCGCCAGCGGCCCCATGGGGTGATTGAAGCCTAATTTGGCCACTGTGTCAATATCCTCCGCACTGGCCACGCCTTCCATCAGGGTATAAATGGCTTCATTGATCATCGGAATCATAATCCGGTTGCCGACAAAACCAGGGAAATCAGCGACATTGACCGGCGTTTTACCCAGTCTGACGCTCAGCGCCTCAATACGCTTAAAGGTTTCCTGGCTTGTTGCCAGGCCGCGGATTACCTCTACCAGCTTCATAACAGGTGCCGGATTAAAAAAGTGCATACCGATTACCCGGTCGGCCCGTTTGGTGGTGGCAGCTACTTCGGTAAGCGGGAGGGAAGAGGTGTTGGAGGCCAGGATGGTATGGGCAGGGCACAGGGTATCCAGTGTCTGAAAAATCTCCCGCTTGATATTCATATTTTCCACGGCAGCTTCGACCACCAAATCCACTTGGCAGGTTGTGGCGTCAAGCTGGGTTGCACCGGAAATTCTACTCATAATGGCTGTTTTGCTGTCAGCGTCAAGTTTGCCTTTTTCAACAGCCTTTGTGAGGTTTTTTTCAATGCTTTGCAGGCCTTTTTGCACAAACTCCGGTTTGATATCCTGCAAAATAACAGTAAGACCGCCCTGGGCCATAACTTGCGCAATGCCGCTGCCCATTTGACCGGCACCGATAATTAATACTTTATTAATTTCCATGAGATATAACCCTCCCATTTTTCTTGCTAACTGCTTATAAGAATAGGCGTTGTCGATGCACAACGCCTATTCCCGGCTAATTAGCCTTTTTTCATTACGGTGGCTTTGCCGTCGATAACTAAAGTGCCTTCCTGATTGATGACTGTGGTTTTGAAGATTAACCGGTTCTTGGCTTCGATTTTTTCAATAACCTCTACTGTGGCGGTAACGGTATCACCAATTTTTACCGGGGCTTTGAAGGCCAGTTCCTGGGCAAGGTAAATGGTATTGGCGCCAGGCAGGGTTGTGCCAAGCAGGGCCGAGATAAAGCCGGCCGATAACATGCCGTGAGCGATACGTCCTTTGAACATTGTGTTTTTAGCAAATTCAGCGTTGATGTGTACAGGGTTAAAGTCGCCGCTGAGACCGGCAAAGGTATATACGTCATACTCAGAGACTGTCTTGGCCATACTGGCCTTGTCACCGACCTGGATGTCGGCAAATTTTACGTCTTGCACCATAAAAAACACTCCTTTTTGTTAAAATAAGACTTGTTTCCGGTGAAGGTTTACTTTTGACCGCTATTAGTTCGCGCCTCTGCTCTTTTTAATTTCCGCAATCAGTGCCGGAATTACCTCCAGGACATCACCGACAATACCATAGTCGGCCATTTTGAAGATGGGAGCGTCAGGGTCTTTGTTGATAGCAATTACGATATCGGAGGAGGACATACCTGCTAAATGCTGGATTGCGCCGGAAATGCCGCAGGCAATATAGACTTTCGGACCAACGGTTTTGCCTGTCTGGCCAACCTGGTTTAGCGCCGGTATCCAGCCGGCGTCAACAGCCGCCCGGGAAGCACCCACTGCGCCGCCCAGGGCACTGGCCAGTTCTTCGATGAGCGAGAAGTTTTCGGGTTTGCACATGCCGCGGCCGCCCGAAACAATGAATTCAGCTTCTTCCAGATTACAGCACGCGGTACCCACTGGCACTACGTCAAGCAGCTTGGTGCGAATGTCTTCCGGTTTTACCTTGCTGGCCACCTTAATAATTTCTCCGGAGCGGGCAAAGTCTTGTTCCGGACGTTTAAAGACTTTGGGGCGGACAGTGCCCATTTGCGGGCGGTGGTCAGGGCACAGAATGGTGGCCATGATATTACCGCCAAATGCCGGGCGCGTCCAGGCAACCAAGCCTGTGGCTTCGTCAATGTCCAAATTGGTGCAGTCTGCCGTAAGCCCGGTACCGACGCGGCAGGCAACCCGGGGGCCAAGATCACGGCCGTCATTGGTTGCACCCATGAGAATTACAGAAGGACGATAGGTATTAATTAAATCAGTCAGGGTGATGGTGTAGCCATCGGTAGAATAATGTTTAAGCTCAGGTGCTTCCACCAAATAGACTTTATCAGCGCCGCTGGCAATGACTTCTTTGGTTAAGCCGGCTACGTCCTGGCCGATCAATACAGCCGCTAATTCCTGGTTCATGGCGTTAGCCAGCTTGCGGCCTTCGCCTAAGAGCTCGTGACTTACGTTACGGATACGTCCGTCGACTTGCTCGATATATACCCAAACCCCTTTGTACTTACTTTTATCAATGGCAACCGTCTTTTCTTCAACTTCCCGTACAATGGCTCCCACCGGACATACGTCCACGCAGGCGCCGCAGGCAGTACAAGCTTCGGTGATTACCGCCTTGTCGTTTTCCATTATGATTGCACCGAACGGGCAGGTACCCACACAGGCACTGCAGCCGATGCATTGTTCAGCAATTACTTTTACAGCCATTATTTACTACCCCCTAGACAATCTTGGCATCAGATAATTTTTGTAGCAGCAGTGCAGCCGCTTCGCGGGCTGTGTCTGCCTGAATAATCTCACCCTGGGTACGCTGCGTGGGGGTAAAGATCCGGCGCACTTGTGTAGGTGAGCCTTTGAGACCGATTTTTTCGGCTTCGACTGTAACCTCGTTTACCGTCCAGACAGGAATCTCTTTGCGGTTGGCTTTCATGGTGCCTTTGACTGTCGGGTTCCGGGGAATGTTTATAGATTTTACCACAGTCAGCATAACCGGGGTAGAGACCTCAATGATTTCATAACCTTCTTCCTGTTCCCGCTCTACTTTGAGCTTGCCGCCCTCGGCCTCGATTTTAGAGACATAGGTTACCTGCGGGATATCAAGGTGTTCGGCAATTTCCGGGCCAACCTGCGCGGTATCTCCGTCGATGGCCTGTTTGCCGCAGAGAATAATGTCCACCTTGCCCAGCTTTTTAATGCCGGCAGCCAGGGTGTGGCTGGTAGCCAGGGTATCGGCACCGCCGAAAGCCCGGTCGCTTAAGAGAATGGCTTCATCAGCTCCCATGGCCAGACATTCTTTCAGCGCGTCCTTGGCCTGGGGCGGCCCCATGGAAATGACAGTTACCTTGCCGCCATGTGTATCTTTAAGCTGTAAGGCTGCTTCTACGGCGTTTTTGTCAAAAGGATTGACAATGCTGGGAACTCCTTGACGGATCAGGGTATTGGTCACAGGGTCGATTTTTACTTCGGTAGTGTCAGGCACCTGCTTGACACAAACTACTATTTCCATAACTAAATTGCCTCCTGTTTTATGAACATGCTATTCCAGGTATATAAGGGCAGCGGCTTGTGCTGCCCGTTATGTTGGCACAAGCCGTGTCTTATTTATACCGCTCAAGGTATCTTTAGCGTAAAAGGGCTCCGGAGATAACCATGCGTTGTACCTGGTTTGTTCCTTCGTATATTTGGGTAATCTTGGCATTGCGCATGAGGCGCTCAACAGGATATTCGCGGCTGTAGCCATAGCCGCCGAAAATTTGCACGGCATCGGTGGTAACGGCCATTGCGGCATCGGAGGCATAGAGTTTGGCCATGGCAGCTTCTTTGGAATACGGCAGGCCCTTATCTTTCAAATAGGCGGCACGGTATACCAACAGACGGGCTGCATCCACTTTGGTAGCCATGTCGGCCAGCATAAAGGCAATGGCCTGATTGCTGGCAATTGGCTTGCCGAACTGCACCCGTTCTTTGGAATATTTCACTGCATGGTCAAGAGCCGCTTGTGCAATACCAAGAGCTTGGGCTGCTACCCCGATACGGCCGCCGTCAAGGGTGGCCATCGCAATTTTGAAGCCGTCGCCTTCTTTACCTAACAGGTTTTCTTTAGGCACTTTAAGCTCCTGGAATACCAGTTCCATGGTAATGGAAGTATTGATGCCCATTTTGTGCTCTTTTTTACCAAAGGTAAAACCAGGCATGTCTTTTTCGATAATGAAGGCAGAGATGCCTTTTACCCCTTTGCTTTTGTCTGTCATGGCAAAGATAACATAGGTTTCGGCTTCACCGGCATTGGTGATAAATATTTTGCTGCCATTAATGACATAATGGTCGCCTTCCAGGACGGCAACTGTCTGCTGGGAAGCCGCGTCAGTACCGGCGTTGGGTTCAGTCAAGCCAAAGGCTCCCATTTTTGAACCTTCGAGCAGCGGAGTAAGGTACTTTTGTTTTTGCTCCTCGGTGCCAAAGGCAAAAATCGGCCAGGCGCACAGGGAAACGGTTGCCGATAAGGTGATGCCAATGCCGTCATCTACTTTGGACAGTTCTTCTACCGCCAGGATGTAACTCAATACATCGCCGTCAGCGCCGCCGTATTGCTCCGGAAAGCAAATTCCCGTGAGACCCATTTCACCCATGGCGTCAAACAGCTCGCGGGAAAATTCACTGTGCTCATCCCGTTCGGCAACACTGGGCGCTACCTGCTTCTCGGCAAATTCACGCACAAGTTTTTGTGTCATTTTCTGGTCTTCGGTAAGTTCAAATAACATAATTAGACCTCCTTATTTTTAAAGAATATGTAATATACCACCTCCCGTTCTGGTGGAATGGGAGGTGGCAGCTAACCTATTTTAATTCTAACAGAAAGTATAGCTTTCTGTTAGGGCAAGGCAACATCGGCTTTTGCTGTCGCCAAAGGCTCGGCGCAAGCCGTGTTTTCTTTATTACAGGCGTTCTACAATGGTAGCAACGCCCTGACCGCCGCCAATGCACAGGGTGGCCAGACCCAGATTGGCTTTTCTGGCTTGCATGGAATGCAATAAGGTAACCAGGATGCGGGCGCCGCTGGCACCGATCGGATGTCCGAGGGCAATTGCGCCGCCGTTGACATTGACTTTTTCTTTGTCAAAGCCGAGCTCTTTGCCGACTGCCAGGAACTGGGCGGCAAACGCCTCATTGGCTTCAATTAAATCAATGTCGGCAATCGTCAGGCCGGCTTTTTGCAGTGCTTTGCGTGCTGCCGGTACCGGGCCCATACCCATGATGGCAGGATCAACACCGCCTGAAGCAAAGGAACGGATGCGGGCCAGCGGCTTGAGGCCAAGCTCTTTAGCCTTGTCAGCAGACATCATGACAAGCGCGGCAGCGCCGTCATTAATGCCTGAAGCATTGCCTGCAGTAATCGTGCCGTCTTTTTTAAAAGCAGGTTTTAAGCCGCATAACGACTGCGCGGTTGTGCCGGCTTTGGGATATTCGTCGGTATCAAAGGTGGTATCACCTTTTTTGCTCTTGATGACAACCGGGAAAATTTCTTCTTTAAAAGCGCCTGCTTCGATGGCTTTCAAAGCCTTTGCCTGGGATTCAAAGGCTAACTGGTCCTGGTCTTCACGGGTAATGTTAAATTTGGCGGCAACATTTTCGGCAGTGATTCCCATATGGTAATCATTAAAAGCGCACCAGAGGCCGTCATGAATCATAACATCGGTGAGTTTGCCATTTCCCATTCTAAGTCCCCAGCGGGCCTTGTTGTCTAAGAGATAAGGAGCCTGGGTCATATTTTCCATACCGCCGGCCACAACAATATCGGCATCATCGGTCATAATGGCCTGGGCTGCCAGGTTCACGGTTTTTAGCCCGGAGCCGCAGACTTTGTTGATGGTGTAGGACGGGGTTTCATAAGGAAGGCCGGCTTTTATGGCTGCCTGCCGGGCTGGATTTTGTCCCAGGCCTGCCTGCAGTACATTGCCAAAAATGACTTCGTCAATGGTTTCTTTATTGATACCGGCTTTTTCGACAGCCGCTTTAATGGTTAGGGCCCCGAGGTCTGTTGCGGCAACTGAGGCCAGCGAACCGTTGAAATTACCTATGGCAGTACGCACTGCACTGACGATAACTACTTCTTTCATAATTGCACCATCCTTATGCTTTGTTTGTATGAATTACTACTTGCTTAGGCCCATGGGTTCGGCGCGGAAGATGCGCTCATCCATAGTCTTTAATTCAGGAGAGATAATGGGCTTGAAGTCCATGTGGGCAAGAATGTCTTTTTCTAAATCTACGCCGGGGGCAATTTCGGTAAGCATCATTCCAGCGGCGGTCAGTTCAAATACAGCCCGTTCGGTGATGAACATGACCGGTTGCTTTACTTTCTGGGCATAATGGCCGCTGAAGGTAATCTGCTCAACCTGCTCCAGGAATTTTTTGGCGCTGCCTTCATTGCGGATGACAAGTTTGCCGTCAGCCACCTCGATTTTCAGGCCGCCGGCGGTAAAGGTGCCACAGAAGAAAACACGTTTGGCATTTTGGGTAATATTAATGAAGCCACCGCAGCCGGCCACGCGGCCTTTGAATTTGCTGACATTGATATTGCCGTGCTTGTCGGTTTCGGCCAGCCCTAAAAATGCAAGGTCCAGGCCGCCGCCGTCGTAGAAGTCAAACTGCTCAGGCTGGCTTATAATGGCTTCGGCATTGATGGCGGCGCCAAAGCTCAGCCCGCCGGCCGGAACGCCGCCTACCGGACCTGCTTCTACCGTTAGTGTCAGGGTATCGCCGATACCTTCCTCATTAGCCACTACGGCTACTCCTTCAGGGATGCCGATACCGAGGTTTACCTTGGCATCAGGAATTAGCTCCATAGCGGCACGGCGGGAAATGATCTTGCGTTCATTCAGCGGCAGGGGCGCAATGGCTGACAGCGGCACGCGGATTTCGCCGGAATAGGCGGGATTATACTGCTCGGCAAAGGTTTGCATATGCTGCGAGAGGTTATCGGTGACAACAATATAGTCAACACTGATTCCCGGTATTTTTACCTGCATGGGAGGAATGCTGCCGTTGGCTACAAGTCGTTCTACCTGGGCGATAACAATACCGCCGGAGCTTTTGGTTGCCTGGGCAACAGCCAATGCCTCCGAAACGCCGGCTTCGCGCTCAAGGGAAATATTGCCGCGTTCATCGGCACTTGTACCCCGGATTAAGGCAACATCAACCGGGAAGGGCTTATACCAAAGCCATTCTTCGCCGCCAAGTTCAATGACTTCCACTATGTCTTCGGTGGTAACATCATTGATCTTGCCGCCTTCAACCCTGGGGTCGACAAAGGTATTTAGGCCCACCTTGGTTATTACGCCAGGCTTGCGCCCTGCTATGCTGCGGAACCAATGGGTCAGAGTGCCTTGTGGCAGGTTATAGGCTTCTATTTTATTTTCGACAGCAAGCTTACCCAGTTTGGGTGCAAGGTTCCAGTGTCCGCCGACAGCCCGTTTCACCATACCTTCCCTGCCGAAGTGATTCAATCCACGGTCTTTGCCGTCGCCTTGTCCGGCGCAGTAAATCAGTGTCAGAGCTTTCGGGGCACCTTCTTCGACGAAGCGTTCTTCCAGAGCGCCGGTCAATGCTTCTGCGTGAGCATTGCCGACAAAACCGGTAGTAGCTACGGTAACTCCGTCCTTTACCAATTTTGCGGCTGCTTGGGCGCTAATTACTTTGGCCATTATGCCACTCTCCTTCTTAAAAAGTATGTCAATTATGATTAATGCAAAAACCGTGCCATTTATCTTTAAAGCTAAATAAAGCTTATACTGGCATGCCTTTTCCGGGGTAAAGGGAAGATCGGCGACAGAGTTATGTGTTTACAAGCATAAACACATGTCTAGTTTTCTGTACGTCAGTCTATTACGTCCGGATGGTCGCTATTTGTCCAGGAACAGGCTGTCTGCGATGTTATCTAGTTGCTGTGCCATGCTGCTGAGCTGCTGCGCTGTGCTGGCGATGCTGGTGGTAGCTTCAGCTACCTGTAATAATACCTGGTGCATCTGTTCAATTTGTGAGTTGGAATTATGACTGTCTGTCTGAATGGTTTTTATGATGGTATCAATTTTCTTGATAGAATCAGCACTGCCGGCAGCCAGTTTGCGAATTTCCTCAGCCACAACTCCGAAGCCCCGTCCCTGCTCTCCCACCCGTGCAGCCTCGATCGCCGCATTTAAGCCAAGTAAATTTGTTTGTGCCGCGATGTTGTGGATTAAGCGCAATACCTGGTCGCTTTCGTTTGTTCTGGCGGCAGACTCCAGTGAGACTTTTGTCAGTGTCTGGCTTACGGCTGACAGTTCCTGCGTTTGGGCTGAAATATTCTGGGTTGTTGTGGCAAGAACGCTGATGGCTGTTGCTAGCTGGGCTGCCATTTCTTTTAACGATTCCTGCCGGACTACTGTTTCCTGGAAGCAGGCGGCGCCAATCACTTCATGCTTATCATTGAACAGCGGGACAGCAATCGCAATATAGGGCTGGCCGAATAACGCTTTATCACCCTTGATCATGACACGCCGGCGTTCATGTACCGCACGGTACACCGCACTGCCCGGCTTTAGCTCTGAGCCGACTTCCACTTGCAAATCCAATGTTTTACCAGGCTGATAAAACAGATACCTGTCTTTGCTGGTCAGACTTATGCCGATATCACCTGTGGCTAAATCCGCCAAATACGGAGTTAGCTTAATAAATTGCTCAATAATTGAAACTTCCATAAGCGGTTCCTCTCTCGTTGTTTCTGATGCCGGTTGGCTGTGGTGCAAACAGGGGGACATGCCCTGGTCAATTAAAAACCTGTGTTGCGAAACAACACAGGTTTTTAGTTTAACGCAGGAAAACTTACAGCAGTCCGGTCATGGAGTGCAGCATAATGACAACAAACACCATCAGGGTTTTGAGACAGGTCAGGACAAAGATATCACCGTAAGAATCCTTATGAGTCAGACCGCATACGGCAAGCAGGGTAATTACAGCACCGTTATGGGGCAGAGTATCCATACCGCCTGAAGCCATAGAGGCAACCCGGTGCAGTATTTCCGGTGACATACCGATGGAATTTGCCCATGCCAGCCAGTCTTTGGCCATTAAGTCTAAAGCGATAGACATACCACCAGAGGCAGAGCCGGTAACGCCGGCGAGGACATTTACTGTCACGGCTTCCGATACCAGCGGCGAACCGCCCACTTTAATGCTCATCAATGCACTGGAGATGGATTTGAAGCCTGAGAGCGAGGCAATAACATTGCCATAGCCTACTTCAGAAGCTGTATTCATGATGGCCAGGAGCGAGCCGATGGCACCGGCGTTGAGCGATTTTGCCAGCATGCTGCTTGAACCGAGGTTTCTGTAGCCTAAGACAATGGTCAAGCCAATACCGGAAACCAGGGCGATAATTAGAGACCAGATGCTGATAACATTTTTAACAGCAGGAGCAGTCATTGGCAGATTCATAGCTTTAAAAGGCTCAAGCATGGCTGGATTCCAGGTGAACATATTGGTCATAATAAAGTTAACTACAAGTACGGTTAACAGTGGCAGAACAGCCAGCTGCCAGGAAGGAAGCTTGGTATCTTCTTTAATTTCCGGTTCATTCAGGGTATGATTGCCGTAGCCTTCACCTGCGGCAGCGGCTTTTTTACGGCGATACTCCAGCCAGGCAATACCAAACCCTAAGATGGCTACACCGCCGATAAGACCAAGAATGGGAGCGGCATAAATATTGGTGCCGAAAAAGTTGGTAGGAATAAGATTCTGGATTTGGGGTGTGCCGGGAATACTGTCCATAGTTGCAGTAAAGGCACCGAGGGCTATTGTGGCAGGCAGCAATCTTTTGGGGATATCGGCTTCCTTAAATAAGGCTGATGCAAAAGGATAGATAGCAAATACGACAACAAACAGGCTTACACCGCCATAGGTAAGCACGCAGCCTGCCAAAACAATGGAAAGAATGGCGCGTTCTTTACCCAGACTTTTAATAATAGCGTGGGCAATGCCTTTGGCTAAACCGGTGTCTTCCATCAGTTTCCCAAAAACGGCCCCAAGTAAGAAGACCGGGAAAAACGATTTAATGTAGGTAACTGCTTTGGCCATAAATAGTTCAGTATAGGCCGGCATAAGGGCCAGGCCTGACAGTGAAGCTGCCAGTAATGCAAAAACCGGTGCAAACAAGATTACGGAAAACCCACGGTATGCAAAGAACATAAGGAGAAATAAACTGAGGAGAATGCCTATTACTTCCATTTAATTAACCTCCTAAAAAATTTAGAATGTGTTGTCTCTATGCTCATGCTGTTGAAGCTGCGAGCGAGCCTCCTCTCCTGGTGATATGTGTTCGATTATTTTATAAGCAAGTATTGTGCCAATAGGAAGAAATGTTGAAATTAAGAGTAAAGTAAGTATTTTCTGTATAAATTAGCAGGGTAAGGGGGAGTTCGTGTCTATTTGGAGGGAGGAGTGGGTGTTTATAATAATAGACAATGTGTATATGAAGTAAGACAGGCAGTGCGCAGTTTTGTGCCGTCGTCGTTTGCCGGCAGTGACTTGTCAAGCATGAGTATAGTTATTCCCACTATAATTATTTTCAACCAAAAGATTGGGCTGTGGGAGGAATTGATACAGCTGCTCAGGCCGATTGGTTTCGTTCTGCTTTCCTGCTTCTGAGTGTTGGCATGTTTTATGCAATACAATGTAGCTGGAAGCTCGAACACTATTGTGTCCTGGAGGGTCTATTTTTAGAAGGAGGTATTTCTAATGAGAGGTTTAGAAGACAAAGTTGTAATTATTACCGGAGCTGCCAGCGGGATTGGCAAAGCGACCGCACTGCGGTTTGCCGAAGAGGGTGCAAATGTTGTTGTCGCCGATTTTGCCGACGGCACAGCTACGGTTAAAGAAGTGACTGAAAAGGGTGCGCAAGCCATCTATGTTCAGGTTAATGTTACTGATCCGGAAAGTGTCAGGACTATGACAGCCAAAACCATAGAGGCATTTGGTAAAATAGACATACTGATTAACAATGCGGGCATTACTAAAGACGCAATGATGAAAAAGATGACCAAAGAAGTATGGGATGCTGTAATAGATGTAAATTTGACAGGTGTGTTCAATTGCACTTCGGCAGTACTGCCATATATGCTTGAGCGGCAAGCGGGAGTGGTGCTTACTGCTTCTTCGGTTGTAGGTATATATGGTAACCTGGGCCAAACGAACTATGCGGCCACCAAATGGGGCGTTATTGGCATGACTAAATCGTGGGCAAAAGAAATGGCGAAAAACGGCCTGCGTTTTAATTGTGTGGCACCAGGATTTATTGGCACCGACATGGTCAAGAAGATTCCGGAGCAGGTGCTGCAGGACAAAATATTAGTAAAGGTGCCTGCCGGACGCTTGGGTGAACCGGAGGAAATTGCCGCCGCTTTTGCCTTTTTAGCCTCAGATGATGCCAAATTTATCAATGGAACAGTACTGAGTGTCGACGGAGCTTGTACCCTATAACAGCAGTACTGTGAGATAGCTGTAGCACGTGATCAACCGCTATTGTCCCCAACAGGTGATAACGAGGAATGTCTGCATTCTTCGTTATCACTTTTGCATAATTTATCCTGAGGCTAACCTGCTCTAAGGCTCCCGGCTTCTGCAAGCGGGAGTTATGCCCTGCGGGCACAGGCGAGCGGCCAAGTCCCTGGAAGTTGGGCGACTAACCTTCAGCTGGGATTAAAACCACACCTGAAGCTAAGTCTGCTTTAGTTTCTGACAAAATCCTTGCTGAGGAGACTTTGCTATAGACACTAACAGGATAGCGCTCTATAATTGTCCTTGATAGACACATTGTAGAAACAGGAGGTCTCGGAATGCAAAAACAGGAAGAGGGTCGTCGGCCGAAAGCATTCTTGTCGACCGATATGGCGGAGATGCAGGCTGTGCTTGATTCTGTCTGCAATGGGGTAGTCGTAGTTAATCACCATGGTATTGTGACATTTTTTAATACTGCCGCCGAGACGATTAGCGGGCTGGAAGCCAAAAATGTCATTGGTCAAATGGTAGATGACGTAATTCCTAATACAGGTCTCATCCGTGTCATGGAAACTGGTCTGCCAGAGGTCAATCAACGTCAATTTATTGGAAAATGTGAGGTGCTGACCAACCGTACCCCGATTATTAAAGATGGCATGCTTGTCGGTGCGGTTGGGATTTTTCAGGATATTACCGAATTCAACGAAGTAGTGACTCAGCTTGAAGATATAAAAAGGCTTAAGAGTACTCTGGAATCCATTATGGAAAGTATGCATGAAGGTATTGTGGTTGTCGATAAGACGGGTCATATTACCATGCTGAATAAAGCCTATAGCGAATTTCTGGCTGTTGACCCTAAAGCGGTGGTGGGCAAGCATGTGGCTGATGTTATTGAAAATACCAGAATGCATCTTGTGGCTCAGGAAGGTAAAGCCGAAGTTACAGATATCCAGAAAATTAAAGATAATACTTGTATTGTTACCAGAATTCCCATTGTTAAAGATGGCGAAATTATCGGTGCTGTCGGCAATGTGGTATTTAAAGATATAAGAGAGCTGAAATCTTTGGCCGGGAAGCTCCATAAACTGGAATCTGAGCTGGAGTATTATAAAGAAGAGTTGTTTAAGGCGTATGGCGGCAAGTTTACGTTTGAGAGTATCATTGGCAACAGCCAGCAGATAGAGTGGCTGCGGGATGTGGCCGGCAAAGCTGCTAAAGGTACATCCACTGTCCTGATCTTAGGAGAAAGCGGTACAGGCAAGGAATTGTTTGCTCATGCAGTACATAACGCGAGCCGGCGGCGGCAAGGGCCGTTTATTAAGGTCAATTGTGCAGCTTTGCCGGAAAATCTATTGGAGGCCGAATTATTCGGCTATGAAGAAGGTGCCTTTACCGGTGCGCGTAAAGGCGGAAAACCCGGCAAATTCGAACTGGCTAACGGCGGGACAATCTTCCTGGACGAAATTGGTGAAATGCCGCTGGCTATGCAGGTCAAACTCCTGCGGGTGCTGCAGGAACGGGAATTGGAACGTTTGGGCGCAACCAAGACGATAAAATTGGATATTCGTGTTATTGCTGCCACCAACCGTGATCTGGAAGCAATGATCGAGCAGAACCAATTCCGTCAGGATCTGTATTACCGTTTGAATATATTTACCCTTCAAATTCCGCCCCTTAGAGAACGAACTGAGGATATTCCCTTATTGTGTCAGATGCTGCTTAAGAAAATTCGCAACCAGATTGAGCATTGGGTGGAAGGCGTAACCCCGGAGGCCATGGCTTTATTAATGCAGTATAACTGGCCGGGAAATGTCCGCGAATTGGAAAATGTGCTTGAGCGGGTCATTAATTTGATGGATGATGAGACCATGATTGCGCCTGAACATCTGCCGTCTATGCTTAAGAAGCTAAACAGAACTACGGCCAAAGACGAGGATGGAGATGGGGCCCATGAGTTAGCCGACATAAAAGATGATGCCGAAAAACAGGCAATAATGAGGGCGCTGACTGCAGCGGAGGGGAATAAGAGTAAGGCGGCAAGGCTGCTTGGCATTCATAGATCAGGGTTTTATCAAAAATTGCAGAAGTATAATCTCTTAAAATAAAAAATATATATAGTTACCAGCAGGGCTGTAGCTAGCAAGAGTGAATAAGTCAGAGAAGATGAATATGTTTTCTGGCTTATTTTTGTACCAATAGAAAGTATAATCTTCTTAAAGAACCGGGCCAGCAGCGACTTTTGCCGTCGCCAAAGGCTCGGCGCAAGCCGTATTTTTTTTTGTATGGGGTGGATTATGGCGAGACTAGCGAAAAATTTGGCTTCCAAGGTTGGCTTACCGCCAGGGACCTTACTGTATTTTGGTGATACCCGTACCGATAAAGCGCATATTACTGTGCTGAATTATAACAGTGATGCGGTTACCGAAATAAATGATGTTGCGATAGCTGATTTGGCGCAACTGGTGGAAAGGCCCGGTGTAACCTGGATCCATGTACAGGGTCTTACCTCTCATGCCGTCGAGGGCATTGGCCGCCAGTTTGCCATTCATCCGCTGGTGCTGGAGGATATTTTGCATACCAATCAACGCCCTAAGCTTGGCGATTATGGCGAGTATTTGTGTGTAATCGTGAAATCGCTGGCAATAACAGCCTGGGAAGCAGATTATAAGGATGAGCAGGTCAGTTTTATTTTAGGGCCTAATTATGTAATTTCTTTCATGGAAAGTCTGCCTGGCGATAAGGATGTGTTATCAAACGTCTATGAGCGGATTAAGAACCAGCGGGGTAAGATTTGCCGGCTGGGAGCAGATTATTTGTTCTATGCTTTGCTTGACTGTGTGGTTGATCATTACTTTTTGCTGCTTGAACATTTAGGAGAAAAAATTGAAATTCTCGAAGATGAAATTGCCGTTCAGCCGCGGCCTGAGTTATTACATGAACTGCATGCGCTTAAACATGACCTGCTGTTTATGCGCAAAGCGGTATGGCCTGTGCGGGAATTAGTCAGCGCCCTGGAGCGGGGGCGGGCTTCCCACATTCAGGAAGCAACCTTTATTTATTTGCGGGATGTCTATGACCATGTAATTCAGGTAATTGAGACGGTTGAGATTTACCGGGATATGTTATCAGGCATGCTGGATATTTATTTATCAACCATTAGCAACAGAATGAGTGAGGTCATGAAAATGCTGACAATTATCTCGACCATTTTCATTCCGCTTACCTTTATTGCCGGAGTATATGGCATGAATTTTGAATATATGCCCGAACTCCGGTGGGAATACGGTTATTTCCTGATTCTATCGGTTATGCTGGCAATGGGCTTGCTGATGGTTTGCTTTTTCCGCAAAAAGCGCTGGTTGTGAGCGGGGCGGGGGGTAAAATCGTGGTACCGGCGGCGCTTCGGCCTGGCGATCATGCTGCCGGCAGTCACTCTTGACTTACCTGCTGCAAAAAATGTAAAATTATATTATAGAAATCCTGTGATTGTTTACCATGGCAGACAAGGTTATCAGGCATATATAGTGACCAAATACAGTAAATAAAAGAGGGGGGAAGCTTCGCCCTCTTTTTTGGTGTATGTTGCTTCAGTAGGGATTGTACTGAGTATGGTGAATTTGACCCTAGTATTTGTAAAGCAAGAGTGGTGACAGAATGATAAATATTGACGCAAAGGCCCTTGATAAAATTGTAAAAAACACCATCGCTGCAGTAGAAAGAAGCAAGGCACAGATATTTGACATATATGACGCTGCCCGGGTCGAGATGGAAAAGGTTCGTCTGGATGTCGAACGTGTTAAACAGGAAACGGCAGACATAATCTTTAGAGTGGATGAACTGGAAAAGAAAGAACGCAGGTCACGCTACCGGCTGATGGAGGTCAGCCGGAATTTCCGCCAATACACGGAAGACGATATCAAGGCTGCCTATGAGGATACCAGCAATGTTCAGCTTGAACTGGCTATGGCCAGGCTGCAGGAGCAAAATCTGCGACGCCAGCGGGATGAGCTGGAGCTTAGGCTGAAGACCTTGAAGAGCACGGTGGAAAAAGCCGAGGAATTAGCCTCGCAGGTGGGAGCCGTATTGGGGTATTGGGGCAGCCAGATGGGTGATGTTGTAACCCAGATTGAATCGTTGCAGGCCAGACAGAATTTCGGCGCCAAAATTATTAAAGCCCAGGAAGAAGAACGGCGGCGCGTATCCCGGGAAATTCATGACGGTCCGGCGCAGGCTATGGCCAATATCGTCTTCCGGGCCGAGGTATGTGAACGTCTCATGGAGTCCGATGTTGCCAGAGCCAAACATGAATTAGGGGATTTGCGCGAGCAGGTGCGGATAGCCTTGAAAGAGACGAGAAAAATAATTTTTGACCTTAGGCCCATGACACTGGATGATTTGGGACTGGTTCCTACTATCCGGAAGGTGTTGGAAACCATTAAAGAGCGAAGTGCTGTTTTTTCCGAGGTGAAGGTGCTTGGCACTGAGAAAAGACTGGAACCTCATATTGAGATAGGTTTATTTCGGATTATCCAGGAGGCACTTAGTAATGTCGAAAAACATGCGAAAGCCTCCAACATCTGGGTTCGTATTGATTTTCGGCCAAGTGTGGTTTCGGCGGTTGTCGAAGATGACGGTAGGGGCTTTGATACCGTCGAATCGGTGGGCAATGAAAGCTTTGGTCTGATGGGTATGCGGGAGCGTATTAACCTGTTGCGTGGTGAACTTACCATAAAATCAGAGGTTGGCAAAGGCACCCGGGTTTTTGTTACCGTACCGCTCGGCCCTTAACCGGGACGGTTTAAAGCAAAGCTTTATTGGATTTTATGGACACGAAAATAGAGGACATAAAAAATTTATGGCGAATTAATTATCTTTAGAAACGATCATAAGGGGGATGGCCATGAAAAAAAATATTCTAGTTCCGTTTGATGGATCAAAGAATTCAATCGAAGCATTGCGACTGGCGATTAGTTTGGGAAAACTGCTGCAGGAAAAAATTGTAGTATTAAATGTTCAACCGACGTTTCGGACCGTCCATTCCAAAATGTTTTTTTCTAATAACACTATTCGTGAATATCAGGAGCAGCTTTTTGCGGAGGTCGTGCCTGCGGCAAAAGAAATATTAGAAGCTGCTCAGGTAGAATATGAATTAAAGTTAAGAGTTGGCGATGCTAAAGAGCAGATTTGTCTGGAAGCCTTGCCGGATACCAGTGGTGAACCGGGATGCGCACTTACCGGTGTGCGGATGATCATCATGGGTTCACGGGGAATGAATCCTCTGGTTGGCGGAGTGCTTGGCAGTGTCAGCTATGGTGTGGTCAATGCCGCGCCTTGCCCTGTTACCATCGTTCCCTTCTCTTGTGCAGAATAATTTGAGCAAGTCTGTATAACCTGCCTGATAAGAAAAAGAAGCATGTCTTTGTAGCTAACAAGGCAGTGCTTCTTTTCTTTACTTTGTTTTGGAATTGTAGCAGGCTAGGGGGGCGTATTTGTCGAAGGTTTGGGGAATATTTATTTTATCTTGGGCAATTATAACAAGGCATCTCAGCCATTTGTGGGTTATGACGGTTAAGCGGAAAATTGCGTTTTTGTGATTATCGTCACGGCAGTTATGGAGAAAAGTGGTATAATATTATTATCACAGAATATTAGGGGAGGTAGTAACTATGCGTTTTAAAATTACAGATAATGTAACCTGGGTTGGTAAGGTAGATTGGGAATTGAAAAAATTCCATGGCGAGGAATACTCTACGCACAAGGGTTCTACCTATAATTCTTATTTGATTCGCGATGAAAAAAATGTCCTCATTGATACGGTATGGCTGCCTTTTGCCCAGGAATTTGTGGCAAATCTTCAGCAGGAAATAGACCTGGATAAAATTGATTACATTATTGTAAACCATGGTGAGGTTGACCATAGCGGCGCATTACCCCAGTTAATGAAATTGATTCCCAATACCCCGATTTATTGTACTGCCAATGCAGTTAAGTCGTTAAAAGGCCAGTATCACCAGGATTGGAATTTTCAGGTGGTCAAAACCGGGGACAAGCTCAATATCGGTTCCAAGGAATTTATCTTTGTCGAAGCGCCGATGCTGCATTGGCCGGACACGATGATGTGCTATCTTACAGGCGACAATATTTTATTCAGTAACGATGCCTTTGGTCAGCATTATGCTTCTGAATATATGTTTAACGACCTTGTTGACCAGGATGAACTGTATAAAGAGTGTATCAAATACTATGCCAATATTCTTACGCCCTTTAGCCGCTTAGTTGACCGCAAAATTCAGGAGGTTGTCGGTTTTAATCTGCCGGTGGCTATGATTTGTCCAAGTCATGGCGTGCTTTGGCGCGATAATCCGCTGCAAATTGTTACCAAGTATACCGAATGGGCTAAAGATTATCAAGAAAATCAGATCACTATTCTGTACGATACCATGTGGGACGGTACCCGCAAAATGGCTGAGGCTATTGCCGCAGGCATAAAAGCCGGCGATCCGTCAGTAAACATCAAGCTGTTTAATACCGCCCGCCGGGATAAGAATGACATCATTACCGAAGTATTCAAATCCAAAGCCATTCTGGTAGGGTCGCCCACTGTCAACAAAGGCGTTCTGTCTTCCATTGCCGGGATTATGGAAGAAATTAAAGGCTTGGCCTTCAAAAATAAGAAAGCCGCTGCTTTTGGCGCCTATGGCTGGAGCGGCGAATCGGTTAAGATTATTAATGAGATGCTGGCTTCGGCTGGGTTTGCGGTTGTAAATGACGGTTTCAAAGGCTTGTGGAATCCGGATGCGCAAACTACCGAGGGCGCTATACAGTTCGGCAAGGAATTTGCTAAGCTGTATTAATGAGATATAGCTTTAATTAGTGTTACAAGGCCGCCGGCAATTGACCGGCGGCTTTTGCTTTCCCTGTTTGCACCCGGCAATTTTTTCTGCCTTGATTGCTGCTTTGTCTTGGCAGCTTGTACCGGGTAAGGGGTGTATGCTAAAATATTTACAACCTGCAAGGGTATAATAGAGGAAGAAAGAAAAGGCGGTGGCGGTGTGCTTGACCAACGGAAAGTGCCTTTGCTGGCAGCTATGAATACTTATGTAAATGATGAAGTAATTCCTTTTCATACACCAGGACACAAAATGGGCAAAGGCATGCATCAGGCTTTGGCTGACCTGGTGCCGCAGAAAACCCTGGCTCTTGATTTAGCGCTTATGACTGAACTTGATGATTTACATGAGCCGCATGGTCCCATCAAGGCGGCACAGGATTTGGCAGCCGACCTTTACGGGGCAGATCATAGCTTCTTTGTGGTTAATGGCACTACCGGCGGGATTTATGCGATGATTCTTACCATTGCCGGACCTGGTGACAAGATTATTGTGCCGCGCAATTCCCATCGCTCCATCATTGGCGGCATTATTTTAAGTGGTGCTATTCCGGTATTCATGCAGCCTGAGGTGGATAACGAGCTGGGGCTGGCTATGGGGGTTACCCCGGAGGCGGTATCTCAGGCATTGGCAGAGCATCCTGACGCCAAGGGTGTGCTTATTATTAATCCCACCTATTACGGTGTGGCTACCGATCTGAAAAAAATAGTTGATATTGTGCATGGCCATGGTATTCCGGTGGTTGTTGACGAGGCGCATGGACCGCATCTTAAGTTTTCGGACAGGCTGCCGGTTCAGGCCCTTGATGCCGGTGCCGATATTGTGGCCCAAAGCACTCATAAAATTATCGGGGCCCTGACCCAATGCTCCTTAGTGCATTGCCGCGAAGGCCGGATCAGGGTGCCGCGCCTTAAGGCCATGCTGCAGTTAGTTCAGTCAACCAGTCCTAATTATATTCTGCTGGCTTCCCTGGATGTCGCCAGAATGCAGATGGCCACACAAGGGCGTGAACTGATTGAACGGGCTGTCGATTTGGCTAACCAGGCCCGGCAGGAGATAAACAAAATTCCCGGACTGTATTGCTTTGGTGAGGAAAAACTGGGCAATCCCGGTGTGTACAGCATGGATTGGACTAAGGTTACTGTCACCGTCAAAGGCCTGGGCTTAAAAGGGGCGGAAGCCGAGCGGATTTTGCGCCATAAATATAAAGTTCAGGTAGAGTTATCTGATGTATATAACATTTTGTTCCTCATTACGCTTGGCGATACCGAACGCGAAGTGGAGGCACTGGTGGCTGCCCTCCGGGATATGGCGGCTACTCACCATGGGACACGCGATTTTTCGGCCATTAATTCCATTTATGCCGCAGGTAAGCATCCGGCGTCACCGGAACAAGTCATCTCACCCCGGGATGCGCTGTTTGGCAATACCTGCATGGTGCCGTTCCGGGATGCGGCAGGCATGACCTGTGCCGAAATAGTCACCTTCTACCCCCCGGGAATCCCCTTGCTTTGTCCGGGGGAAAAGATTAGCCAGGAGATTATTGATTACTGTCATGTGCTGCAGCAGGCCGGGCTGCATATCTCAGGGCCGGAAGACTATTTACTTAAAACCATTAAAGTGGTGGATTGACGGAGGAACTATGCGCGGCAAATTAATTGTTATTGAAGGCACTGACGGCAGCGGCAAGGCCACTCAGTCCGGGAAGCTGGCTGCCCGTCTTGCGGCAGAAGGCTTTACTGTGCGTAAGGTGGACTATCCCAATTACCAAAGCCAGTCGTCGGCTCTGGTCAAAATGTATTTGAATGGGGAATTCGGAGAGCGGCCTGAGGATGTCAATGCCTATGCGGCCTCGGCCTTTTACGCGGTTGACCGGATTGCGTCTTATAAAAAGGAATGGGAGGAGTTTTATCTAAACGGCGGGATCGTTATTGCCGACCGTTATACTACTTCCAATATGATTCATCAGGCAGCCAAAATCAAAGACAAGGCTGAGAAAGAACGTTATCTGGAATGGTTAGGGGATTTTGAATTTACCAAATGCGGTTTGCCGGTTCCTGATAAGGTTTTTTTTCTGGCAATGCCGCCGGCGGTCAGCCGGGAACTTATGCGCGGACGGGAAAATAAAGCAGGCAATGTCAAAGATATTCATGAACAAGACAGTGACTACTTGTCCTATTGTTTTGCCAATGCCTGTGACATTGCCGCAACCTTTGGCTGGCACAGGGTGGACTGTACCGATAGCGGCCAAATAAAAACTATTGAACAGATTCATGAGGAAATTTATCAGGAACTTCACAGGATGATCGGCAGGGCTTAATCAGGCCCTGCTTTTGTTTTTGGTGGATATTTGGCAAATATTTGATTATTTTATTGAAACCATATATAATTTAAGGGATAAGAAGAAGGTAATCTGCCGTATAGTTTCGGGGCAGGAGGATTAAATTAGATGAGTATGAAAGTAAATACCTTTGGTGTGAGCAACCAACCGGTGTTGAGCGACCGCGAGCAGAATGTCAAGTCGGAAAAAGCAGGCGGCTATTTTGCCTCCGACCTGCGAAAAACGCAGGAAAAGCAGTCAACCGAGCGTCTGCAAGCATTACTGGCCGATATTGATGAAAGCGGCAGCCGGTTATCACAGATGCCAACATATAGTGAACTTAAGTCATACCGGGAAAATGTGCGAAAGTTTATCGGTGAAGCCGTAGCCCGGATGTACAGTCTGGAATCCCGTACCGGCTGGGATCGTCATGGCCGCCAGAAGATGTTTACAACCATCAGGCAGATTGATGAAAAATTGGCGGAAATGGCAGAAGACGTACGCGCAGGCCAGGACCGGCAGTTATCAATCATGGCCAAGCATGACGCAGTGCGCGGTATGTTGGTTGACCTGTATACCTGATGGTTATGCATTGGGATGCAGTCATTGGCCACCAGGACGCTGTACAGGTACTCAAAGCCATGCTGGTCAGCGGTGCGATACCGCATGCCTTGCTATTTACCGGGCCGTCAGGTATCGGTAAGGGGTTGACCGCCCGCATAATGGCTGCCGGAATTTTATGCAATGCCGGCGGCACAAAACCGTGTGGGCACTGTTCCTCCTGTGTGCTGTACGGCAGAGAGGCGCATCCTGACTTTACCCTGGTTGCGCCTGAGGGGGCGACAATTAAGATTGACCAGATCCGGGCATTGCAGCATTTTGCGTCCCTGGCTCCGGCTGTCAGTCCGGGCAGGCTCTGTCTGATCGAGGATGCCGAGTTTATGACAGTTCAGGCCGCCAATAGTTTGCTCAAGCTGCTGGAGGAGCCGCCGGCCGGCTTTGTTTTTATCCTGGTGGCAGGCACGGCGAAACCGCTTTTGCCGACCATTCTGTCCCGTTGCCGCAACCTTAAGTTTTATCCATTGCCTGCAGCACTCCTTGAGCAAGCTCTGGTGCACCAGGGTTACAGCCTGGAGGCGGCTGCGGTAGCGGCCCGGCTGAGCGGCGGGCGGATGGGGAAAGCACTCACTCTGCTGGCTCCGGACGGCTTGGCACAGCGGGATATGGCGGCAGGCCTGTTTGCCAGCCTCGAAAGTCGTGATATGATGGCTGTCTGGGAGCAGACGGCCAAGCTTGACAGTCTGGAAACAAAGGCTATTATAACTGTACTGGAATATTTTCTATATCTGCTCCGGGATGTACTGCTGGTGGCCGGTGGGCATAACGCGCGGCTGCTGTATAATATTGACCTTAGACCTCAACTGGACGGCTGGGCAGCGGCTTGGCCTGAAGGGCGATGCGTAGCGGCTATGACCGTAGTTAAGAATACAATCCGTGCCATTGGGAGCAATGCGAATACCCGCCTGGCATTAGAAGAATTACTCATAAAATTAAAAGATTTACCGGAAAAAGGAGAAAATCATGTTGACAGTAGTTGGGGTCCGCTTTAAAAAGGCGGGTAAAATATACTATTTTGATCCGGGCGGTATTGACATTCATGCCGGCGAGCATGCCATTGTCGAAACCGCAAGAGGTCTTGAATTTGGTGATGTGGTTATCGGCGCGCGTGAAGTGGCAGACGATCAAATTGTTGCTCCGCTGAAACCGGTGCTGCGCAAGGCTACGCCTGAGGATCAGGAAAAGGTTAAGGATAACCGGAAAAAGGAAAAAGAAGCCTTTAAAATTTGTGAACAAAAAATTCAGGCCCATGGGTTGCCCATGAACCTGGTTGATGTAGAATACACTTTTGATGTAAATAAGATTATTTTCTATTTTACCGCTGAAGGGCGTATCGACTTTCGCGAGCTGGTAAAGGATTTGGCCAGTGTGTTCAGGACCCGGATTGAACTGCGGCAAATCGGCGTAAGAGATGAAGCCAAGTTAATGAATGGTATTGGCTGCTGCGGCCGCTCGTTGTGCTGCGCCACTTTTCTGGGAGATTTTGAGCCTGTGTCCATTCGCATGGCCAAAGACCAGAACTTATCGCTCAATCCCACCAAGATTTCCGGTATCTGCGGCCGGTTGATGTGCTGCCTGAAGTACGAGAATGACTGCTATACCGGCTGCTGCGTCAAAAAGGTTGTGCCGCCGACAGTCGGCAAAGAGGTGATTACTGTTGAGGGCGAAGGCAAGGTAATTACTATTAATCAACAAAAACGGACAGCAACGATTAGCCTGGCAGAAGGTAAAACCCTGATCATCCCCTGGGATGAGGTAGTGGAAAAAGAGTAATGGCCAGTGAGGTTGAACTGAAACCCGGTGAACGGGTGGATGAGCTTATTATTAATGATCTAAAATTGATTCAACATCCTGACCAGTTCTGTTTTTCCCTGGATGCTGTACTGCTGGCTCATTTTGCCAGCTTGCGCTCTGGCGGGACGGCGGTTGATCTGGGGGCAGGAACAGGGGTTATTGGTTTGCTGCTCTTGGCGCGAGGGGCGGCAGCCGTTACCGGCCTGGAACTAAATCCGGTTATGGCCGATATGGCGCAAAGGTCAGCCTGTCTCAATCAGCTTGAGGACAGGCTGTCTATTATCCAGGGGGACTTGCGCCGGATTAAGGACTTTTTTCCCGGTGGCGGCTGTGAACTGGTTGTTTCCAATCCTCCCTACCGTCCTGTAGGGGGCGGTTACATAAGTCCCAATGACCGGGTAGCCATGGCCCGTCATGAAGTGACGGCAAATCTGGCCGAGGTAGTTGCTGCCGCCAAATATCTTGTAAAGTACCGCGGACGGTTTGCCATGGTGCATCTGCCTGAGCGGCTGGCCGAGATTTCGCTGGCGATGTGCCAGGCCGGTATTGAGCCCAAACGCTTGCAGCTTGTATATCCGGCAATGGATAAAAAGCCCAATATGGTACTGATCGAGGGTGTGCGTGGCGCCAAGCCCGGGCTGGATGTATTGCCGCCGTTGATTGTATATGCTGCTGACGGGAACTATAGTGAAGATATTATGAAGCTCTATTTTAACAGGCAGGACAGGTGAATGCTGTGAATCAGCCAGGTACATTATACCTATGCCCGACACCGCTCGGCAATCTGGAAGATATGAGCTTCCGGGCCGTTCGGGTATTAAAAGAAGCCGCAGCCGTTGCCGCCGAAGATACCAGGCACACGATCAAGCTGCTCAACCATTTTGATATCCATGTGCCGCTCATTAGTTATCATGAACACAATAAGGCCGAACGCGGACCGGAGATTGTGAGGCGCCTGCTGCAGGGAGAAACCATTGCCCTGGTCAGCGATGCCGGTATGCCGGGTATCTCTGATCCCGGCGTTGATCTGGTGCGTTTGGCGATTGAGCAGAATATCCCGGTTGTACCGCTGCCCGGGCCCAACGCGGCGTTAACGGCTCTTATCGCCTCAGGGCTTGATACTACGTTGTTTACCTTTGTCGGCTTTTTGCCTAAGACCAATAAGCACCGGCGGGAACTGCTTGCTAAGCTGGCCAGGCATCCGTATACTTTGGTGTTTTATGAATCGCCGCACCGGCTGAAGGCCACACTAGAAGAAATTAAGTCCGCCTTAGGCGATCGCCAGGCGGTTGCCGCCAGAGAACTGACTAAGAAATTCGAAGAATTCGTCCGGGGTACTCTGGGGAGCATTAGCTTACATTTTAATGAACATCAGCCACGCGGGGAATTTACATTGATTGTGGCGGGGATTTCTGACGATGAGGTGGTGGCGGCAGAGGCGGATAGCTTTGCTGGTCTTGATGTGATACAAGCCGTACAGATGCTAATTGAACGGGGGATAAATAAAAAAGACGCCATCCGTGAGGTGGCGTCGCAAAAAGGCTTACCGAAACGTCAGGTATACCAGGCTGTTCTGGACAGTGATGTATTATAGGAGACTGTTATACAGCCCGCTGGCCCATGGCATCCAGGCAGTCTTTGCAGACATTTTTGTTTTTGAAATTGGTTACATCGGCAGCGTTGCCGCAGAATACGCACGCCGGTTCATATTTCCGGAGAATGATACGGTCGCTGTCAACATAAATTTCGAGAGCGTCTTTTTCTTCGATATCAAGAGTGCGGCGCAATTCGATAGGAATAACCACCCTACCCAGCTCGTCCACTTTACGTACAATACCAGTTGATTTCATTTTGCATTTTCTCCCTTCAAATTACAATATTTTGTCTTTAAAACAATCGCTACTCAATTGGAAACCGTCAACAAGATTCGACAAAACCCGCTTAACTAAATAATACCAAATATTACAAAGCATGTCAACCCAAATTTTTACAAATGATAAAATTTTTGAAAAAATATCACACTAACTTTGTATATAATTGTTATCCCTGTCATATAATACTACTTTATGTCGAAAAATACAACTATTGACAATTATATTCTTACTATCTATAATTGGTAAAATACAACAAACGCGTTGTCTGAAGGAGGACATTATGTCGAAAAAACCCTTTTATATTACCACTCCCATATATTACCCCAGTGACCGGCTGCATATTGGCCATGCTTACTGTACGACGGTTGCTGATGCCATCGCCCGGTACAAAAGGTTGGCAGGTTTCGACGTATTTTTTCTGACAGGTTCGGACGAACATGGCCAGAAGATTCAGCGGAAGGCTGAGGAAAATAATACTACACCCCAGGCTTATGTCGACAATATTGTAGCTTCTTTCCAGCATTTGTGGGAGAAATTAAACATTTCTCATGACGATTTTATTCGCACCACCGAGCGTCGTCATCACGAGTTGGTACAGGCTGTTTTTCAAAAGATTTATGACCAGGGCGATATTTATAAAGCCGAATATGAAGGCTGGTATTGCACGCCTTGTGAGACTTTCTGGATGGAACGCCAGCTCAGTGACGGCAAATGCCCCGACTGTGGCCGTGCTGTCGAAATTGTAAAAGAGGAAAGTTATTTTTTCCGGATGGCGAAATATCAGGAACGTCTGCTGCAATATATTGAAGAAAACCCGGAGTTTATTCAGCCGACCTCCCGCCGCAATGAGATGATTAACTTCATCAAAGGCGGTTTGGAAGACTTGTGTGTTTCCCGGACAACCTTTGACTGGGGCATTCCTGTTCCCTTTGATACCAAGCATGTCGTCTATGTGTGGTTTGACGCACTGACCAATTACATAACTGCCGCCGGTTATCTCAATGACCGGGAAAAGTTCGATAAATACTGGCCTGCCGATATCCATCTGGTAGGAAAGGAAATTGTCCGGTTCCACAGCATCATCTGGCCGATTATTCTCATGGCCATGGGTGCTCCCCTGCCGAAAATGGTGTATGGCCATGGCTGGCTGGTGGTAGAAGGGGATAAAATGTCGAAGTCCAAGGGCAATGTAATTGATCCGCTTGCTTTGATTGATGAATTTGGCGCCGATACCATCCGTTATTTCCTTTTGCGTGAAATTACACTGGGGCTTGACGGCAATTTCTCGCGCGATGCGCTGATCAACCGGATTAACGCGGATTTAGCCAATGATTTGGGCAATCTCCTGCACCGCAGTCTGAGCATGATCGGCCGCTTTAACGGCGGTATCATGGAAGCGCCGGGAGAAGAGGCGGCTATTGACCAGGAGCTTATTGCGCTGGCCCGGGCTACTGCCGCTCAGTATGAAAAACATATGGAACAACAGGATATTAATGCCGCACTGAAGGAAGTGTGGGCGCTCATTGGGCGTACCAATAAATATATTGATGAAACCGGGCCGTGGGCTTTGGCCAAAGATCCGGCCAAAAAAGGCCGGCTGAATACCGTGCTGTACAATCTGGCAGAGGTGCTGAGAATTGTTGCTATTTTAATTTCGCCGTTTATGCCGCTTACTGCTCCGAAAATTTGGCGGCAGCTTGGCCTAACCAGCGATTTTGCCGGCGTAACCTTAGGAGATGCTAAAAGCTGGGGACGTTTGCCGCTGGGCACCGTTGTTGCCAAGCCTGAGCCGATCTTTCCGCGGATTGAAGAGCAGCCGGCAGTTCAGGCTGCGGGCCAGCCGGCCGAAACGGCAGCTGTGCCTGCGCCGCAAGCGGCAGCCGAGCCGGGTACGCCGGAGATTACCATTGATGAATTTGCTAAAGTGGATTTAAGAGTAGCCAAAGTATTGGCTGCCGAGAAGGTGAAGAAGGCCGATAAGCTGCTGCTGCTGACAGTGGATCTGGGAACCGAGCAGCGTACTATTATCTCCGGTATTGCCAAGCATTATGAACCCGAGCAGCTGGTGGGGCAAAATGTTGTTATGGTAGTTAACCTAAAACCTGCCAAAATCCGGGGGATAGAATCCCGCGGCATGGTGCTCGCGGCATCCTGTGACGAGAAGCTGCAACTGGTTACCGCCGACATGCCGCCAGGCAGCAAGGTGAAGTAAGATGTTGTTTGACTCACATGCCCATCTTGATGATAAACGGTTTGACGATGACCGTGAGCAAGTGATTCAGCGGGCGGCGGCAGCCGGACTTGTCGGTATCCTGAACGCCGGTGCCTGTATGGAGTCTTCGGCCCGCTCAGTCGCCCTTGCCGGGAAACATGAACTGGTTTATGCCGCTGTCGGCATCCACCCCCATGATGCCAAAGAGGCTAAAGCCGGTGACTATGAACAACTGGCCGACTGGTGCCTTGCACCTAAAGTAGTGGCCATTGGTGAGATTGGCCTTGACTATTATTATGACTTATCGCCGCGCGAGGTTCAGCAGCAGGTTTTCCGCCGCCAGATTGATGTGGCCCGCCAGCTTAAAAAGCCTATCATCATTCATGACCGGGATGCGCATGGCGATGTGCTGGCAATGATTAAAAAAGAGGCCAAAGGAATGAGTGGCGTACTGCACTGCTTTTCCGGCAGCCTGGAAATGGCGACAGAAGTGATCAAGCTGGGTTTTTATGTTTCCTTTGCCGGGCCGGTAACCTATGCCAAAGACGGCAAACTCAAAGAAGTCGCAGCCAGGATTCCGCTGGAACGGCTGCTGGTGGAAACCGACTGCCCTTATCTGACGCCCCAGCCGTACCGCGGCCGCCGCAATGAGCCGGCACATGTCCGCTTTACGGCGGCAGAGGTGGCGCAGGTCCGGGGGATGGAACCGGCAGCATTGGCAGCGGCGGCGACAGCCAACACCAAGCGCTTGTTTGGGATTGATGCATAACATGGTGAAATAAAAAAATAATACGAGCAGGAATAAATTGGAAATACGGCGAATATTTTACAATAAATAATATTTGCCGTATTTTATTTAGTTCTGTATAAAATTTACAATAAATGGTAATACTCCCAATAATGAATAGATAATTATGGTTAGCGCAAAGAAGAATTTGACTAAATAACCATGTTGTGGTATAATTATTGAGCTCATTGAAAGGGGGGTATTCATGCGTGATGAAAAGGCCGTACTGGCAAAGTACGGACAGAAAAAAGTAGCATTGATTGTCGCATTGCTACTGGCATCATTGCTGGCAACCGGATTTGTTTGGGCACAAAAAAAAGTCCAGATTCTTGCAGATGGTCAATTTTATACTGTAAAAACTATGTACAAAAATCCGCATAAAATTCTACAGAAAGCTGGAATTGCGCTTGGTCCTGAGGACGAAATCCGTCTCTCAACCACCGGCGTAGAAACAGGAACTGTAATTGAGGTCTTTCGTGCAGTACCGGTAACCGTTAACTTTCAGGGAAAAACCTTTACTTTACTTACCGGTAAGCCCACTGTGCGTGAGGTTGCCAGCCAGGTGGGAGTACCTGAGGACAAAATCAAGTTAACCCCCGGGGAGGATGCCAGGCCGGTTGCCGGCATGAACATCCGGGCGGTTGTCCTAACTGAGAAAATCGAAGAACAGGATGTTCCTGACCTGTATCAGGTTGTCCGTCAGCCTGACCCCACACTGGAAAAGGGTGTGGAGGAAATTGCACAGCCTGGTGAGAATGGCATCAAGAAAGCCACTGTACGCGTCAGGTTTGAAGATGGCGCCAAGGTTTCCGCCGATGTGCTGTCAGAGATTGTGGCTGTAAGTTCAAAACCGCAAATTATCCGGGTAGGTACTCGCGATACGGTAGACACTTCCCGCGGCACTATGCATTTCCGGAATGTCCGCCATATGGAAGCCACCGCCTATCTGCCGACCGACGGTTCGCCCCAGGGGTTGACCGCCACCGGGATTGCTGCCCGGCGCGGCATTGTTGCTGTTGACCCGGATGTTATTCCGCTGGGGACCCGCGTATATGTTCCCGGCTATGGCATGGGACTGGCGGCCGATGTCGGCGGTGCCATCGTGGGTGACAAAATCGACTTATGTATGGAAAGTTCCAGTGAGGCCTGGCAGTTTGGCCGCCGGGTAGTCAAAGTCTATATTTTAGCTGAGTAACAAAACAGGGCCTTGCGCCCTGTTTTGCTGTAAGTATAGAAAGAGAACAAGGCAAAGGGGACAGGGGGTTAGTTTTTATTAACCCTTTGTTTTCGTTGTGTCCTTTGCGGCTAAAAAAATCCCTGTAATTCTGCCTGCAGGGCGGGGTGGGGCTGTCTGGTACCGAGAGATTGCTTTACGTTTGTTCAGAGTGACGGGGATGCAGGCAGGAGTGGGGCTATGGTGCAGCGAATTCTTAGAAGACCAAAATCCAATGGACGAAGGGAATGAGGCGCTTGCCTGGCGTAAACCGTAAATTTCTGCAAGATATCTGGAATTTGACCCGGGACTACTGGCATTCGGAGGAAAAGTGGCAGGCGCGGGGGCTGCTTGCCGTAATTGTGACCCTTAACCTGGCCTTTGTTTATATTTTAGTGCTGATTAATAAGTGGTTTAACCGGTTTTACAGCGCACTGCAGAATTATGATAAAACAGAAGTTTTTAGTGCTATGGGCGAGTTTTGCCTGTTGGCTGCATTTTACATTATTGTAGCCGTCTATAAGCTTTATCTTAGGCAGATGCTTGAGATCAAATGGCGGCGCTGGCTGACGCAGAAATACCTTACTGCCTGGCTTAAAGACCAGATGTATTACCGGCTGCAACTGACTGACAATTACACCGACAATCCGGACCAGCGTATTAGTGAAGACTTAAGGCTTTTTACTAGTTATACCCTGCAGTTATCGGTGGGTCTGCTCAATGCGGTTGCAACCCTGGCAGCCTTTATCGCTATTCTTTGGCAACTGTCCGGTACAATGGTCATTCCGATTGGCAATCATCCAATTACTGTTTATGGCTATATGGTGTGGGTGGCTCTTGTATATGCGGTAATAGGTACTTGGCTGTCCCATAAAATCGGCAAGCCGCTGATCGGGCTTAATTTTGATCAGCAGCGCTATGAGGCTGACTTCCGCTTTAGTTTGGTACGGCTGAGGGAAAATAGTGAAAGCATTGCCTTCTATGGCGGTGAAAGGCGTGAAGAACAGGGATTTATTGCAAGATTTAGCAAGGTGTTTAGTAATTACTGGCAGATTATGCAGCGACAGAAGAGTTTAACCTGGTTTGCCTCCGGTTATGGACAAATTGCCATTATCTTTCCCCTGGTGGCGGCTTTGCCACGTTACTTTGCCAAAGAAATTTCGCTTGGCGGTTTACTGCAGACCGCGCAGGCTTTTGACAAAGTGCATGATTCTTTATCCTTTTTAGTTACAAGTTATGCCACTATGGCCGAGTGGAAGGCCGTGGTTGACCGGCTTACCGGTTTTGTTGGCAATATGCGTGAAGTGAGTGGTTTGTCTCATGGCAACGATTTTATCCGGATAGGATCTGCACCGGGACTGGATGTGAGTGAGCTGCAGATTGACCTGCCTGATGGGCGGCGAATTCTGTCCGGACTCAAGCTGTCACTGTCAGCCGGGGATTCGTTATTGGTAGCCGGCCCTTCCGGCAGCGGTAAAAGCACGCTGCTCAGGACATTATCCGGCTTATGGCCCTATGCAAAGGGGAATATCACTTTGCCGGCAACAAAAGATTTTCTGTTTTTACCGCAAAAATCCTACCTGCCGCTTGGTACACTGCGGGAAGTATTACTTTACCCTGGGCCTAAAGAGCCGGTTACTGATGAAAATATTTGTGCTGCCATGTCACTGTGTAAGCTGGACTTTTTGAAAGAGCAGCTGGACAGGGTGGAAGACTGGTCGCATGTATTGTCCTTGGGTGAACAGCAGCGGATTGCCTTTGTGCGGGCACTGATTCATAAGCCGAAGTGGCTGTTTATGGATGAGGCGACCTCGGCTCTTGACGAGCCCACCGAACGGGCATTATATACTCTGCTTAAGGAACGCTTGCAGGGTACGGCGATGATCAGTGTCGGCCACCGGGGAACGCTTAACAGCTACCATAAAAAGAAATTAACTCTCGATGGTGCCGGACACTGGAGTGTGCTCAATTTATAACGGCCTATGTATTCCTCGTTACAGAAGCTGGCAGGCGCAGGCGGGTGGTGCATTGACAACGCTCCACCACTGGCGTTTGATTTACGCTTCACGTTATAATATTTTGATTATAAATGCTGGCAGGGGTATGCGGGCAAAACTTTGGCAGGTTGTTTATAGATAAAAAGACGCAAACTGTGGTAATATATTCATATTGTTATTTACAGGAAAAATGGAGTGCGAGATGATTAAAGAAGTAATTGTGGTGGAAGGTAAACAGGATATTGCCGCTGTTAAGCGGGCTGTTGATGCTGAATGCATTGCTACCGAGGGCTTTAACCTGTTGCCACGCACTATTAGCCGGATTGATGATGCTTATAAAAAGCGGGGAATTATCATTTTGACTGATCCGGACAGTGCCGGCGAACGGATTCGAAAATATCTGGCCGAACGGTTTCCCGAAGCCAGGCATGCTTTTGTGCCACGGGAGCAGGCTGATGCCAACAATGATATTGGTATTGAACAGGCATCGCCGGCAGCTATCCGGGATGCGCTGGGCAAGGTACGGCTGCATGAATGGCAGCCCTCAAATGAATTTAGCTGGCAGGATATTATGACTGCCGGCTTAAGCGGGGTGCCTGATGCTGCCGTTCGCCGGGCGGTTGCGGGGGAAAAGCTGGGCATCGGGTATGCCAATGCCAAAGGCTTTTTATACCGCTTAAATCACTATGGCGTTACCCGCAGCGAATTTAATGAAGCACTGAACTCCTTGGCTGCAAAGACTTGGCAAGACAGTGCTGTGGAGGAACCTAACTATGGCAATTAAGCCGCGTATTGCCCAAAAAGAAGTAACCTTACATATCGTGAAGACTTTTGGCATTCATATGTCTAAAAAACTCGGACAGAATTTCCTCATTGACGGGAATGTTGTTGACGGCATTGTAGCGGCCGCCCAGGTTAAAGCCGGTGATACCGTGCTGGAAGTTGGTCCGGGAATTGGCACCCTAACCCAGGGGTTAGCCGAAGCAGGAGCCGAGGTAACCGCGGTGGAACTGGACCGGCGTTTGCTGGATGTGCTTGCCAAGACCCTGGAGGGGTATGATAATGTCAAAGTCATCCATGGTGATATTTTAAAAATTGACATTTCCCGGGAAATAAACAAAGAAAAGTACAAGCTTGTCGCCAATCTGCCATATTATATTACGACCCCTATTATTATGAAATTTTTGGAGGAACGGTTACCTGTCGAATTGCTGGTAACCATGGTGCAAAAAGAAGTGGCGCAGCGCATGGTGGCCAAGCCTGGTGGTAAGGACTACGGAGCGTTGTCGGTTGCTGTTCAGTACTATACCGAACCGGAAATTATGTTTATTGTGCCGCCAAAAGCCTTTATTCCGGCTCCGGCAGTGGAATCAGCCGTTATCCGGTGCACTGTGCGCACCGTGCCGCCGGTGCAGGTTGCCAGTGAGAAGATGTTTTTCCGGGTAGTTAAGGCTGCCTTTGCCCAGCGCCGGAAAACGCTGGCCAACGGGCTGAAGGCTAACGGGCTGGATAAAGCAGCGGTGGAAAAGGTGCTTGCTCAGGCTGGTATTGACGGTACGCGGCGCGGGGAGCAGCTGTCGCTTGACGAATTTGCAGCTATCGCCAATGCCTGGACAGGCCTGTTGGAGGCTCAGGCAATATAGGTGCTCTGAGGCGGGGGCGGTCGTTATACCAGTACCTTGCGTCACCTAACTATTTGGATTAGATAGCGCCAGCGGCGCAGTGTTGTATGACGGCTGTATCCGCCGGGCCTTGCGGCGTGTGAAACTATATATTCTGTCGGTTATAGAGAAAGCCCTGCTCATTTTGAGCAGGGCTTTTCGTTCAAAAACAGGTCCAGCAAATCAAAACGCCGGTCAACATGATAACCCAAGTAGGTTTTGGTTTGCCATTGGCGGTTGCGGTTTTGGTCATGGAATGCAGCAATGGCTTCAAGGCAGTCGCCGACAATGGTATCAATGATTTTGTTGGTATGAATTTGATTTTTCACCGATGAACCCAGACGGTAGTGGGGAATGGTGGTAGCCACATCTATTTTCAGTTTATGCGTGCGGGCAAGAGCCATAGTAACTGGAGGAATAGCCAGCTCGCGCAACGGAATGGTTTCCAGCAGGCGGCGGGATACCGCATGCGGACCATGGGCCGGGCTGGCCAGGTTGATTTTTTTATCAAGCCCTAATTCTTTATTAAGATTAAGCCGCCACTGAAAAGTCGGGTTATGTCGCTCAATATGACGCGGCGGGGAAGGATAACAATTAGTGAGTGCCATGTCTAAGTGTTTAAGCAATACACCGTCGATCAGCTCCATCAAATTCTCGTTAAAAGTGCCTACCATGTCGCCGTCAACAAAAGCGACGACGTCGCTGCCCAGTGACAAAGCCACTTTAGCGCCAATGGCGCGGGGAGTGTCAATTCCCAGACATTCATGAAAATAGATAATTTGCAGTTTGGGGAGA
This sequence comes from Sporomusa sp. GT1, assembly GCF_014634905.1. Taxonomy (NCBI): domain Bacteria; kingdom Bacillati; phylum Bacillota; class Negativicutes; order Selenomonadales; family Sporomusaceae; genus Sporomusa; species Sporomusa sp. GT1. The sequence continues at coordinate 1,595 of NZ_BMBX01000014.1, read as the reverse complement.
CGCATGGCTAAGGCCTCGCGCATTGTGCTGTCCTTGGAACCGTTAGCCACTAGAATGATATGATCAATCGGCAATGTTCCCAAATTTTGCAATACAGTAGTAATGCGCCCCCCCTCATTTTTGGCCGGAACGACCACGCAAATCACATCCATCACCTCGGAGTAAGAATGCGTGTAAGCTGGTATGAAGATAAAGAAAGATTTAGTCGTGCCAAAACTCCTGCGGAATTTGGAGTCTTAGTATGACTGGTCTGCAGAGAAAGCGGCCTCATGGGGCTCACTATAGTATATAGTGGGGATAAGGCGTTTGCCACCCGCCTCAGCCGGTATTTTTGTGGCACTTTAGCTAAGCCATACATAAGATGGAATAGGTAAGTAGCCCGCAAGTCTAAAGCCATAGGATGAATTGCGCGAGATTTTTCGTCCAGCAAGGCGGAGGAGCCGCGCATATCGGACATATGTAAGGCGACGATAAAGTAAACACGGTTTGTGCCGAGCGATAGCGACAGCAGAAACCGATGTTGCCCTTATGCCCGCGCGGGCCAACGAAGCTGGGCGGGAAATATCGCAGCAAGAACACTGTGGATTTGGGCTTGGCGGGCTACCAGCTAAGGGAGGGAATGTGAGTGGACATTCAAGTAGGCGACCTAGTTGTCAGGAAGTCTCATGGCGGCGACATTGTCTTCAAGGTCGCAGATATGTTTGTTGACGATGCTGCGCAAACTCACTGTGTTCTAAAAGGCCTGCACCTCAGGTTAATGGCTGACTCGCCGATAGATGACTTGCAGCGCATTGAAGCTGAGCATTTGCGTAATGAAATTGTTCGTATGGAAAGTATGCATAATGATACATTGCGGCGGGTTATGGTACGCCGCAGCCGGGAACGGGAACAGGCTGATCTACGGCGTTCGGAGGCTACCAAAAAGTTTAGTTTTTTTGATTTACCCGGACGAGTTCTGCATCTTGACGGTGATGAAGAGTATCTCAAGATGTGTTTAAAAACATACAGCCAGCTTAACATCCAGGCTGTGGGACACTGGGTGGAGGAAACCAAACAGGCGGATACCGTCATTGATTTGTTAGCGGAAGTCCGGCCTGATATTCTTGTACTTACCGGACATGATGCCTTAGCCGGGAATGGTAAAAAAGATATAAGCGATATTAATAATTACCGAAATTCCAAGCATTTTGTCGCAGCAGTAAAAAAGGCCCGGATATTTGAACCCTCCCGCGATGATTTAGTGATATTTGCCGGGGCTTGCCAGTCGCATTTTGAGGCTATTTTATCCTCCGGTGCAAATTTTGCCAGCTCGCCTAATCGGATTTTCATTCATGCTTATGATCCGGTATTCATTGCCGAAAAGGTAGCCTTTACTCCGATTAATAAAACCGTCGACGTGAGTGATGCCATTACGGCTTCGGTGACCGGCGTGGATGGCGTGGGCGGTCTTGAGACCAGAGGTAAATTCCGGCTGGGTATGCCTAAGACTCCTATAAAATAAAGAAAACGCCCTATGGCTGGTATTATCCCCTTTAGGTAGACAAAGTAAAAAAAGCCCCATTTGATATAATGGGACTAGACCTTGTCACCTGGAG
>NZ_BMBX01000013.1:0-109486 GCF_014634905.1 Sporomusa sp. GT1 | reverse complement strand
TCCACAGTATCCCTTACAGTGTAGCACATTGCCCTTGAAGAGGGGCGTTAATAACTACTACTTTATAATACGAGGAGTTGGCAAGAGTTAATTGAGTGGGATGAAGAGCAATAAGTCAATCTTCCATATAACTCAAGCCTGACCCTGACCTGCTCGTAATTCTTATTTGTGGGGAGAAAAGAAATGCTAGAAAAAAAGACAGAAACAAGTTCGTTGTGGATCGCCTTTTCTATGGCGACAGTGTGGTTTTCCACACATTGCGGCGGCGGCTTTGCCACCGGTAATCAAGAGGTTAACTTTTATGTGAAATATGGCTGGCTAAGTGCGGTACTGCCGTTTATTGCCATGTTCTTTGTCGGCTGGCTTTGCAGAAATGCCATGGTTCTCGCTAAGGATCATCAGGTCCATGATTACAAAAGTTTTTCAACCATACTGTATCACCCCTACGAGAAGTTCTTTTCACTCATCTTCGAGTTGTGCGTTATTGCCACGATGTTCATTGCCATCAGTAGCTCCATTGCCGGTGCGGGAGCCTTGCTCCTGAATACCCTGGGCATTCCTTACTTCGTGGGTATTTCCGTCTTAGGAGCTGTCTTACTGGGTCTAACCATTTTCGGAGCCGAGCTGATTATCCGTGTACTACGCTACAAGGCATATTTCCTTATCGTTACCCTGATTTTGCTGGCGTATCTGGGACTGGAAGCCGGTGCTGCCAAATGGCAAAACTTTATCGCAACCAAGGAAACCTTTGGCACTGATCCTTGGGAGGCAGTGCTGAAAGCTGCACTGTATGTCGGCTTTCAGAGTATTAACATCGTAGCACTTATTTCTGTTTCTCATAAAGTTACCACTACCAAGGAATGCAACTATTTCGGTCTCTTTGGCTTCCTGCTGAACGGCGGCTTCCTAGCTATCATGTGCATTATGCTGCTTGGTTTTGCACCGGAAGTACTAAAGGAAACCTTGCCGGTATATTACGCAACAAATCAACTGGGGATACCCTGGTTGAAGATCATATATAGCGTGATTCTCTTTGTAGCTCTAATTGGCACAGCTCTATCTTTTACATACACCTCAGTAGCTCGCTTCGAGAAGGTTTTGGAGAGGACAGGCATGTTCGAAAGCATTCGTGTACGCCGTATGATTGTTTCTATTCTGACTATTGTACTGTGTACCGGAGCTTCGGTATTCGGCCTAACCGCGCTTGTGGTCAAAGGCTACGGCACAGTGGGGTACATAGGCCTGATATTCATTGTGCTGCCGCTGTTGACGGTTGGCACATATAAGATTAATAAGAACGCCGCTTTGCGCAAGGCGCAGGGAATTGTGGAATAGAACAAGCAAAAGCAGCCAAATGGCTGCTTTTTTGCTATATCAAAGAACACAACAGGACGGTTTGTTAAGGGTTCAATCGTGCTACAATCCGGCTATTGCATATGGTCCAGAGCATGGGTAGCAAAGGAGTGGCAAGGTATGGGAAGAAATCGTTTGGTCAATAGGTAAGCGGTTACGCAGTTTGATGATGATATTTTTAATGATTTTGATACTGATGTGCTCTTGTTTATTACGTCTGGGAACCAGCCAATCGTCAAGTTGAAAGGGTGACAAAAAACGTTTATTGAATAAATTTCTGAAAAGATATATAATGCAAAATGCGGCCCAAGCGGCCAAGACAAGTTGCAATTTGCATTAGGAGTGGATTTTATTGGATCAACGGTTGTCCTTGTCGTCCTATCTGTTTATTGGTTCTATGCTATTTGGTTTGTTTTTCGGTGCCGGTAATTTAATTTTTCCGGTGCATATGGGACAAGAAGCCGGCAGCAATGTTGCAGCGGCCACCATCGGCTTTCTTATTACCGGGATAGGGCTGCCATTTTTGGGAATTGTAGCTATGGGCGTATCTAAAAGCAATGGTTTGTTTGAACTGGCCAGCCGTATTCATCCCACCTACGGATATCTGATGACTATTGCCTTGTATCTGACTATCGGGCCTTTTTTTGCTTTACCCAGAACAGGGACGGTTTCCTACGAAATTGGATTGGTGCCGTTTATTCCAGCCGAGTATCACGGAGTGGGGCTGGCTTGCTTTACCTTGGCATTTTTTATGGTCGCATTGTTTTTTTCATTGCGCCCGAGTGAAATTCTAACCTGGGTGGGAAAAGTTCTCAACCCGCTATTTTTGCTATTTTTGGCTTTTTTAGTTGTTGTCAGCTTCTGGCAGCCTATGGGGAGTATTTCGGCTGCCGACGTTCATGGTCAGTATGCCACCGATCCTTTTTTTAAAGGCTTTACGGAAGGCTATAACACAATGGACGCTTTGGCTTCGCTTGCTTTTGGTATTATTGTTGTTCAGACACTGAAAGGGTTAGGGGTTCAATCGCCCCGCGGCATCGCGATGGGTACGCTGAAAGCAGGTACTGTGAGTGTTGTTCTGATGGGTTTGATTTATGGCTGCCTGGCGTATATTGGTGCAACTAGTGTGGGCCAATTTGAGGTCTCAAAAAATGGCGGTATTGCGCTGGCGCAAATTGCCAATTATTATTTTGGCTCGCTGGGAAGTATTTTGTTGGCAATTATTGTTACGCTGGCCTGTTTAAAAACTGCCATTGGTTTAATTACAGCTTGTGCGGAAACCTTTCAGGAATTGTTTCCGGGATCACTTAGTTACCGATCTTATGTGCTGGTGTTTACTGCTTTATCCTGTCTGATTGCCAATGTAGGACTAACCCGGATAATCTCTCTGTCTATTCCGGCATTGATGTTTTTGTATCCGTTAGCTATTACCTTGATTTTGTTGGCACTCTTATCGCCGCTGTTCAAAAACCGGCAGACTGTTTATGTACTGGCAACGTTAGGCGCACTATTTATCAGTATTGGTGATGCGCTTAACGCCATGCCGGAATTCATTAAGAACAAGGCGGCAGTGCAAAGTGTTCTTGTCAGTTACCAGCAATTTGTCCCATTTTTTGATATAGGGATGGGCTGGGTTATACCGATGATAATTGGCTTAGGCCTAGGCTGGGGTATTAGCGTTTGCAAAGAATTAACCAAGAACGCTGCAGAGGGTTAACCAGCGTATTTACTATTTATCTGTGCTGAAAGATGTGCTTCTGTGCGTTAAAAGCGCTTAAGGGCACGTCTTTTTTTGCGGGTATAGTGGGACAAGGGGACAGGTCCCTTGTCCCACAAAGGAGAGATGGCATCAACCTGATCGGTGCGCTCATCGTGGCAGAGGAAAACACCACTTTTACCGCCGGACGAATATTACCATCAGTGCCGTAAAATAGAGCAAAGGGACTAGTACGCTATATTGTTTGAGCTGTGAAACATAAGAAGAAATCCCCTACCAAGTGGTAAGGGACTTTGATAAGCAGGATGTACCAGGGATTTAGGCTACCGATACAGTTTCGGTGTGAGGCCTGTGGCAGGATAAGGGCAACAGCGGCTTCTTTATTGCTAAGTCTAAAAAGCATATTAAGTTTTGCAGTAGTTTTTAGCTATCAGCTTTTATATTACCGGTTTGCGTTCTAAGTGCCACTTCTTTTGCAGGAATAGCTAAAACAGATATTGTTGCAAATAAGGCAAAAGCTGCCAGCACATACATTCCGGCCGATGTTGAGCCGGTCATATCTTTTAGATAGCCTACAGCATACGGCCCGAAGAAGCCGCCAAGATTGCCAACAGAATTAATAATACCGATACCTACTGCCGCCGTTCCCTCGCTTAGAAAGGAACTGGGTAAGGTCCAGTAAGTACCAACGAAACTATATATGCCTGCAGTACTAATGCAAATGAACAACATTGACAGCCACAAATCTTTTGTCATAGTTAACGCGATTAAGCTGAAAAAACTAAAAAGAATAGGAATGCCGATGTGATAGCGCCGTTCTAATGTTTTGTCTGAATGTCTGGCAACAAGTATCATGGCAATGACACCAACTATATACGGCAAGGTCGAAATAAGGCCAATTTGAAAATTGGTAAGTGTTTGCGATAAAGCACGCAGGATTTGGGGCACCCACATTCCCAGACCATATAGTGCCATGATGTAGCAAAGATAAGGAATACACATGTACCAGACGCGCGGTTGAGAAAACACAGCCCATTTTGAAACCTGCAGCTTTTTATTTTTTGCTTCATGCTCCTGATGAAGTTCTGCTATCAGCCAAGCTTTTTCTTCCGGTGTTAAAAATTTAGCTTGTTCAGGTCTGTCCGTTAAGACGAAGAAAGTGGTTATTCCCAAAATAACTGCCGGTATACCCTCGATAATAAACATCCAGCGCCAGCCTGACATACCAAACCAGGTAACATTGTCCATGATCCAGGTGGAAAGTGGCCCGGTCAGGATGTTGGAAATGGCCATACCGCACATGAATAACGATATTGTCCGTCCTAAATGTTTAGCCGGAAACCATAGCGTCAAATACAAGATCATACAAGGATAAAAACCCGCTTCCGCCACACCAAGTAAAAAGCGCCAAATGGCTAAATGCGTTACCGTCTCGGAAAAACCGGTACCTATCGTTACGATTCCCCAGGTGACCAGTATCCGGGTAATCCAGACCCGGGCACCCACTTTATGCATGATCACGTTGCTGGGTACCTCGAAAAAGAAATAGGATATAAAGAAAATCCCGGCAATAATCCCAAAAGCACTTGCACTTATACCAAGTTCTTTGTTCATCTGCAGTGCTCCAAAACTGATGCACAGCCGGTCCATCATAGATACCACATACAGCAGCATAATATAAGGTACTATTCTCCAGCGCAGTTTAGTCATCAGCTTGTTCTGCATTTCTTCGGTAAACACGGTGTTAGTCATAATTGCCTCCTTTATAATTTAAACTTATTCCAAGGCTATAGCAGGTTGCCTTTAGAATCAAAATTCATTTCCAATGGGTGCCCTAATATCTCCAAGCCAGCTTTCTGTTCCGCTTCGGTTAACAATGTTTCTGAAATCTCCATCTCGCTGATTTCCAAAGTGTTTTTTATTCTAATTACCTTATGCTGCCCCGGTTCAACACAAACGCAGGTCTGTATTGCTGCCGCAATCGCTTCCCTGTCACTTTCCAGCGTCATTGGTATTTTGACCGTTGCCAACACAATTTTCGATGTAAAGGCATTCATATAGCCTTTTTTGTAGTCAATTTTTGAAACCAGCTTACGGGTGGTTATGTCTGCCATACCGACACCTAACGCATTGCCTTCCGTTTCCGGCGTAAGGTCCAGCGCCACAAGCCGCTGATAGGCAAGACCCCCTTTTATATCAACAGCATAACGTCCGGTAATATTGGGATCCATGCCGTCACCACTGATGTTTTTGCCCAATTGATCAACAATTAACACATCAAAATTAGTAAAGGGGATCTTAGGCATTAGCTCAAATGCTTTTTGTAAAAGTGCAGGCTCTCTTTTTTCAATTAGCTGTTGAGGTATGGCTTCAAGCATAGCCACCTGTTCCTGCGCGTTTTCAACAATAGCCAGCCCAAATAAAACCGGCAATTTGCGGCAAACCTGCTGATAGGCCTCACGCAGTAACGGGCCAAAACCATTTACACTAAACCTGGAATGCAATGCACTGGCACCACGCTGCTTACCGGCGCCAATGGTAAGCATTTTTATGACACCGCTTTCATGGTGATAACGAAATGCTGTGTGGGGTTTAACTCTGGCAATAGGAATGATCCCATCGGCACCAGCGGCATTGCGATCGAAATAAACCGGTAAGCCGGAACCTGTTCGTCCAAGTTCGACCGTATCCATAGAAGATATAATCGGGGCACCGGCTTTCTCCTCCGTAATACCCAAACTCTGCAATACTTCGATCTGTCCTTCGGCTGTTGCTCCTCCGTGACTTCCCATGGCCGGAACAATAAAAGGCTCTGCGCCATGCCTTTTCAATTGGCTAATGGTAATTGCCACTATATCATCAATCTTCGCAATTCCACGACTACCCACCAACACAGCAATGCGGGCGCCCGGTTTAATGAGTTGAGCAATCTCTTTTCCAGTTAGTTGCTCACTTACAGCAGCATGCAAATTAGTAATAGGTTCAGCTGAGAATGTTTGTCGTACTTTAACCATTCTCGGTAAAGATATATCTGTTAAATATTTTTCTAACATGAATCCGCCTCCGGTTCTTTTTTTACCTCCCCAATTTAGTTACTGTTCTGATAAAGAATCGCGATTCTTGAACAAGTATTTCTGGGCTAAGAATACTGCAATGTATACAATGCCTAATTGTCTGACTTGCTAATAATAGCACTCTATTCGAAATATTTCCGTTATTTGCCTGACACCTTAGTGCTTATCAGATACCAATATAATGTCAAGTAAGTGACATTTCTTAGAAAGAAATGTCCAGCGGCACAACCTTGGCGCAAAGAAGAGGAACCCATAAATTTTTTTTCCATAAAAATATGCTCCTTTTTGCAGTAGACAGTTTATCCTGGCTACTGCAAAAAGGAGCATAATAGTTTGTACCCTTTTTACTGTTTTTAAAGCGGCTTATTACAGTTCAACCTGCAGCACATATTTATATTTCCCCTACGGATTTTGCTCTCAGTTTATCCGGATAAATTGCCTGTATCTGCCTGCCTTTCATTTCTATAAATCCCAGTTTTTTAAAGGAATTTATAATGCGGCTTGCCGACTGCCGTGTAGTACTGATAATGGCTGCAAGTTCTTCCTGCGTTAATTTGATTGATACCTTTACTTTACCATTCTTTTTACTGCTGGATTTCTCTGCCAGATTGAGGAGGGTAATGGCCAGTCTCCCCGGTGCCTGTTTGCAAACATAGTTGAGCATAGTTGTATTTGCCTGCTGGAGGCGGTATGCCGTTAAACTCAAAAACTTACGAAGGATATTTGGATATTTATCCAAAATAATATACAAATTTTTAAGTTCAATAGCATAGACCTCGACTTCTGCTAACGCCTGAGCAAAGCATTGCCACGGGCTCCGGCAAAATGCTTCGGAAATACCGATAAATTCACCCTTGCTTCTAAGCCCTACGGAAACCCGCTTGCCTTCGTCTGTCAGGCTATAAATATTGACCCATCCTTTGTCAATATAATATATTTCATTGCAAACCGCCCCGGCGTAAAAAATGATCTGGTTTTTTGGGAATTTCCGTAAATGACCATTCTTCAATATCAGGGTTAACTCCTCTGCAGTCCAAGATAACTCCATATCCTCACCTCTTTCCCCGCGTTCATTGTCACTCAATAACCGGAAAAATCTCCTTTTATTTATTCGCTGGCCCGGCGGTAAACAATGTATCATAAAGTCAAAAATGACCTGCCCTGAGGCGTAGCCCTAGTTATCCGTAAAAGCTATTAGCTACTATATTAAAAGAGTTAAATATCCATAGTAAAACTCCTTCAGAATATTTTTTATATTAATACTAATTTTTTAACCTTCAGGGACAGTAGGACAAAAAGGGGACGTTCCTTTTTTGTCACACATATGATAATATATAAACAAATACAGTAGCAGTAGGACAAAAAGGGGACGTTCCTTTTTTGTCACACATATGATAATATATAAACAAATACAGTAGGACTCTTTTAACGGAAAGGGAGAAGTGAGTGAGCAGACAAGCAAGAAAAATAAGCGTTACAGGCTTTTATCACATTGTTTTTCGTGGCATAAACCGATTGCATTTATTTGAAGAAGATAATGATTTTATATATTTTCTTAACAACTTGCAGCACTTAAAGTACGAAATGCGATTTGAAATACATGCCTATTGCTTGATGAGCAATCATGTCCATATGTTAATAAAGGAAAGAGAACCGGGCGATATTTCTTTAATTATGAAACGACTTTTGACAAAATATGCAATGTACTTTAATCGGAAATATGATCGAAGCGGAGCATTAATAAGTAGCCGGTATAAAAGTGTGCCAGTAGAGATCGATGAATACTTTATTCCATTGTTATGTTACATACATCAAAACCCAATAAGAGCCGGGATTGTTTCGATAGCGGAAGAATATCGGTTTAGTAGCTATAGAGAATATTTGTATGGAGGAAATCTAACAGATACTGAATTTTCCTTGGGCCTATTGGGCAGAGATGAGTGGTTTAAACTACATCAGATCATTACGGAACATGATTTTGATGTAACCGGCAGGACAAATATAAGCGAAGAAGAAATTCGACGGAGAATAATGCAGTATACAGGCGGGCGGGAAATTCACGAAATAGTAAGCTGGCCTAAAATAGAACGAGACTACGTAATTCGTCAGTTAAAAGAACAAGAAGGTTTATCTATTCGTCAAATTGAGCGGGCAACAGGAATATCACGAGGCGTAATAGCAAAAGTTGTCAAATAAGGAACGTCCCCTAGTGTCAATAGCAAAAGTTGTCAAATAAGGAACGTCCCTAGTGTCACTAGTGTCACTCTAGTGTCACTAGTGTCCTAGTGTCAAGGAATGATGGGTAGGTTTACTGAGGAGAAACTATGACACGCAAACAGCTAATTTCTTTGTGTTTAAAACTCAATAACGTTTATGAAGATTATCCTTTTAATAAAAGGCAGTCTAATTTATTGTGGACTACGATAAGACATAAAGCAAATAAAAAAATTTTTGCTCTAATTTTTGAGCGTGATGATAAATTGTATATTAATTTGAAATGTGAGCCTCAATACGTAGACGAGATAAGAGAACTAAAGGCAGATGTTTTTCCTGGCTTTCACATGAACAAACGGCATTGGAATACCGTAATGGTTAATGGTGATGTGTCTGAGAAAGAGTTAACTAAAATGATTGAGCATAGTTATAGATTGACACTTTGAAAGGAATGAAATTTTCTATGAAAGTAGTAGGTTTAGTAGCTTCGCCCAGAAAATTGGGGAATTCCGAGATATTAACAAAAGAAATGCTGGCTTCATTACCAGATGAAGTGGAAAAAGTCATGATACGGCTGACTGATCTTGATATTAGGCAGTGCAATGCCTGTTACGCCTGTTTGCCGGAAGACAAGCAGTGTGTCATTAATGATGATTTTGCCTTTTTACTGGAACATATCAGGCAGGCGGATGCTGTTATCATTGCCACACCTTGTTACTTTTTAGGCACTCATACCACGCTGAAGCTTATTGGCGACAGGTTGATTTCCCTTTTGCAGCAGGCTAAAGAATTTGCCGGCAAAAAATGCGTTGTCGCCGTATCTTATGGGATTGACGGCTGGGAGGGATATGCCCGCGAGACCGCAGTCAATACCGCCCGGTTCTTTCATTTGGATGTGGTTGGGACAATGCTGGTTCAGGCGGCAAGCCCGGGAGAGGTTGTAAAACCGGAAATACTTGATCAAGCCCGCAGTCTGGCAGCAATGCTCATCAGCGATGGGCAGCAGGCAACCAACTCGCCTGTGCATGCATGTCCGTTATGCGGCAATACGCTGCTTCAGCTTGCGCCCAGCGGGAAGGTAATATGTCGGATGTGCGGGGCAGATGGCCAAATTGAAGTGATCGCAGGGGAAGTTAAGGTGCATTTTGCTACCCCCAGACATCCACGGTTTTCTCCCGCAGGGATGACAGAGCATGGCAAGCTTTTGGAGGCTGTCAAAGACCAATATATAGCTGAACGCCAGGAACTGAACAAATTAAGAAAACCTTATCAGCAGTATAACTGGTGGGTTGAGGCCAAAGCATAGTATCAGAGGGGACGGGGGTTGCCGACAACAATAGCAAAGGCATGCAGTGTCACTAACCCTGTCATTACAGGAATTGGTTATGCCCTATCAGCCCAATAAATCCGGTAATTAGTAGACCTGACAGAATCTGGCGCACCGCTGTTTGAAGGATTATGTTAAGTAAGCGCGAATTATTACTAGCAGAATCCGAATCAAATAATTTCTTTTATTAGAAAGGTGATCTTTTTGTTAAGAAAGTCCATTAGAAGCAAATTTATACACAGTTTTGTTGCCTTTTCGCTGTTTACCACATCCTTCGGCGGTGTTTTCGCTCTCCCCGCCTTCGCTGAGAGTTCTGAAGCTGCGATAGCGGAAGAAACAGTCAAAGATAACTCTACTACAAATAACATACTGGCGGGCATTGCGGTAATTGGTTTGATCAGTGTTCTGAGTAATCGTGGCGATTCCTCTGACAACAGCTCTGCCCCAAAAACATCAACTAAAACTTCTGATTCAACTTCTAACTCCACATCGTCGAATGGTACAATTTCCACTTCTGAAGAAGCCCAAGCCCTTAGTCTCTTGAATCAGGACCGTGCGGCCAATGGCTTGACTGCACTCAAATCCAATGCCCAGTTGACCAAACTGGCCGAAAACTATGCTCAGGATATGATTAAACGCGGCTATTTTTCCCATTATAATCCGGAAGGTCTGTCACCGTTTCAACGAATGAATAACGCAGGTATCACCTACAAAACCGCGGGCGAAAACCTGGCGATTAATACCAGTGTTGTTGCTGCAGAAAAAGCTTTCATGAACAGTTCGGGCCACCGTGCCAATATTCTTAACTCCACTTATACCGATGTAGGTGTTGGTGTAGTACGCAGCCCGGGCGGTTCGGTATATGTCGTACAAGAGTTTATTAGCAAATAACGTAAAAGAACACAAACTTATATTTCCGGATAGATTCTTTCAGAAAAGGTACTCTGCATTTGGCGCAGAGTACCTTTTCCGTTTGTAGTTTAGGTGTTTTTGTATTAGAATGATACTATACGCCATTTTACTGTTAGGAGGCTGTACCTTTGCTATTTGATACTCACATTCACACTCGTTATTCTGTCGACTCTAATATGGCTGTCGAGGCGGCTGTCAGCCAGGCTGCCCAATTAGGGTTGGGGATTATTATCACAGAGCATACGGATTTGGCTTTTCCTGAGCCCGATACCGTTACTTTTGATGTTGGCCGGTATTTTCAGGAGTATGATCCATATCACAGTGACAAGGTGCTTCTGGGAATTGAAATAGGCATGGGGCTGGAATGTGTGGAGGAAAACCGGCGCATTATTGTTAATCATCCTTTTGACTATGTTATTGGTTCCATTCATTCGGTTGATAATATGGACATCTATCTGGAAGCGTATTACCATTCACGCACAAAACGCGATACCTATGAACAGTATTTTGCCTGGATGCTAAAATGTCTCAAAACGCATGATTTTATTGACAGTCTGGGGCATATTGATTACATAGCCCGTTATGCGCGCTATCAAGACCCGGAGATATATTACCACGAATTTGGCGACTGGATTGATGAAATACTAAAAACCCTTGCACAAAACGGCAAAGCACTGGAAATTAATACCCGCCGGCTGACAAGCCCGGCAGCGATGGATATCGTACGGCCGATTTACCAGCGGTTCTGCGAACTGGGCGGGCAGTTTGTCACCATTGGTTCGGATGCTCACAAACAGCAGGATATCGGTGCCAGGCTGGATGCCGGCTATGCCTTGGCAGAGGCGTGCAAGCTCAAGGTAGTTTATTTTAAACAACGCAAACCGGAAACGGGGAGGTAATGATATGAAAATAAAACGGTTTGATACCACGATTAGTACAGATAAACTTATCGAATCCAGGGATTTTTATATGAAGCATTTTGGTTTTCAACTGGTATATGAGAGTGACTGGTATATTGAACTGCTTGCCCCCGGAATGGCGGCAGGAATTAGCTTTACGAAACCGCAGCGGGACGCCGGCGATTTTTTTCATGGAACCGGCATTATTGTTTCGCTGGAAGTGGAGGATGTTGATGACGAGTACCGGCGGCTGAAAGAGTCCGGTGTTGAAATTTTCCAGGAGCTGCAGGATAAGCCCTGGGGTGAACGCAGTTTTGTCGTCAATGACCCGACTGGTGTTCATGTCTATATTTACAAATCCATTCCACCGACACCTGAGTATCAAGTGGTATATGAATCCTTCAAAAAAGCGTAAGCAGAAAATCAGACATGTTTCGCTATGAAACATGTCTATTTTTTTAAAAAGCCATTGTCAGGAAAAATGATTATGTTATAATCATTTCATTAGCATTTTTTGCCCTAACAGAAAGTGCGACTTTCTTAAAAGCAGGATAAGGACAACATCGACTTCCACCGTCGCCAAAGGTTCGGCCAAGCCGTGTTTTCTTTATACTTAACTGGAGGAATGATACTTGGAAGAACTGGGGACCGGAAGACAATTACAGCGTGGACTCAAAAACCGCCATCTGCAGATGATTGCCCTGGGGGGAATTATTGGCAGTGGCTATTTTTTGGGCAGTGGCTATGTGATCGGCAAAGCCGGTCCGGCATCTGTGCTGGCCTATCTGTTAGGCGGCTTAATTGTTTATGCAGTTATGGTATGTTTGGGTGAGCTGGCTGTAGCCCGGCCCATTTCCGGTTCGTTTATCAGTTACACCCGTGACTATATATCACCGGCCTGGGCGTGCGGTGTCGGCTGGTGCTACTGGCTGACCTGGGTAACCTATGTTCCGTCGGAAATGATTGCCGCCGGTATCATTATGAACGGTTTTTTTCCCACTGTAAGCGCTATGTGGTGGGCGGTACTATTTGGTCTGGCGATAACGGTTATCAATTTGTCCAGAGTCAGTCTGTTTGGCGAATTGGAGTTCTGGCTGGCGCTGATTAAGATCGCCGCGCTGATTATGTTTTGTGGTTTAGCTATCATGATTTTTTTCGGTGCACTCGGCGGCGGGTTTCTCGGCACCAGTGTCCTCTTATCCAGCGGCGGTTTTGCCCCTGATGGTTATTGGGTGGTGCTGCTGACAATGGTGATTATTCTGGTCAACTTCCAGGGGTCGGAAATTATCGGTCTGGCGGCTGCCGAAAGCCAGGAACCGGCTAAGACCATTCCGGCTACCGTCAGGCAGGTCACTGTGCGGATTATCGCCTTGTACATTATTCCGATGCTGCTCTTGGTAACTATTTTTCCCTGGGATAAAGCCAGTCTGGAAAATAGTGTGTTTGCGGCAGCGTTGAGCTCCTATGGATTGGAGTGGGCGGGGGCTATTTTTTCTTTTGTGGTTCTGACTGCCGCTATTTCCTGTTCTAATTCCGGCTTGTACGGCTGCACCCGCGCCATGTATGCACTGGCACAGGAGGGTATGGCTCCCGCTTGGCTGGGACGGCTGAACCGTCAGGGTGTACCGCAAAATGCGACGGCATTATCTATCGGCGTGTGCTGGCTGGGGGTTGTGTTATACACTTTTGATCAGCAGCAAAGTATCTATACCTATCTGCTGGCACTGTCCGGTTTTACCGGTGCCATTGCCTGGATTTCCATTTGCTGGAGTCAATATAACTTCCGCAAGCAGCTTAGCCCGGACGAAGTGAAGGCACTGAAATATAAAGCACCGCTGTTCCCTTATGTTACCCAGTTGGGCATTTGGGTCCAGATTGCATGTCTGGTCTTTGTTGCGTTTACCGAGGAACTGAGAATTTCTTTGTACTTCGGTGTGCCGCTGCTGATCTTGCCGATTGTCATTTACCGGTGGTCGGCTATGCGTAAGCAGCAGGTTACAGATCATTAGTCTCATAAATACATGGTGTACAGGCTGTTTAGCAGCCGTAAGATACCAGACAAGCAAAGGCTCTGCGAGTATATCGCGGAGCCTTTGCCGTACTATCGGGCGGAAAGCAAGTATGTTTTTGCAACAGAATATTTATTGAGTCATAATTAAATCCAGCCAAGCGGGAGAATCTATAAGTAGATTCACTTGTTCTCCTAACAGAAAGCATAACTTTCTTAAACGCAGGATAAGGGCAACATCGACTTCCGCTGCGACGCGCCTGGATGGCGCTAGTGCCGATTGCGCCATGGATGGCATAGCAATTCGGCCCGCCAAAGGCTCGGCACAAGTCGTGTTTTCTTTAAATTTTGCAGGAAAACCGTTCCATATTGCCGAAAAGCAAAATATTGACTTATTAGCAAAGTAGTTCATAGGATAAGAAAAGAAAATAGTAAAAGCGAGGTAAAGCTATGTCCTTTAAGACAGGTCAAAACTACCATGGGTTTAAGCTGGTGGATGCCAGGCGTGTAGCTGAGATTAATTCGGATGCCAAGCTGTTTGTTCATGAGCAAAGCGGCGCACGCCTGCTATATTTAGGCAATGAAGACGACAATAAAGTATTTTCGATCAGCTTCCGCACCCCGCCGGCGGATTCAACCGGTGTGCCGCATATTGTCGAGCATTCGGTACTCTGCGGTTCGCGCAAATTTCCGATAAAAGAGCCGTTTGTCGAACTGGTAAAAGGCTCGCTCAATACTTTCCTGAATGCCATGACTTTTCCCGATAAGACGATGTATCCGGTTGCCAGCCGCAATGAGAAGGATTTTCGCAACCTGATGGATGTGTATCTGGATGCCGTGTTTTATCCCCTGATGCTGGAAACTCCGGAAATTCTCATGCAGGAAGGCTGGCATTACGAATTGCCGGATAAAGCGGCTGAGCTCACCTATAAGGGTGTTGTGTACAATGAAATGAAAGGCGTGTTTTCTTCGCCTGACGCTATTTTAGAACATCAGATTTATGCCGCCCTGTTCCCAGACACTACCTATGGCGTGGAATCAGGCGGCGATCCGGAATACATACCTGACCTGACACAGGAACAGTTTATTGCTTTTCACCAGAAATACTACCATCCCTCCAATAGCTACATTTTCCTCTATGGCGACCTTGACCTGGATGACAATTTGAAATTTTTGAATGAGGCGTACCTCAAAGACTTTGAAGCTAAGAAAATTAACTCGGCGATACCGCTGCAAAAGCCGTTTGCCAAAACGGTAGTTAAAATGGCCGACTATCCGGTATCACCGGAAGAGTCGAAAAAAGATAAGACCTTCATCACCCTGAACATTGCCGCAGGCAAAGCCACCGAGCCGGAAGGCTATCTGGGCTTGATGATGTTGGAACACATTCTGCTGGAGACACCCGCGGCACCGCTCAGAAAAGCGCTGCTGGACGCCGGCCTGGGCAAAGAAGTGTTCGGCAGCTACAGTAAGAGCATCCTGCAGCCTACAATGACGTTTGGCGTAAGCGGCGCCAATCCTGAACAGGTAACCGCATTCCAGGAAACCGTGCAGTCGACTCTGACAAAGCTGGCTAATGAAGGCTTAGACTCCAAACTGGTGGAATCCTCGGTAAATATCTTTGAATTCCATCTGCGGGAAGCTAATTACGGCAACCGGCCCAAAGGTCTGGTTTACAACATGAAATGTCTGGACAGCTGGCTGTATGATCAGGACCCGCTGATCCATCTGGCATATGAAGCGTCACTGGATAAAATTAAACGGGAAGCTAAAAATGGTTATTTTGAGCAGTTAATCAAACGCTGCCTTTTAGACAATTCTCATCAGGCGCTGGTAGCTTTACAGCCCAATGGTGAGATCGGAGCCCGGCAGGCCGCCGAGCTTAAGGAAAAACTGGCCGCTTATAAAGAAGGCCTGAGTGAGGCCGAAATCAAGCAGCTTATTCACCAGACCAAGGTGCTTAAAGAGCGCCAGGAAACGCCGGATGCGCCGGAAAAGCTGGAGCTTATTCCGCTGCTGGAATTAAAGGATATTAATAAGCAAGTAGAAGAACTGGTAACCGAAAAGCGCACAGAACAAGACGTCACCGTGCTGCTGCATCCTATGTTTACCAACAAGATTGCGTATGTCAATCTATACTTTTCTACCGGGGCGGTAGCCGAAGCCGAACTGCCGTATTTATTCCTGCTCGCCGATATTCTGGGGAAGGTGGATACCGGGAAATACCCCTATGCCGATCTGGTCAAGGAGGTAAATATCCATACCGGCGGTTTCAACTATGATGTGCTTGCTTATCCGGGGGTTGCCGATTATGAGAGCTATGCGCCCATGTTCCGGGTGAAGGCCAAGGCACTTGTCGGCAAGCTGCCGGAAATGTTTGGCCTCATCGGCGACATAACCGGCGACAGCCTGTTTACCGATGCGGGACGGCTGAAAGAGCTTATCCGTGAGATCAAGGCCGTCTGGGACACCGCCATCTTCCGGCGTGGTCAGCAGGTGGTAGCCAGCCGGCT
Source organism: Sporomusa sp. GT1 (assembly GCF_014634905.1). Classification (NCBI taxonomy): domain Bacteria; kingdom Bacillati; phylum Bacillota; class Negativicutes; order Selenomonadales; family Sporomusaceae; genus Sporomusa; species Sporomusa sp. GT1. Next base: position 93,469 of record NZ_BMBX01000013.1, on the reverse strand, counting down.
GTTATCCTATGTATCGCCGGTGGCTAAGTTTAATGAAAACGGCCAGCTGACCTATTACAAATTTATTGCTGCGCTGGAAGAAGACCTTGACAGCAACATACAAGAGATCGGGCGTACACTGGCGGCTGTGGCTAAGACGGTGTTCAACCGCGACAATCTGCTGGCAGGAATCACTTGCGAGAGTGAAGACTATGAAAAATTTGCCCAGAGCTTTCCGGTGCTCACCGGCAAACTGGGAACAAAGCCGTACAAACCGGCAAAACATTATTTCGATATCCAGGCCCGCAACGAGGGCCTCATGACCTCAGGCAAGGTGCAATATGTCGCTAAAGGTGCCAACTTCCGCCGCCTGGGATATAATTATCATGGCAGTATGAAAGTGCTGGAAACCATTTTGCGCTATGACTATCTTTGGAACCGCATCCGGGTGCAGGGTGGTGCTTACGGTGCGTTTGCCCAGTTTGACCGCAGCGGCAATGTGGTATTTGGTTCTTACCGTGATCCTAACCTGGAGGAAACCATCAAAGTATATGATGAGACGGCACGGTATCTCAATAACTTTACTGCCGAAAATATCAGCAAACGGGAAATGACCAAATACATTATCGGTACAATAAGCAGCATGGATACCCCGCTGACACCGCAAATGAAGGGGGAGCGCGCCGATACGGCCTATATCCGCAATATCAGCCAGGCTGATTTACAGCAGGAACGGGATGAAATATTGGCAACAAAGCAGCAGGATATTAAGGAATTGGCTGCTCTTGTGGACGATGTTATGAAGGCAAACTACCTGTGCGTTATGGGCGGTGAACAGAAAATCAAAGCCAGCCAGGCGCTGTTTGGCGAATTGGTTACGGTTATCGATTAATTTGCCTGACTCCCGGCTGTTGCCAACAGGAAGCAATAGTTCATTTCCTGCTTTGCAGGCTTGACAACAGGATGGGCATTATAACAGAGATTGCCACAGACAACAGCCGCAATGACTTGGGGATGTACTTATTTCGCAGGTCATTGCGTGTGGTGTGGCAATCTCATTTTGTATCAACACAAGATTCGGTACGGGCGGCCGTCATCCAATGCTGCGCCGCTGGCGCTCAACCTCCGCTTACGCACAACGGCTGCCCGCGTCTCAGTGCCGTACAGATGCGTCCTGCTAGTCGGTGGTTAATAGTCCCTGCGCCAGCAAGCTGTCATCGGTTTCCCAGGACTCGACAATTGCTTTTGCGGTGCGGTAATCAAAGCCCATGCCCATTAAATAACACATAAGCGCCAGCTCGGTCATGGCATGACGCGCATTGCTGTTTGTCAACTCGCCTTAATCCATGCCGGATAGCAGGCTCAACCTGGATTAAAAAATAACCGGCAGTTAACGACTGCCCGGGAACTAGCTGAAATACCGGTAACTTTGTACAGCGACCGGCTAGCATTTGTTGAAAACTCGGCATGCTGTTGCCTCCCTTGCAGTTTTAGTATAGTTTATGTTTGTAACAGACATTGTGTGTTATGTTAATATTAGAATAATCCTTCCGCTGCACGCCGGACTGTGCTCACCTTCAACTATTGAGTTTGAGATTTTCCAACGATAATACTATATATATGTCCAGCGTAAGAAAGGTGGTGGCAGCCATAAATATCAATAATGTAACTACTGCCAGCAATGGGACGGCAGTATCGCCAATACAGGCAGAGACAACAGAGCAGACTACCACACGTGACTCTGTTCAAGCCAGGCAAAGTGCGGCAGAGCAGACCGCTGCCGCCAGTAAAGCGGTGCTGGTGGCTTTAAAAAGTTTGATGAGTACAGAATTGGATGCCCTTGCGCGAACTATTGCCACCAGGACAACACTTATGAACAAATTGCCGCCGGAGTTTAAGGAACTGGTGCAAAAAATCCTCAATCAGACTCAGGCGGCGCAAACCGCTTTACCGGCGGGGCTAGCCGCCTTGCTGGCCTCATCCAGGTCGGCAGGCGAAAAACTCAGCCTGCTGGCAGCTATGCTGGAAGAAGCAGCAGGGGCTGATACGGCTAAGACCGCTGAACAGACTGACGGAAAAAATGCCGGCAAACAGCAGGTTCCGGAAAAATTTATGAATGCCTTGCGTGACAGTAATCCTGATGAACTTAAGGCAGCCGCTAAAATGCTGAAGGAGCTGGCAACTGCCGCGAATCAGGCCGGTAAGCAGGTGGCTCAGGCGCTGCCGGCGAAACCTTCCCAGACGGGTCAGGCTGCCGTCCGCCAACAGGAACCGCCAACCACGCCACAGCCAGGCCAGGCGGCAGGTAAACAACCGGACACGCCGGCGCCACAAGCCGGACGATTGCCTGTCATGCAACAGGGGGCGGCAATGCCGCGCCCGGCGGGAGCGCCGGCCGAACCGCCTGCTGCGCCGGTGCCGGCCTCACAGCCGGCAGAGGAGCAGGACGCACCGCTGGCCCGGCCAAACAATAGCGCAAACCAGCCGGAAAATAGGCCGGCAACCCAACCGGCAATTCCGCAAAAGCCTAACGGTATGGCCGCGGAAAACAAGAATCCGGCAGCGGCTTTGCCGGCGGCAGATACACCGGAGGACAATAGCGCTGTGAAGCAGCAGCAGGCTCCCGGTGCGGCAGCCCGCTCCGGCGGTGGCATGCCAGAGCAGCCGGAAGCGGCAGTACTTGCCCGTATGCTTGCCGCCCGGCCGGAAGTAATGAAAAACATGCCGGCCGAAATCAAAGAATTTATTCAAGTCCTGCTCAAGCAGACTGACGCAAATAAGCCGATAACTACCAATTTGCCGGAACCTTTGGCCTCGCTTTTAAAATCACCGCAGCCGGCAGCCGATAAATTTACCATGCTTGCCCGCATGCTGGCAGAGGCTGCCGGACTGTTCAGGCCGGAAGGACGCTTTGCCCTGCAAACGGCAGTCGGCGGACAGCAGGTGCTGGCAGAACTAATCAATGCCTGGCGCAACAAAAATCAGGAAGTATTAAAGGCTGCGGCTAAGGCCATGCGGGAACTGGCTGACACTATGCCCAAATCAGGCGGCGTACTTGCAGAACGCCAAGCCGGTCATAGTGTGCTGTCCTTTACGGTGCCATTATATTTTGGTGACGGACAATCGGTTTATCCGGCCCACATTCATATATACCAGGAAGAAGAGGACAAAAAAAAATCCGGTCAGCAGATGACCGAGACGTGGCTGAGGATTTGTCTGGAAACAGAAAATATCGGTATGGTAGAAGCGGCTTTTCGCCTCTATGACGGACAGAACCTGGATGTAAAAGTCAGATTTGACGATAGTGAAGCGGCAGACAGCTTTGTCGACAGTGTTCCCGCGGTAAAAGAACAACTAGGCCAGCTGCCCTTCCAGTTAGGCGAGTTTTTGGTAAGATAACGGCTGCGTTACTTATTGGCGCAGCCAGCGTTAAATTATATGAAAGGCTAAAGCGTGGTGACATGGGATTGTCTGAGGAAGAAAAACTTATTATTGCCAGGGCCCGGGAGGGTGACAGCGCAGCGCTTAATGCGCTGGTGGTCAGCCATTGGCCTTATATTTACCGTTTGGCCTTAAGCAAGACCAGCAATCCGGACGATGCCCAGGAAATTGCGCAAGACACTTTTCTGCGGGCGTTTACCGCATTGCCGCGTTATAAGGAAACCAATGCCGCCTTTAAGACCTACCTTTCGCGGATTGCGCTGAACCTGATCACCGATTATTATCGCCGGCGCGGGCATGCGCCTCCGGTGGTTGATATCACCGAATACAGTGCAGGCATTATTGATACCGGTTTGCAGCCGGACGAGGCTGTGATTCATGCCGAACGCCGGCAGGCAGTCCTCAAGCTGCTGGCGTTATTGCCTGATGAGCAGCGAAAGGTGATTGAGTTTAGGATTATTCAGGGGCTGGCAGTAGCCGACACCGCCCGGCTTATGGAAAAAAGCGGCGCTGCCGTCAAAATGCTGCAGCAACGGGCGCTTAAAAAACTTAAAGAGTTATTTGTTGAAAATGGAATGGAAGGAGGTAAAGCAGGTGCAAGATAACTACGAAGAACAACAGGCAGAGGCCCTGTCGGCAGCGATAGATGCTCTTAACCGGGGCGAGCTCCCGGACAGACCGGCTGCCGGGGTAGAAGAACTTGTGGATATTGCCAAAGCAGTCAAGGATGCTGGCTTGCCGGCAGACGCGCCCCCCCAGGCAGTGCTTGACAATATTGTCAGACAGGCGTCAAATACCCTGGTCCGTGAAAAACAAAAAAAACGCCAGTCCTGGCGTTGGGCCGGTGCAGCCGGTGCGGCAGTCGCTGTGCTGGTGGCAGCCATGTTGCAGTTTATGCCGCCGGTTACGCCGGAACGGGAACTGGCTAAAGCGCCACCGGCGCCGGCCGCTGAGCAGCCTCAGCCGCCGGCTGTCGTCCCGTCGCCCCAGGTGGCAGCATTGCCGCCGGCAATCATTGAGCCGCCGCCGGCTGTCACTACATCGCCGGCCTCGGGACACGCCGATGCCGCGGCACCTGCTGAGCTGGTTACCCTGGTGGAGCCAGAGTCTCCCGTTCCGGCAGCCGCTGATACTATGCTGGCCTTAGCCGACCTCACTGCCGATGCCGTCACAATTGATGCGGCCAGCAAAACCATCCGCCAAATCTACCGTCAAGGAACAGCTGATGAAATTATTGTTACCCAGGCTCCCAAGCAGCAGAGCATGGCTGCACCTCCCCGGCCGCCGCAAACCAAGATGAGAACGGCGGCTTTGCTTCCCGGTGAATCGACCCATGCCGCGAGTAAACCGCCTGACAAAAACAAAGTTACCGTGATTGTTAACGACCTGGAAGTAACCCTGGAGGGGGCAGCCACGGAGGAAGAGTTATTGAGCCTGGCGGAGAGGCTGGTTGAGATACATGTTGCCAAGTGATATTTCCGCCACCTCAGCCGCAGTAAATACTTTATCGATAAAAATAGTCAGCTGCTGTGACAAATCAATTTCCGGGCCATTCTCCAGTTTGCTGCCGCTTGCGTCAAAAATAATCTTTAATACAGGCCGGGTTTGCAGCCCGGTAATAACTTTTGTTACTACCGCAATTTCCCCGGTGGTCAGTCTGACAATACTGCCCACCGGATAAACGGCAATCTGATTCAAAAAGGTCCGTAAGATTATGGGGTCAAAATGGGTGTTGGCAAGTGACAGCATGACTTCATAGGCCTGGTGGGGTAAGGAGCCCTCCTTATAAGGGCGGTCGGAGGTAATGGCGTCATACACATCAGCGATGGCGACAATTCTGGCATATTCGTGAATATGTACGCCCTTCAGCCCCCGGGTGTAGCCTGTGCCGTTAAATTTTTCATGGTGTTGAAAAGCGACATGGGCGGAAACTAAGGGGATGTCTCTCTGACGACGGAGAATATCAAAGCCAAGGGTAGGATGCTGTTCCATGGACTTGCGCTCACTGGCTGTGAGTGGACCGGCTTTGGTTAAAATTTCTTTAGGAATAAGCATCTTGCCGGCATCGTGGAGCAAAGCGCCTAAGGACAGTTCCTTGAGTTGCAGCCTGTTGTACCCCAACTGAACGCCGGTAAGGGTAGACAGGACGCAGACATTGACAGAGTGGCCGAAGGTATAGCCGTCGCGGGTTCGGATATCGGTCAGATGGACCAAGGCACCGGGGTTTTCGATAATTTCGTTCATAAGAAAATCAGCCGTATCTTTGAAGGGCTGTGATTCCAGCTTCTGGTTGGCTGAGAAGTTTTGGAAGGCCGTCTGGACAACCTGAACGGCCTGCACCCGCGTTTCCTCACGAACGACTTCCGGGATGGTATCAATCATGTCATTGGTGGTTAACTGGTCTGTAAGAGGATTTCTGATATATACATTTACCAGATCAAATTGCTGCAGACGTTCAATCTGTGTACTGTTTAAAGCAGTATCGGCGCTTAATAGCAATATGCCTTCGGTGCTGAAGATATTGCGGGCAAGCACCATTCCCGGGTGTAGATGTTTGGTGGAAACTTTTTGCATAACGGCGAAATATCCTTCCGGTATTTGATGCGAAATTTATTCGACAAACTATACCATGAATCCTTTAAATGGCACCGGTTATTTGAGCTAAAAATGGGCTCTTGGCGCTGGAACTGAACTAGCAGGAGCAGACTGGGGGCAGCGTCTGTTTCAAGTGAACCGGCGCCGCCGGGAAAAGCGGGAGCCCTGATTTTAGCGGTTAAGCAAATTACTATTTAGGAGGAGAAACCATGTCAACCTTTACTATCGGTATTTGTCAACAGGGTGTTGTGCCTGACAAACAGGCTAATATTGATAAAGCCCGCCGGATGATTGGTGAGGCAGCAGCTGGCGGCAGCCGTCTTGTAGTACTGCCGGAGATGTTTAACTGCCCTTATCAGTCAGACTTGTTCGCCCGGTATGCAGAGTGCTATCCGGACGGCCCAACCATTACCATGCTTGCCGAGTGTGCTGCCGAGCATAAAATAATCCTGATTGGCGGCTCTATTCCGGAAAGGGACGACGACGGCAAGATTTATAACACCTGTTTTATCTTTGATGAAGACGGCATGCTGCTGGCGCGCCATCGCAAAACCCACCTGTTTGATGTGAACATTAAAGGGGGGACTGTGTTTCAGGAATCGAAAACCTTAGCGGCCGGCAGAGATGTGACAGTGGTAAAGACTTCGCTGGGAACCATTGGTGTGGCCATTTGTTATGATGTGCGTTTTCCCGAACTGGCCCGGACGATGGTGCTTAAAGGAGCCGATATCCTGGTCTATCCGGCACTTTTCGGACCGGTAACCGGACCGGCGCATTGGCAGCTGTTGCTGCAGTCGCGGGCTGTCGATAATCAGGCCTATGTCATCGGTGCCGCTCCGGCCCTTAATGCCGCAGCAGAGTATAAAGCTTACGGCCATTCGGCTATTGTTGACCCCTGGGCCAGAATCCTGACAATGGCTGATGAAGCCGAGAACGTAATCTTTGGCACAATTGACCTGCAGATAGTGGACCGGGTGCGGGCAGAACTGCCGCTCTTAAAGCACCGTCGTCCGGAGTTATATGAGGGGTAAGCAGCATAAGACCCCCATTTAATGTGAAAGGAGATGATGACTTTTGCCATTTTCTTTTGCCGAGCTTTATGCGTATGTTGGCATTGTGGCTCTACTTGTGGTGATTCCGGGGCCCAATACCGTATTGGTCATGCAATCGGTTGGCATTAGCGGCCAGCGGGCCGGCCTTTTCAATGTATTTGGCATTGTCACGGCAGTTTATCTGAATGCCCTGCTGTCCGGCCTGGGTTTGACACTGATTATCATGCAGTCGGCCGAGATATATAACCTGATAAAAATGCTGGGCGCGGCCTATATTGCCTATTTGGGAGTAACCAGCTTAGTGAATGCCTATAAGCTACATAGACAAAAGGAGTCCGCCTGCACCAGCGATAGCAGCAGTCAGGCACCGGACGTGGTTACGCAGGAAAGCAGCTTTACGTTCTACTCCAAAGGTGTATTGACAGGGGTTCTTAATCCCAAGTCAGCACTTTTCTTTCTGGCATTTTTCCCTCAGTTCATACACCCGGGTGGCAATATTGTTATTCAATCTTTGATACTTACCATCCTTTATTCGCTGGTATCGGTAACCTGGTATGGCCTGCTTGTCATCTTCATGGGAAAATTACGCCATTTTTTGGTACGCAGTGAAACGCAAAAGTGGTTAAAGGCAATTACAGGAACAATATTAGTTGGCCTGGGGATCAGAATAGCCCTGCAACGATAGCGGCCGGGAACGGTGGCTTTGCATTTATATTAGTAAAGTTGCCATATAAGATAGCTTGCGCGGCATTGGCCTATGTGCTATAATTATCACGCGTAATTTAAAGTGGCTTTATAAAGAGAGGTGCAAGATATGCAAGAAAAAATTCATCCCAAATTCGGTGAAGCCAAAGTAGTCTGCGGCTGTGGCAATACATTCATGACCGGTTCGGTTAAAAAAGAACTGCGTGTAGATGTATGCTCAAAATGCCATCCGTTCTATACCGGTCAACAGCGTCAAATAGCTGCAGGCGGCCGTGTAGAAAGATTCAACAAGCGTTACGGCAGCCAAAGCCAAGGCTAATTAGCAAGCAGCAGAGCAGTGATGCTCTGCTGTTACACTATATGATGTCATAATCGGAAACACTGCAGCAGGGCAGGCATGCTCTGCTGTAATTATATTGAGAAAGGGGCGGGGTAGCGTGAGTGAGAAAAGACCTTTTGTCGGCGGGCAAGCTGTAATCGAAGGCGTTATGATGCGTGGTCCGGAGTTTATCGCCACTGCCGTTCGCGAACCGTCCGGCAATATTATTGTTCAGAAAGAGCGGCTGACCTCCATTACCGACCGTTATCCTGTTTTGAAGAAACCCATGATTCGCGGTGTGGTGGCTTTGGCGGAATCGTTGATTTATGGCATGAAAGCTTTGTCATTTTCGGCCCAGGCTGCCGGTGAAGAAGAAGAAGAGACCTTGTCCAATAAAGAGATTGCCGTGACTATGTTATTTTCTCTGGGATTAGCCATCGTGCTCTTTGTCATCATTCCCACGTATGCGGCCAAATATATCCATAGTGCGGTAACAGACTCCCGGCTGTTGAATACCTTTGAGGGCATATTGCGCCTGGTTATATTTTTCCTGTATGTTTGGGGAATATCTTTAATGAAAGATATTCAGCGCGTGTTTCAGTATCATGGCGCTGAGCACAAGACCATCCATGCTTATGAAGCCGGCGAGGAGCTGACGGTGGAAAACATCCGGAAGTACAGCTGCCTGCATCCGCGCTGCGGCACAAATTTTTTGCTCATTGTCATGGTGGTAAGTATTATTATGTTTGCCTTTTTGGGCTGGCCTGATCTCTGGCTCCGGATTTTGTCCCGGATTGTACTCTTGCCGGTGGTGGCAGGCATTGCCTATGAGATTATCCGTTTTGCCGGCAGGAGCAAGGCCAAATGGGTGGCCTGTGCGATTACTCCCGGTCTGTGGCTGCAAAAATTAACTACCCGTGAACCCAGTGACGATCAAATCGAAGTTGCCATCGCGGCCTTACAGGCCGTGCGGCCGGACCAAGATGTAGAGGTGAAAACAGATGCGTGATAAACTGCAGGCGCTTGAAGATAAATTTCAGGAACTGGAAGGCCGGATCAGCGATCCGGCGGTTATGGCTGACATGAACGAATGGCAGAAACTGACCAAAGCCCACAGCAAGATGAGTGCTGTCGTGGAAAAGTTCCGTGAATACAAAAAGACGCTTCAGGCCCTTGATGATGCCAGTGAAATGCTTAAAGACAAACTGGATGATGAATTCCGCGAAATGGTGGAAGCCGAGTATGAGGAAGCCAAGACGAAAAAACTGACACTGGAAGAGGAGCTCAGAATCCTCCTGCTGCCCAAAGATCCTAATGATGATAAAAACGTCATTGTCGAGATCCGGGGCGGTGCAGGTGGCGATGAAGCGGCACTGTTTGCCGGTGATTTGTTCCGCATGTATACCCGTTATGCGGAAACCCAGGGCTGGCGGGTAGAGATGCTTGACGCCAATGCCCCGGATCTGGGCGGATTTAAGGAAGTGGTATTTTCCATTGAGGGAGATGGCGCTTACTCCAAACTCAAATACGAGAGCGGCGTGCACCGGGTGCAGCGGGTGCCGACCACCGAGTCGAGCGGCCGTATTCATACCTCCACCGTGACCGTAGCCGTGCTGCCGGAGGCCGAAGAGGTGGATATTGAAATCAATCCGAATGATCTGAGGATTGATACCTATTGCGCCAGCGGCGCAGGCGGGCAGCATGTTAACAAAACCGAATCGGCTGTGCGGATTACACATTTGCCCACAGGGGTGGTAGTGCAATGCCAGGACGAAAAATCACAGCTTAAAAACCGTGATAAAGCTATGCGCGTCCTGAGAGCCAAAATCCTGGAGATGGCGGAGGCGGAGCAGGCCGCTGAGCTGGCAGGAACCCGCAAAAGCCAGGTTGGCACCGGTGACCGCAGTGAGCGGATTCGGACCTATAACTTCCCGCAAGGCAGGGTTACCGACCACCGCATTGGGTTAACGCTGCATAAACTGGATTTCGTGTTAAACGGTGATTTGGATGAAATGATTTCGGCGCTGGTAACTGCCGGACAGAGTGATAAACTGAAAGACGTTGAATAATATGAGTGAGCAATGGACCATATCTTCAATTTTACATTGGACTAGGCAGTATTTCGGCTCCAAGGGGATTGATAATCCCCGCTTGGATGCCGAGATACTGCTTTCCCATATCCTAGGCAGGGACAGACTGTATCTGTATACTAATTTTGACCAGCCGCTGACCCCTGAGGAATTAGCCTCCTTCCGCGAAGCTGTCAAACGGCGGGCGCTGCGGGCGCCGGTGGCCTATATTACGGGCTGTAAAGAATTTATGGGGCTGGATTTTGCTGTTAGTCCGGCGGTACTCATTCCCCGTCCTGACACTGAGATTTTAGTGGAAGCCGCCCTTGAACGGCTGGCAGATAAGCCGGAGCCGGCAGTTGCCGATCTGGGGACAGGCAGTGGTGCCATCATTGTCAGCATGCTGACCAAACTGGCGGCCGCCTCCGGTATGGCTGTGGATGTCTCAGCCGCTGCCTTGGCAGTCGCCAGGGAAAATGCCGCCAGACATGAGGTCGGCGCCCGTTTGGAGTTTTGCCAAGGCGATCTGTTTGAACCGCTCACCGGGAAAAAGTTTGACGCCATACTGTCAAACCCTCCCTACATTCCGGATGCCGATATCGCCGGGTTGAGTGCCGAGGTGCGGCAGGAGCCGTATCAGGCACTGGCGGGCGGCAATGACGGCTTGCATTTTTACCGGCGTATTGTGGCTGAGGCTGCCGGGTATCTTAAGCCTGCAGGCTTCCTTGCCGTCGAGGTGGGCATTGAGCAAGCCGGCTTGGTGGGGATGCTGGCCGATGCAGCCAGCGGTCTGAACCTGGAAGCTATTATCAAGGATTACGCGGGAATTGACCGCGTGCTGGTCTTTCGCCCGCGCCACTGAGTGGCTGAAGGCTGCACTGGATCTCCCCTTGCAGCCACTTGTGGCAATTTTATTATCCCTGGAGCTGATTAGATATGTATACGAAATATTATAGAGTTGACCCCGTTTGTCCGGATGCTGCCATGCTGGCAGAGGCGGCGGCACTGCTCAGGCGGGGAGAATTGGTGGCGTTCCCGACAGAGACGGTGTACGGGTTGGGGGCTAACGGGCTGGATGCCGCAGCGGTACAACGCATTTTCCAGGCCAAAGGGCGGCCGTCAGATAATCCGCTGATTTTGCATATTGCTGACGCGGATAATCTTGCTGAGCTGGCAGCTGCCGTTCCGGCCAGTGCCAGGGCGCTGGTTGAATGCTATTGGCCGGGTCCGCTTACCGTTGTGGTTGAGCGTCAGGGGCATGTGCCTGATGCCGTGACCGGCGGGCTCAAAACGGTGGCGGTGCGTTTGCCGTCATCGCCTGTTGCCAGGGAGTTAATCCGTTTGGCCGGTGTCCCGGTGGCTGCGCCCAGTGCCAATACCTCCGGCAGGCCAAGCCCGACCACAGCGCAGGATGTCCTGGCAGACCTTGAAGGTAAGATTGCCGCGGTGATCGATGCCGGACCATGTGATATCGGCGTAGAATCCACCGTAATAGACTGTACCACGCCGGTGCCGACCCTGCTCAGGCCGGGAGGGGTTACTTACGAGATGCTGATAGCTGTGTTGGGCGATCTAGAAGTTGATCCCGCGTTGGCCGGTGCTCAGACTGTCCCTAAGTCTCCCGGCATGAAGTATACTCATTATGCGCCGGCAGCTCCCCTGACTTTGATTGAAGCCGAACCTGGCCGCAGTGCCGGTTTGCTAATTCAGGAAATCAACAAGGCCCTGACAGCCGGTAAAACAGTAGGCGCCATTGTATCTGCCGAATTGGCGGACAGTGTGCCGCCGGCAGTCGTGACTGCGGTCTATGGCTCACGGGCTGACGCCGCCGCTGTGGCGGCTAATTTATATACGGTGCTGCGCAGCTTTGACGACAAGGCGGTGGATGTTATTTATGCCGAGGGCATTGCCGAGCAGGGATTAGGCTTAGCGGTGATGAACCGCTTGCGCAAAGCCGCCGGTTACCGCATTCTCCGCTAATAAGTTTTGAAATCGGGAATGAGAGTCTGAGGAATGCTTCATATTGCCTTCTGCCGGTACATATATATTACGGCGGAGGTGGGGAATATGAGTGCTTTTGAACTCTTCGTCCTGAGTGCGGCCTTAGGAACCGATTTGTTTTCCGTAGCCGTGCCGCTTGGCATGAACAAAGTGCGCCGGCTGATTATTATCCGGTCAGCCATTGTATTTGCTCTGTTCCATATTATTATGATTTTAACCGGTTATCATATTGGCCATTGGCTGGGAGGCGTTGTGGAGCACATTGGCGCTTACCATATTGACTGGCCGGCAGCTAATGTGCAAAACATTGCCGCCATTATTGGCGCCCTGGTATTGGCAGGCCTGGGACTTAATATGATTAAGGATAACGTGCGTGGGCAGGAATCGGCTTCCCCGGTCAGCCCGCTGAGGGGCAGCGCGCTTTTTGTGCTGGCCGCCAGTGTCAGTATTGATGCCCTGGCAGCCGGGTTCAGCCTGGGGATGATGGATGTGGATTTGCTGCAGCTGAGTATGATTCTGGGTCTGGTCATCTTTGTCATTGCCCTCCTGGGCTTGGGGCTGGGCCGCAAACTGGGGCACTATATCGGGAGCAGGGCTGAATTGCTGGGTGGCCTGGTCCTGCTGCTGTTAGGCATACATATCATTTGGTCAACGATTTAAACGCTTATAAAACCAAAGGTGTCAACACAAGGCCCGGCGCGGACAGCCGTCATACAAACGCTACGATACTGGCGCTTTAACGGTCGCCCGCGCCTCAGATGCCGGTAATTGACAGAACCCCGCCAGCGGTTTTTCGTCCAGTATAAAAGCAGAGTAACAGGTATGAGATATTTTTTCCGGACACAAAATATAAAGGAGTTGAGCGAACCATGTTCAAAATTTTATTTGTGTGTACAGGCAATACCTGCCGTAGTCCGATGGCGGCCGCTCTTCTCGCCGATATAGCCGAAAAAGCCGGGATGGCCGGCCGCATAAGTATTGCATCGGCAGGCCTTGCCGCAGGGCGGCAGCCGGCCTCGGCGCAGGCGCGGAGTGTTATGCGGCAGGCTGGCCTGAATGTGGACAACCATTGTTCCCAACAACTGACGCTGCAGCTGCTGACGGCAGCAGATGTCATCCTAACCATGACGGCGGCGCATAAACAGGCTCTTGTCGGTATGGCAGCAGGCCTGGAGGGAAAACTGTACACGCTGGCTGAGTTTGCCGGTGAAACCAGGGATGTGAGTGATCCTTTCGGCGGCAGTGAGGCTGTATACCGGGAATGTGCCGGGCAAATCCGGCAGCTGCTTACCCAGGCCTGGGGAAAAATTGTCAGTTTGGCAGGAAAAAAGTAATTAACGTGGAAAAAGGTGAAAAGACGTTAAATATGAAATATAGGAAGTGTACTTGCATGAAGGTAGCTATTGGCAGCGATCATGGCGGTTTTTGCCTGAAAGAAGAACTTAAAGCTCTGCTGGCAGAGCTTGGTGTGGATGCCGACGATTTTGGCACCCATACGGCGGACTCGGTTGATTACCCCGACATTTCCCGGCAGGTAGCCGAAGCTGTGGCCAAGGGTGAATATGAACGGGGCATTATTGTTTGTGGCACAGGTATTGGGGTAAGTATTGCCGCCAATAAAATTAACGGCATTAGAGCCGCGCTTTGTAATGATGTCTTTTCCGCGCAAATGTCGCGTGAACATAATGATGCCAATATCCTGACACTGGGTGAACGGGTGATTGGTCCCGGTCTGGCCCGGATGATTGTTGAGGTCTGGCTCAAAACTGCGTTTGCCGGCGGCCGGCATGCCTGCCGGGTAGAAAAGATAATGGCCCTCGAAAAGGTGTAGGGAGTGAAGAACTGTGGAGACAGATTTGGCAACCATTGGACGCCAGATAACACAGGCGGCGGAAGAACTGATAAAAACAGCCCGGTTAAAACCAGGGAACATTCTGGTAGTGGGCTGCAGTACCAGTGAGGTGCAAGGGGCGCGTATCGGCTCCTATGGCTCTGAAGTAATAGCTGCTCGACTTTTGTCGAGTCTTTTTAAAGTTTGCTCCAGGTATCAGGTTTCGCTGGCCATACAGTGTTGTGAGCACCTTAACCGGGCGCTGGTTGTTGAACAGGCTGTAGCCGACACACATAACCTCGAAGTGGTCCAGGTTATTCCGGTGCCTAAAGCCGGTGGTGCGCTGGCCGCCGAGGCGATGCGCGCCTTTGACAATCCGGCGGTGGTGGAAAGCATTACGGCCCAGGCCGGTCTGGACATTGGCAGCACACTCATTGGCATGCATATTAAAAAAGTCGCCATTCCGGTACGCCTGACGCAAAAATATATCGGACAAGCCTATTTGACAGCCGCCCGCACCAGGCCCAAACTGATCGGCGGGGCACGCGCTGTTTATGAGCTCTGTTAATGTGCTTTTAAATATATATTTACATGTAATTTGAGGAGGAATAGAACATGACAATACTTGCAGGAGTAGACCCCGAGGTAGCACGAGCTGTTGAGCTCGAACGCACCCGTCAGCAAACCAAACTGGAGCTTATTGCCTCAGAGAACTTTGTCAGCAAAGCGGTAATGGAGGCGCAAGGTTCAGTATTGACTAATAAATATGCCGAAGGGTACCCTGAGCACCGGTATTATGGCGGCTGTGAATATGTTGATATTGTCGAGAAACTGGCTATCGACCGGGCCAAAAAGTTATTTGGCTCAGAACATGTTAATGTTCAGGCCCATTCGGGAGCGCAGGCCAACACCGCTGTATATTTTGCCTTTCTGAAGCCTGGCGATACCATTTTAGGTATGAATCTTGCCCATGGCGGCCATCTGACCCATGGCAGTCCTGTTAATATTTCCGGGCAATACTTCAATATTGTGGCCTATGGTGTTGATGATGTTACCCACCGGATTGACTATGATCAGGTTGCCGAGCTGGCTATGACACACAAACCGAAAATGCTGGTAGCCGGTGCCAGTGCCTACTCCCGGATTATTGACTTTGCCCGCCTGGGACAAATTGCCCGTGAAGCCGGTGCCATGTTCATGGTTGATATGGCGCATATCGCCGGCCTGGTGGCTGCCGGTTATCATCCCAGCCCGGTGCCGCATGCGGATATTGTTACTACAACCACCCACAAAACCCTGCGCGGTCCGCGCGGCGGCATGATCCTTTGCCGGTCCCAGTATGCCAAGGCCATTGACAAAGCCATCTTCCCCGGCATCCAGGGCGGCCCGTTAATGCATGTTATTGCCGCCAAGGCTGTATCCTTTAAGGAAGCTCTCAGCGAGGAATTCCGCCTGTATCAGGGACAAATTATCAAAAATGCGCAAGCTCTGGCTGAACGCCTTAAGCAAAATGGCTTTACGTTAGTATCCGGCGGTACGGATAATCATTTGATGTTGGTTGACCTGCGCTCGCAGCATATTACCGGCAAGCAGGCTGAGGAACTTTTGGATGAGATTGGCGTTACTGTCAATAAAAATGCCATTCCCAACGACCCGGCCAGTCCGTTTATTACCAGCGGTATCCGCATAGGTGTTCCTGCCGTCACTTCGCGCGGTATGGTTGAAGAGGATATGGTGGCAATCGGCGACATTATCACCATGACCCTGACTAAGCTGGAGGACGGCGCTGCCCGGGATAAGGCCCGCTCCATGGTGGCCCAGCTGTGCCGCAAATATCCGTTGTATGCTTAAAAGGCTGTTGCTTTGGGCATAACATATGAAGTATGAGGAGATGAATGCATGCAAGTAAAAATAATCGACCATCCCTTGATTCAGCATAAATTGTCACTTGTCCGTGATGTTAAAACCGGAACCAAAGAGTTTCGCGAGCTTTTGGAAGAAATCTCAACACTTATGGCCTTTGAACTGACCCGGAACCTGCCCCTGGAAGAAACGCAGGTAGAAACGCCGCTTACCACCTGCACCTGCAAGATGCTGTCAGGCAAAAAAATTGCCATAGTGCCCATTTTGCGCGCCGGTTTGGGGATGGTAAACGGTATCGTCAAACTGATTCCAGCCGCCAAGGTGGGACATATCGGGGTATATCGTGATCATGAAACCTTAAAGCCTGTCGAGTATTTTTGCAAACTGCCTACCGATGTGGCAGAACGTGAATTGATTGTTGTTGATCCCATGCTGGCGACCGGCGGCTCGGCGGTGGCGGCCATTGAGATGCTGAAAGCCAAAGGTGCCAAACAGATTAAATTAATGTGTCTGGTAGCGGCGCCGGAAGGTGTTGCCGTGATGAACGCACACCATCCGGATGTAGAGGTGTATGTTGCCGCTGTCGACAGCCATCTGAATGAACATGGCTATATTGTGCCCGGTCTGGGCGATGCCGGTGACCGGATTTTCGGCACAAAGTAATTGGAAGAAAATTATCTGTTTCGATAAATCACTGTGTACCAGGGCTGTGAATACATTGGTAATACACCGTTTGGTCAAGGGGGAATAGTATGAATGACAACAAAGGGCTTGACCGGCCATCGTGGGATGAATATTTCATGGATATTACCAAGGTGGTTGCTACCCGTTCAACCTGCCTTCGCCGGCAAATCGGCGCTGTTATTGTCAAGGAACAACGGCTTTTGAGTTCAGGCTATAATGGTGCACCCTGCGGTTTGACCCACTGTGGCGAAACCGGCTGTATTCGCGCGAACAATCAGGTACCGTCCGGCGAACGTCAGGAATTGTGCCGGGGGCTTCATGCCGAACAAAGCGCTGTCGTTCAGGCAGCCATGTACGGGGTATCCATTCGTGATGCCACCATTTATTCCACCCATCAGCCTTGTTCAGCCTGTACCAAGATTCTAATAAACGCCGGTATCAAACGCATCGTTTACCAGTACAGTTATCCGGATAAACTGGCCGAGCAATTAATTGCCGAAGCCGGAATCGAATATGTTTGTTTTACCTAAATAAATATAACTGCCTAATACTCTGTTCGGAGTGTTAGGCAGTTTTTTTGAAGCTACAATCTCCGATAACCCCTGGCAATGCGCGGTAATCTCGTACCCCCGTATCTCCGTACCCCTCGTAACTCCCGTAACCCTCCCGGCCATTGCCGGAAAAAGCGTTCCGCAGGAGAAAAGCCGGGCGGTATTCCGTTAAGAAATCCGTACTGTTTGAGCGTAGCGAGTTTACGGATTTTAGGAATACCGCCCGGCTTTTCAGCTTTTGGAGGCTCCAGGCCTAGACTTTTTGTTACTTTTGGGGCAATGCCAAAAGTAAGCCCGTTCTTATACTCCAAACTTATTAGTCAGGTTCAAAGTCAAATCAGAGCAAAAAAAACTCAACCTGCCAGAAAATTCCGCTTTATAATAAACCCAAGAAGGATTTATAGCAAACATGGCGAATATATTCCCTCGGTAATCAATAATACTTTGCCATTATTTGGTCGCTGGCGGCGCAAGCCGCATTTTCCTAACTATAGAGCTGGTTTGGTATCTGGGTTTCCCAATACTCAACCAGCTTTTTTACAGAGGAGTTTTTGCATGCTGGAAGCCATTTATTTACCTAAACTGAGATATCTCACCCCCACCCTTGATTCCACTCTGCTGAAAGCCATGGAAGAGGCGGGGGAATTAGCCCGGGCGGTACTGAATTTTATGCCTTGGGAAAAACTCAGCCCGGCTGAATTGAAAGAACAGACTGAGGCCATTGCCCTGCTTGCCGATGTCAAGGAAGAACTCCTGGATGTGGCTCAGACCTGTGTTACCATGATTTTTGTTATGGAGGATTCCTTCGGCATTGACGCCGACAGTCTGATTGGTGAACACCTCGCCAAACTGGCAGATAAAGGTTATGCTTATGATACCAGTCAAAATTACCGCATTACCACAACCCCAAACCGGCAGGATGGCAACTATAAATATATCAGCCTCCCGCACCTGAGGCTTGATAATGTTACCTTATTGACTACTGTGTGCAAGATTCAGGAGGAAATAGGCGAACTGACCCAGTTTCTGGGCAAGCATGCCGGAGCATCCGGTGAACAGGCCCGGCTTGATCCTGACGAAGTCAACCGGGGAGCGGCTTTGGAATTATTGGATATTGCGCAATGCTGTTTTACGATGATGTATATTTTGGCCGGACGGTATGCCGTAAATATTGCTGAATTGGTTGCCGGACATGTGAACAAGCTGCAGCGGCGGGGTTATTGCTAAATGGCAGCCGTTCCAGGACGGTATCCGGCTGAGCTAAATTAAGGTATAGTGAGTGTATTTCATGCATATTGTTATTGGTAGTGAAAATAATAGGAATACGGGACGAATTGCCTGCTTGCTGCGGATTGACAACTTTTGCACAAGTAAGGTAAAATGAGTGTTGCGTAGAAAAAGAGGTGTTATAATATGCAAACCTATATAGTGGCTTTTACTGTTGCCTTGGCTGCAGCTTACTTTATCACGCCGCGTGTTAAGGATTTAGCCATTAAAGCCGGCGCGCTTGATGCTCCGGATGCCCGTAAAGTGCATACCAGCCCGATTCCCCGCATGGGCGGGTTGGCAATATATTTTGGCTTTGTGCTGGCCGTGCTGTCAAGCATGCATGTCAATCATGAAATTCTGGGCTTGCTGCTGGGCGGTACCGTCATTTTGGCTGTTGGCATTATCGACGACCTGAAACAGTTGTCGGCAAAAGTCAAACTGCTGGGACAGATTGCGGCCGCTATTGTCCTTATTTTATTTGACATCCGCATTGAATGGCTGACAAATCCGTTTGGTGAAATGATTTATGTCAATTATTTATCTATTCCGCTTACTATTTTGTGGGTAGTCAGCCTGACAAACACGGTAAACCTGATTGATGGTCTGGACGGACTGGCAGCCGGGGTATCTACCATTGCCTCGATTACCATTCTGTTGGTGGCACTGGAGCAGAACTTTTGGACGGTGGCTATTTTGACGGCAGCGCTGGCCGGCAGTGCGCTTGGCTTCTTACAGCATAATTTTAATCCGGCGAAAATCTTCATGGGTGATACCGGCAGTATGTTTTTAGGGTACATGCTGGCGGCTGTTTCTGTGCTGGGAACGGTTAAAAGTGCTGCCACCATTGCGTTATTTGTACCCATTATCGCCTTAGGGCTGCCAATTATGGATACGGCGTTTGCCATTATCCGCCGGTATATGAGCGGCCGGCCGATTTTTAAACCGGACAAAGGTCATTTGCATCACCGGCTGCTGGCCATGGGGCTAAGCCAAAAACAGGCTGTTTTGCTGATGTATGTAATCAGTGGCTGCCTGGGGATAAGCGCTATTGCCCTGACAGAGGTAAGTAAAGTATATGCTGCCTTAATTTTGCTTGCTATCATTTTAGTAGCCTTTTTTGGCGCCAAGAAAATTGGCGTATTAAATAATAATGACGGTGTCCTGAAAAGCCCTGATTCGCTTAAGAGTCATTAATTTTCAGCACAGACCTCATACCGTATTTCACACAATGGCAAGGCGGGCATTTGGTGCCCGCCTTGTGTTTATAAAGGTAGAAAGTGAAAGTGCGCACTTATTGTTGCGGAAGGAGCAATATACATGTCCCGTATTAAAGTTATGACGGTTTTCGGCACCCGGCCTGAAGCTATAAAAATGGCGCCTGTTGTTTTGGAATTGGCCAAGCATCCTGAATACATAACCCCGGTGGTGACGGTAACCGCCCAGCACCGGGAAATGCTTGACCAGGTGCTGCGGCTGTTTGCCATTACGCCTGACCATGATCTTGATATTATGAGTCAGGGGCAAACGCTGTTTGACATTACCTGCCGGGCCATGCAGGGACTCAATCAGGTGTTTGCTGCAGAAAAGCCTGATATGGTGCTGGTTCATGGCGATACCACCACTACTTTTGCCGGGGGGCTGGCTGCTTTTTACCACCAGATCCCGATTGGCCATGTGGAAGCCGGACTGCGTACCGGCGACAAATACTCACCTTTTCCTGAGGAAATGAACCGCAAGCTGACAGGGTCCTTTACCGATGTCCATTTTGCCCCGACAGCTACGGCCAGACAAAATCTGCTCAGGGAAAATATCGACGATGAAAGCATTTTGGTGACAGGCAACACGGTAATTGATGCGTTAAAAGCTACTGTGGACCCAGCCTACCAGTTTACCGACATATTATTGCAGGGGATTGATTATGCTAACCGTAAAGTTATCCTGGTTACAACCCACCGCCGTGAAAATTTAGGCGAGCCTATGCGCCATGTGTATCAGGCGTTAAGAGATATTGTTACCGCCTTTACCGATGTTGAGATTGTTTTTCCGGTACATAAGAATCCGTTAGTCCGGCAAGTGGTGCAGGAGGAATTGGGCTCAGCCCCGCGTGTTCACCTGATTGATCCGCTGGACTACCAGCCCTTTGCCAATCTCATGGCCAGGTCTTACCTGGTGCTGACCGATTCGGGCGGGATTCAGGAAGAAGCGCCGGCCCTTGGTAAACCGGTGCTGGTTTTGCGTGATACCACCGAACGGCCTGAGGCGGTAACTGCCGGTACTGTTAAACTCATCGGCACAGACCGGGAGCTTGTATATAAAGAGACCAAGGAATTGATTGTTAACAAAGCAGAATACCAGCGTATGGCCAATGCCGTCAATCCTTACGGGGACGGCAAGGCTTCCAGCCGCATTGTGGCGGCTATTTTACACAAATATGGGCTGGTTGGCAGCCGGCCCGGTGAATTCGAAGTATGCCTATAAAACTACCAAAGTTTACATTTAGTGTAAATATGACCAAATCTTTATTCTTTTCTGTAATCAGCAGGAATTTCAGAGGATGATGGAGAATAGGCTATAAAGTTGAGCTGCGTTAATTTGTAGAAATTTGTAGAAATTTGCGCTTGGCTTAACAAGAGGTGCAGATATGCCGAAAAAACAGGATGGGATGTGGGCGGCTCTGAGCCTGGCGGGAACGATTGGTCTTAATATGGCTGCCATGGTAGCTGTGGGGCTGTTCTGCGGCAAGTGGGCTGACCAGTATTTCAACACCTTTCCCTGGTTTACCGTGTCAGGTATTGTTTTTGGCATGGCGGGCGGGCTGTGGTCTACCTACAAAAAAATTGTTAAGTGATAAAGGATGTTATAGTGTTTAAAGCAGGTTTTGCTGACAACTACGTCGTTCAAGTACGGCGGACGTTACTGCAGTTAGTGGCGCTGGGGTTGTTTATGACCCTGAGTGCGCTGGCGGCAGGCCAAACTTTTGTGATACCCGGCCTGTTGACCGGTTGGACAAGCAGTGTAATCTATTTTCTGCTGATGTGCCGCCGGGTAAAACAGAGCGCTGAATTACCACCCGGCCAGGCGCTGGCTTCTATGCGGGCAGGGTGGCTAATACGCTTGGGGTTTATCATAGCCATACTTGTCTTATCAGTCCAAGTGCCCGGTATTGATTTTTTGGCGGCAGTAGTGGGTTTATTCTCACTTCATATAGTATTACTGATAAATGCCGTGTATATCGTGGTTTGCGGACTTATAGCAAATTTCGGCAAGCAAAATAATTCAGGAAGGGAGTGAAAATGAAAGTATGGGACATGGTGGAGGAGGCCATGAGATGGGACATAAGCTGGCGCATTTTGCCGGACTGACGTTCAATCTCGACACCTTATACATGACATGGCTAACCATGGCGATTGTCATTGCTCTGGCAATGGTTGCCACCCGCCGGGTAGAAATTATTCCCCGCGGCTGGCAAAACTTCCTGGAGATGGCAGTTACTGCTTTGTTAGATCAGATTGATAATACCATGGGGCCCAAGGGGAGAAAATTAGCACCACTTATTATCACGCTGTTTTTGTTCCTGCTTGTTGGTAACGAATTGGGTCTGGTACCGGGGTTTACCTCACCGACCAATGACATTAACACCACACTGGGCCTAGCGCTGATGATTGTTGTTATGGTACATATTCTCGGGGCTGTAAACAAAGGTCCTGTCAGGTATCTTAAACATTTTTTTGAACCTTACATCCCCTTTGTTATTATCAACATTATTGAAGAAGTGGCTAAGCCGATTACCTTATCCTTCCGTTTATTCGGCAACATTCTGGCTGGTGAGATATTGCTCATCATTTTGGGAATGCTCGTACCGTATGTTATTCCAACAGCATGGTTGGCTTTCAGTGTGTTTGTCGGCGTTGTACAGGCGTTTATTTTTACCATGCTGTCCATGTCGTATTTGTCCAACTCATTACAGGATGGACACCATTAAAATTACTTACTCAGAAATACTCATATTGAACAAAGAATAAGGAGGAGTTTTTTGTGGAACAAGCTATTATTATTGCAGCCTCTGCTATTGGAGCGGGTTTGGCTATCGGCCTTGCCGCTATTGGTGCTGGTATCGGTGACGGTGCAGTTACTGCCAAAGCTATTGAGGGGATGGCAAGACAACCGGAAGCTAAGGGAACTATTCTCGTAAACATGCTTATCTCAGTAGGTTTGATCGAGTCTATTCCTATTATTGCTGCCGTTATTGCTATCGTGCTGGTATTTGCCAATCCATTTATTAAGTAATCTAAGCGTTATCGGGCAACTGGCAGAACGGACTATGCCTTCTGCCTTTTGTTCCCCTTATACGCCGGAAAGAGGAGGGGCCCTCAGTTGGTTGATTTGAATGCGACGCTTATAGCGCAAATTATAAATTTTCTTATACTTGTGGCTATTTTAACAAAAGTGGCATATAAACCGCTAATGAAGGCGCTGGCTGACCGGCAGGCCAAAATCGCAGATAGCCTGGCAACGGCTGAACAGGAAAAGCAAGCTGCTGAAAAACTCAAGCAGGAATATCTTGCCCAATTGACCGAAGCCCGTGTACAGGCGCAAACTATTGTTGATAAGGCTGCCAAGCTGGCTGAACAAACCAAAGACGAAATCCTTAAGGAAGCCCGTGAAGAAAGCGCACGGCTGTTAAAAGCCACCCAGGAGGAAATTGCCCGGGAGCGTGAGCGCGCTGTTGCCGAGCTTAAAGGCGAAGTGGTGACATTGGCTGTTGCCGCGGCTTCCAAAATTATTGCTCAAAATATGAATGACACAGCCAATGCTAAAATTGTTGATGATTTCATTAACAATTTGGATGGCAAGAAAATTGGTGGTTTGCCATGCTAACCAATCAGTTAGCTCTTACCTATGCGCAGGCCATTTATGAAATTGCCACTGAAAAAGCTGCGCTGGATACAGTGGAACAACAGCTTAAACTGGTTGATGCCACAATTGCCGGACATGAAGAGTTGGCTACTTTAATGTACCATCCATTGGTGCCTGCACCAGCAAAAAAAGAAACAATCAACCGGATTTTTGCCGAGGATTTGGACGTTTTTGTCCGTAATTTCTTGCTGCTCTTAGTTGACAAACGGCGTGAGCCGGCTTTACCGGCTATCATTCGCGAGTACATACGTCTGGCCAATGATGCCAGAAATATTGCCGAAGCCGAGGTCTTTACCGCCAAAGAGCTGAGTGAAGAACAGCGTAAGGCCCTGGCAGCAAAACTAAGCCAGGTTACCGGTAAAAATATCGTGATTAAGACAACTATCGATCAGGAATTGATCGGCGGTGTTGTTGTCAAAATTGGCGACAAACTGATTGACGGCAGCGTAGCCCGTCAGCTAAAAGCGCTCAAAGCTGCGCTTTTGACTAACCAAGCCACTGCTGCTGTGTAGTCTCAGTATTTTTAGTATAAGGCAGTTTGAGCCGTCTTGCTGTAGACTTTATGATTGGGGTGACATACAAGGTATGAAAATGAGGCCAGAAGAAATAACGGCTATCATCAAGCAACAGATTGAGCAGTATCAGGTAGACCTCAATGTTGATGATGTTGGCACTGTTATCGAAGTAGGCGACGGTATCGCCCGGATTCACGGCCTGGAAAAGGCTATGGCCGGCGAACTATTAGAATTTCCGCATGAAGTATTTGGTATGGTTCTAAACCTGGAAGAAGATAATGTCGGCGCCGTATTATTGGGCGGCGAAATTGAAATCAAAGAAGGCGACACAGTACGCCGCACAGGACGCATCATGCAGGTTCCTGTAGGCGAAGCCATGGTTGGCCGTGTTGTCAATGCACTCGGTCAGCCGATTGACGGTAAAGGACCGATTGTTACCACCGAACACCGTCCGGTTGAATATGCCGCACCTGGCATTGCCGCCAGGCAGTCGGTTAAAGAACCGCTGCAAACAGGCATTAAAGCCATCGACTCCATGGTGCCTATCGGCCGCGGCCAGCGCGAACTGATTATCGGCGACCGTGGTACCGGTAAAACAGCCATTTCTATTGACACCATTATCAACCAAAAAGGTCAGGGCGTAATTTGTATTTATGTCGCTATTGGCCAAAAAGCCTCCACCGTGGCCCGTGTCGTTAAGACCCTGGAAGAAGCCGGCGCTATGGAGTATACCATAGTTGTTGCCGCGACTGCTTCTGACAGTGCGCCGCTGCAATATCTGGCACCTTATGCCGGTGTTTCCATGGGTGAGTATTTTATGTATAAAGGCGGCGCCGTGCTCTGCGTGTATGATGATTTATCCAAACATGCGGTAGCCTATCGTGCCATGTCGCTTTTGCTCCGCCGTCCTCCCGGACGCGAAGCGTATCCGGGCGACGTATTTTATTTACACTCCCGTCTCTTAGAGCGTGCAGCCAAGCTTTCAAGCGAACTGGGCGGCGGGTCCATTACCGCATTGCCTGTAATTGAAACATTGGCCGGCGACGTTTCCGCCTATATTCCTACCAACGTAATTTCCATTACTGATGGTCAGATATTCCTGGAGAGCGAACTGTTCTACTCCGGTATCCGTCCGGCGATTAATGCCGGTCTGTCGGTATCCCGCGTAGGTGGTTCGGCTCAAATCAAGGCCATGAAGCAGGTTGCAGGCCGTCTGCGTCTGGACCTGGCACAATACCGTGAATTGGCGGCCTTTGCCCAGTTTGGTTCCGACCTGGACAAAGCTACCAAAGCGCAGCTTGACCGTGGTCAGCGGATGATGGAAATCCTGAAACAGCCGCAATATATACCTATGGCGGTAGAAGAACAGGTTATGGTTATTTTTACAGGCATCAACGGCTATCTTGATGATGTGCCCATTGAGGATGTAACCAAGTTTGAGCAGGATTTGCTTAAATTCATGCGCAGCAATTACGCCGAAGTGGCCAAAACCATCAGAGATAAGAAGAACCTTGACAGCGAAACTGAGGCGGCCCTCAAAAAAGCAATCAAAGAATTTAAAGATACTTTTGTTAAAGTTGAAGCGGCGAGGTGATAATATATGGCTAACGCCAGAGATATCCGCCGCCGCATTAAAAGTGTAAAGAATATCCAGCAAATCACCAAGGCCATGAAGATGGTGGCTGCTGCCAGGCTTCGCCGGGCACAGGAACGGGCTATTGCCAGCAGGCCATATACTGACAAGATCAGAGAAGTATTGGCCAGTGTGACAGCCAATGCCGGTGATGCTTCCCATCCGCTTTTAGAAGTGCGGGAAGTGAAACAGGTAGGTTATCTTGTGCTTAGTGCCGATAAAGGTCTGGCCGGAGCGTACTCGTCCAACCTGGTGAAAGAGGTTTTGCCGCAGATCAGCGGCAAAGATAATGCCAGATTAGTTACTGTCGGGCGCAAAGCCCGTGACTATTTCAAACGGCGCGGCTATAAAATTGATGGCGAATATTTCGGTTTTTCGGAAAAGCCGTCCTACCAGGATGCCGTAATGCTGGCAGAACTGATGGCTGAGAAATTTGCCTCAGGTGAGTATGATGAAATATATCTGACCTACACTCACTTTTATTCACCTGTTAACCAGAAACCGACAACCGTCAAACTGTTGCCGGTAACCGGAACCGGCGATGGGGAAGAAACTCCTCAGACCGAGTATATATTTGAGCCGTCAGCCGGTGAAGTATTGAGCCTCTTGCTGCCACGCTATCTGGAAACCGTCATTTATGGCGCACTGTTACAGTCGTCTGCCAGTGAACTGGGCTCGAGGATGACTGCCATGGGCTCAGCCACAGATAACGCGCAAGAACTCATTTCCAAACTGACCTTAAACTACAACAAAGTACGCCAGGCCACGATTACCAGTGAAATCAACGAGATTGTGGGCGGGGCCGAGGCACTTAAGTAGAAGGGTTGAAGAAGTTAAGGAGGGGGAACCCCGTGAATATCGGTAGAATTATTCAAGTTATCGGTCCTGTTATTGACGTCGAGTTTCCCCCGGAAAAACTGCCTGCCATTTATAATGCTGTTACGGTTGACGAAACAGTCGGCGACGTTACTGTTAAGCTGACTGCTGAAGTAATGCAGCATCTTGGTGATAACACCGTTCGCTGCGTTGCCATGTCTTCCACAGATGGCCTGACTCGCGGCATGAAGGCAGTTGATACCGGGGAGCCTATTAAAATTCCTGTCGGCAAAGGTACACTGGGCCGGGTATTTAATGTACTTGGACAAACAGTTGACAACAATGCTGAGGCGGTGAATGCCGACGAATTTTGGCCTATCCATCGTCCGGCTCCTGCTTTTGAAGACCAGGCAACAACCACTCAGATCCTGGAAACAGGCATTAAAGTTGTTGACCTTATTGCCCCTTACGCGCTTGGCGGCAAAATCGGCCTGTTTGGCGGCGCCGGTGTTGGTAAGACGGTATTAATTATGGAACTTATCCGTAATATAGCCACAGAGCATGGCGGCTACTCGGTATTTGCCGGTGTAGGCGAACGTACCCGTGAGGGCAATGATTTGTGGAATGAAATGATTGAATCAGGCGTTATCGACAAGACGGCGCTGGTTTACGGTCAGATGAATGAACCGCCCGGAGCGCGTATGCGTGTAGGGCTTACCGGCCTGACAATGGCCGAATATTTCCGTGATGTCGGCGGTCAGGACGTGCTCCTGTTTGTTGACAACATCTTCCGTTTCATCCAGGCCGGTTCCGAAGTTTCGGCACTCTTAGGCCGGATGCCGTCCGCGGTAGGTTATCAGCCGACGCTGAGCACCGACGTTGGCGCCCTGCAGGAACGGATTACCTCCACGAAAAAGGGCTCAATCACCTCGGTTCAGGCCGTATATGTGCCTGCCGATGACTTGACTGACCCGGCTCCGGCAGCCACCTTCGCTCACTTGGATGCCACCACGGTATTATCCCGCCAGATTGCCGAGCTTGGCATTTATCCGGCGGTTGATCCGCTGGACTCTACGTCCCGGATTATGGACCCCAATGTGTTAGGCGAAGACCATTATCAAGTGGCCCGCGGTGTGCAGGAAGTTCTCCAGCGCTATAAAGAGCTGCAGGACATCATCGCTATCCTGGGTATGGAAGAATTATCTGATGAAGATAAACTGACAGTTTCCCGGGCGCGGAAGATTCAAAGATTCCTGAGCCAGCCGTTCTTCGTAGCGGAAGCCTTTACCGGCACCCCCGGTAAATATGTGCCGCTCAAAGAAACCATTCGCGGCTTCAAGGAAATTATCAGCGGTAAGTATGATGATCTGCCGGAAACGGCCTTTTATATGGTAGGAACTATTGACGAGGCAGTGGAAAAGGCTCAAAAGATGAAGGGGGAATAATATATGGCCAATAAGATGCGGCTGGATATTGTTACTCCTGATCGGATGGTTTATTCCGAAGATGTTACTATGGTTATTGCCAGAGCCACAGACGGTGATCTGGGTATTCTTCCCGGACATGCCCCGCTCATTGCCGGCCTTACTGTTTGGCCGTTGCGGATAAAGAACGAGGAAGGTGAGCAGCAGCTGTCTGTATGCGGCGGCTTCATCGAAGTCCGTCCTGAGAAAGTAACCATTTTGGCTACTTGTGCGGAATTACCGGAAGAAATCGATATTAAACGGGCGGAAGCTGCAAAAGAGCGGGCTGAATCCCGCTTAAAAGGCGGCCAGGATGTAGATGTCGAACGGGCTGAAATGGCTCTGAGACGTGCTATGACCCGTCTAAGGGTTGCCGGAAGTAAATAAAAAATGAGATTGCTCCATCATGCCTGCCGGCAGATGGAAGCAATCTCATTTTTTTATTTCACCATAATTTACATGGATAACCTGCCTAAATACTGGAAAAAATAAAGATGACATTTGCAGTTAAATGTAATTTTTGGACTCGGGCTCTTGCTTAGCTACTACGGTAATGATAAACTAGTCTAGGAAAAATGTACTTACCGCTGTGGTGGGAGGAAATCTTGTGGAAAAATTAATTGTTCGTGGAGGCAGGCGTCTTTTTGGCACAGTCAGAGTCAGTGGAGCCAAGAATGCTGTGCTGCCGGTCATTGCGGCAACATTGTTGGGGACAACTCCCAGCACGTTAGAAGACATACCGGATCTGGAGGATGTCCGCACAATTGCTGAAGTGCTTGAGCATTTAGGCGCGTCGGTGAGAATCGAACCAGGTACGCTATATATCGATTGCACGAAAATAACGGCCCTTGAGGCTCCTTATGAGCTTGTGCGCAAAATGCGGGCATCTTTTTTAGTCATGGGACCGCTCCTGGCGCGTGAAGGATGCGCGAAAATTTCGCTGCCTGGCGGCTGTGCCATTGGTACCAGGCCTATTGATTTGCATCTTAAAGGCTTTGAGGCCTTAGGGGCTGAAATCATTACCGGCCATGGCTTCATTGAAGCCAGAGCACCGCAGGGTCTGACAGGCGCAAGAATTTATCTGGATTTTCCCAGCGTCGGCGCTACTGAAAATATCATGATGGCAGCCAGTATGGCAAAAGGCCAGACCATTATCGAAAACCCGGCCGAAGAGCCTGAAATTGTTGATTTAGCCAATATGCTTAATCACATGGGGGCTAACATCCGCGGCGCCGGTACTAATCTAATCCGGATTGAAGGCGTAAGCGAACTGAAAGGGGCTTGCCACGCAGTCATCCCTGACAGAATTGAGGCCGGCACTTACATGGTGGCTGCCGCCATGACCGGTGGCGATGTTTATGTGGAAAATGCCCTGATAGAGCACTTAAAACCGGTTATCGCCAAACTAAAGGAAGCCGGCGTTGTTATTGAAGAAGATATCAATGGTGTCAGAGTACGCGGAACCGGTATGATCCGGTCTGTGGATATTAAAACTCTGCCCTATCCCGGTTTTCCGACCGATATGCAGGCCCAGCTTATGGCCCTTATGACCATTGCCCAGGGTACCAGCATAGTTACTGAAACAGTATTTGAAAACCGGTTTATGCATGTTGATGAACTCAAGCGCATGGGTGCCTCGATCAAAATTGACGGACGCAGCGCCGTGGTGGAAGGGGTGGCCAAGCTTACCGGCTGCCAGGTGAAAGCCACCGATCTTAGGGCCGGCGCAGCTATGGTATTAGCCGGACTGGTGGCCGAAGGTCAAACTGAGATCAGCTATATTCACCATATTGATCGCGGTTATGACAATTTGGTAGAGAAATTCCGTGGTATTGGTGCAGATATTGAACGTGTCGGTTAACTGAACTAATTAATTATAATGCCAGAAAGCAATAAAGTAAGGCGGCCGCGCTCACGCCCGGCCGCCTTACTTTATTTTTCTTTATATCTTTCCAGGCTTGATCACTGGGCGGTATCGCGCGAAGATAAAATAAACCTGTTCTGGCGCTTTATTTTTATCTTCATGGGTACTAGATAATTATGGTACAGCCCTATATAATGACAGTTAATTAGATTTCCTATATACATTTGTAAAATTGTTGCGTTTCGCGCCAAAAAATATGTGTTTCATGTTGGCAACTGAGCATGCTGACAAGATTTCTTACAATACATAGTAATATTATGGGCTGTGTGGAGGAGGGGTATTATGAATGTACTTAGGGATATGAAAATTTTTACCAAGCTGATGACTCTGATTGCGGTGACTGCCATCTTTCTCGGGGCTGATTAGGGTTTTCGATATTAGGCAGTAGAGCGGCTTTATGACAACCATTGCCTACCTTTACACATAACCGGCGAACGGTTCAAAAAGGGGATGACAATTTGTCTGGATTATTTCATCAAGGTGCGAAATTACAAACCTTTATTACCCGGTTCAAAATATATGACAAAGAGCAAATACCGGCATTTCGGGAACAGGTTCGCGGAGTGCTGGGGGAAAGCGATGCCGGGTTGCTGTATGTCGGCTTCAACGAAGCGCTGAATAATGCGATTGCCCATTCGCAGGCATTGAATAATCCGGTACAGCCAATATTGGTCAAATTGGTCATTATCAAAGGTAAAATCATAATTATCCGGATAAAAAACCAACAGGGCGGGTTTTCTGGCAACCAGTTACTGACAGCTATCCGGACCATCAGGGGAGACCCCTTTGAGACGGTGGTGGACAAGGAGTCTCAGCGGGGGCTTATGTTGATTGACGCCATTTTTGACAAAGTATGCTACAGCCGAAATGGCAGAGAAATCATGATGGTCAAGCGGCTTCGGGAAAAAGCCGGATGAATTCGTAAAGATCCAATCTCAGTATAGAAGGTGTTATGAATGCGCGCGGGAGATAATTCGGGAGAAAAGCAGGCAGCCGGCACGCTGGAGACGGTTTTGCGGAATATGGCGGCAAAACTTTCGCTGCAAAAGGTGTTCTCGGTTGCTTTTGTGTTTCAGTTTATGGTGCTGTTTGGGCTGATAGCAGGCATTTGCGTCTATGGCGGCCAACAGGCTGTAAATGCCGTTCTTAAAGAAATGCAGCGCGAAGTTCTGGAACGGGTTTACGAACAGCTAAGCCGTTATATGGAAGAACCGGTGAAGCTTAACCGCCTGAATGTCGACGCCTGGCGCGTCGGGATACTGGATTTAGCTGATACAACTGCCAGGGAACGGTATTTCACCAGCCATATCCGGGCTTTCCCGGGTGCGGCCATGACGTTTGCCGGCCTGCATGACGGCGCGTTTTACGGTGCCCGGCGCAAAGCCACCGGTGAAATCCAGGTGGTGCGGAACAACCGGGAGACCGGCGGGGATTCCTGGTATTATTCTGTTTCACCGCAGGGTGACGCCGTTGACCGTGAGGAAATTTTCCAGCGGTTTGATGCGCGGACCCGGCCCTGGTACGAAGGTGCGGCAAAGCTCGGCAGACCGACCTTTAGCGGCGTATACCGGCATTTCGTGTTTCATGAGCCGACTGTTACTGCCGCTCATCCTGTATTTGACGCCGGTGGGAAGGTGGTTGGCGTCTTCGGTGTGGATTATCTTTTGTCCTGGGTGGGAGATGTTCTGCGGGAAATACCGGTAGGCACCTCCGGACAGATATTTATCACCGATGCCGAAGGATTGCTGGTTGCCACATCAACATCGAATGCGCTTTTTGTGGAAAAGGACGGTCAGGTTAGCCGGGTTCAGGCCAGTGAGGCCAGAAACCCGGTGCTGAGAACAGCCGTGCAGTCCTTAGCGAGTGAAAGCGGGGGCGAATCACGCGAGATTGAGTATGATAACCGTTCCTTTCTGGTAGGCGTGAAAGGGTTCCAGGCGAGCGGAATCAATTGGAACATCTATGTGGTCCTGGCAAATGATGATTTTCTCGGAGATATGAAAAGGACAGTCACCTGGACTCTGGTGATAACAATACTTGCGGTAATTGGCGCCTCCTTTATGGCGGTTTGGACAGCCGGATGGATAGCGCGCCCGATACTCAGGCTTAACTCGGCAGCTCACGAACTTGCCGAAGGACGATTGCAGGCGGTGCCGGATACGGACAGGCAGGATGAACTTGGACAGCTGGCGCGCTCTTTCAATGCGATGGCCCAGCAAATTACCGGCCTGGTGGAAGGCTTAGAGCAGAAGGTTGCGGAACGGACCAAGGCGCTGGAGGAAATAACCGAGCGGGAGCAAAAACTGCGCGAGAGTTTGCACTCTGAACTGATGAAGGCAGGCAAGGAGCAGAGGTCCATGCTGCCGCCGGATATCGAGCAGGAGCGTCTAGCCTTAAGGATAATTTATGAGCCCAGCATGCATGTCAGCGGGGACTTCTGCGGGTATCACTGGCTGGAAAAAGGCGACATTCTTTTTGGATATATCATCGATGTCACCGGCCATGGTGCGGCATCAGCACTGCAGACGGCGGCAATCAATGTGATGATTCAGGAAAATTTGCATGCCGGCTTCTCGTTAGCCGAAGGCATGGTTGAGCTAAATAAGCGAATAGGTTCATATCTCAGAGACGATACCATGGTGGCGGCGTGCTGCTTTCAACTGGATTTTAAACGCCAGGAACTCAGCTATATAGCGGCAGGCATTACGGAATTTTTCATCAGCTCGGCTTTGGTCAAAGGCCGGCTCAAAACCTTCGGCTCATTTTTAGGGTTATCCGATCAGCCGGAATTTGAAGTCCTGACCATGCCGATAGCCGCAGGGGACATTATTTGTTTCTACAGTGACGGCATTGCCGATCAGTTTGTAGAAGAGGGCAGTCTTCCGGTAAACGCTGCCTTTGATGAAGTGGTAGAAGGTGTTAGAAATGCGGCAGGCATCGGTGTCCTGCGAGATGATTGTACGGCGATGTGCATTAAAATAACCATGTAAGAGAAACCTTGCTAATCTTACTTTTGCCCATGGATGATATTCTCCAGGCCTAAATACAGTGTGCAGCTTCCCGTAAATTGGAGATTGCTTCGCCTATGTTCACCCTGAACGGAGGGGCCTTATGCCTTTGTCGCGACGGACACAGCGTGGCAATCTCTTTGTTTTCCGTATTTGCTCATACCTCAAAGCTTGTTTGCATATTATTAAAGTAGACTTAGCTTCAGGTGGCGCGGGTGAGTCACCTGACAATGCTGAAAACAAGGGCAAAATGGCGCCAGGGGTGATCAGCTTGAGATATGTGGTGCTTTATGGCATCGTATTGGTAATCCTGTCGGTTGTCGCTATTCCGTCGGTGGTAGTATTGGGGCTGTATGACTGGAATAAGGAAAAGGCGGCCATAAACCAGCCTTTTGCTTACCGGGGGGAAGATATTACGATTAAAGTGTATATGCACGAAATTAATCAAATTGTTTCCATGAACCTGGAGGATTATATAAAAGGGGTTATAGCCGCCGAAATGCCGGCCGAATTTGAACTGGAGGCGCTTAAGGCCCAGGCGGTGGCTGCCCGGACTTATGCCGTAAAGCATATGGAAATTTTTGGCGGTACCGGCTCGGCAGAACACCCGGGTGCCGACGTAACTACCGATTATAAAGACAGTCAGGCCTGGCTTGATGAAACTCGGCTCAGAGTCAAATGGGGTGCAAATTACGGCAAGTATTGGCGCAAGATCAACCAGGCGGTGGACCAAACACGGGGACTGATACTTACGTATAATGGCGAGCCGATTAATGCCGTATTTCACTCTACCAGCGGGGAACGGACAGCCAGTGCCAAAGAAGTGTGGGGTTTTGATTATCCCTATTTGCAAAGTGTTGCTTGTACCTGGGACCGGCAATCACCGCGATATCAGGAAACGAAAGAAATAACCTTTGCCGAATTAGAAGGCCGGCTGGGGGCGGATGCCGGAATCATGGCGGCGCTCCAGAGCGGCGACAGTACCGCTATTGCCGGGATTATTGACAGAACCGATTCCGGCAGGGTGAATAAAGTGCGGATCGGTGCCAAAACGCTGACAGGCCAGGAAATACGGCAGAAATTAGAGCTGCGTTCTACTAACTTTACAGTGGAGCCGGCGGCAGATAAGCTGGTATTTAAAACTATCGGCTATGGGCATGGCGTTGGTTTATGCCAGTATGGAGCCAATGGCCAGGCCAAAGAAAACCGGGATTTCCGTCAGATTTTGACTTATTATTACACCGGTGCCGGCATCAGAAATATTTTTGGGTCATAGGGTCGTATTGGCCGCAAGGTGTCAAGCAGGCAATTTCTGGGCATACTATCTATGAGGTGATAATATGCCCAGAAGAATTTGGGGCAAGGTTGCAGGCTGCCGTTATGGCAGACAAGCAATGACAGCCGGGGTGCTGCTGGCAGTAGCCTCAGTTATGCTGCTCAGTGTTATTAGTGCAGTACAGCAGGGCGCCGCGCCGCTGCCGCCTAACACAGCACCGGTTTCCGAGGCAGTACCATTGCCAGAGGCTGCTGCAACTGCTAATTTGCCTGAACCTGTGAACACCGGCAGTATTCAGGAAGCGGCAGCTGCGCCAACCATACCGGAGGCGGCGGTTGCCGAGGACAATAGTGCCGCGAATGAAGCCATTCAAGAGTTATGGCATGGTGGTATTACCCATGCCTTTGGCTGGCAGCTCCATCCATTATATGGGGACTGGCGGTACCATAATGGCGTAGATATCGGCGGCGGCGAAGGACAAATCGTGCCGGCGCTGCTAAGTGGTGAAGTTGTTGATGTGTATACTGACAAGGCATATGGTTTGACAGTAGCCGTCCGCAGCGGCAAATATACGGTGTATTATAGTTCGCTGGCCAGTGCTGCGGTGCAAAAAAATGCTATGCTTAAACCAGGCACGCCTATTGGCTCTATGGGGATTTGCGGTGGTGAGCCTGAACCTCACCTGCATCTGGCCGTTAAAACCAATGACGGACAAAAGGCAGTCAATCCTCAGGAACTATTTCCGGATATTCCGGCCAGCTCGCTTCAGTAAAACTGACTGATGCATGCAGCTGCAGGAGTCTTGAACTGCATACTAAGATTAATTTAACTTAGGTATAAGAATGGCCCTCATGCAGGGTCATTTTTTCTTTTCCTCCGCATATACATGTTAGCAAAGGGTTAAAAGGACGGGCGCGGGGGGGAAAGACTGGATGAAAGAATATATTCGCAAACGG
Source organism: Sporomusa sp. GT1 (assembly GCF_014634905.1). Taxonomy (NCBI): domain Bacteria; kingdom Bacillati; phylum Bacillota; class Negativicutes; order Selenomonadales; family Sporomusaceae; genus Sporomusa; species Sporomusa sp. GT1. The sequence continues at coordinate 58,602 of NZ_BMBX01000013.1, read as the reverse complement.
GTGCTGGATATCTGTAACCACATCATGGAAACCAAGCACACCGTGCGTCAAACAGCCACTGTTTTCGGGGTAAGTAAAAGTACTGTTCACAAGGACATGATTGAACGTCTCCCTGAAATTAATAAACGGCTGGCAGCCAAGGTAAAAAACATTTTGGAACTGAACAAGGCCGAGCGGCATATACGCGGCGGTGAGGCCACCCGGAAGAAATACCAGGAAGAAAAAGAAGAATAAACAAAGAGCAAAGAGTAAGGAGAAAAAATCTGTCAGACCGTAATGATAGATGGCAGAAAATAGAGGACTTTTAATTTATTTGTAGAATAATTAAATCACTTGTGATTATCTTATTGTTTCCTCCTTTTTCTTTACCGCAAGGTAAGACAAGCCCGGGGAATAAGGAAGATAACGTGAAAGGGGATTAAGATTCTACATGTTTGGGACAATGGATATTGGCGTCGATTTGGGAACAGCCAACGTTTTAGTATACATAAAAGGAAAAGGTATTGTATTGAGGGAGCCGTCGGTGGTGGCTATTGACCGTGACACTAACCGTATTCTGGCTATCGGTGAAGAAGCGCGCCGGATGCTTGGCCGGACACCGGGCAACATTATTGCCATCCGTCCGTTAAGCGAAGGGGTAATTGCCGATTATGACACCACCGAAATTATGCTCAGACACTTTATCCAGAAAGTGGCCGGCAAGAGTTTCTTTTTCAAACCCAGAATCATGGTATGTATTCCTTCCGGTGTGACTACCGTGGAAAAACGGGCGGTATTGGAAGCTGCCGTGCAGGCAGGAGCCAGTAAGACCTATCTTATCGAAGAACCGTTGGCAGCGGCGCTGGGGGCCGGTCTGGAGATTGCCGAGCCCTGCGGGGCTATGGTGGTTGATATCGGCGGCGGCACTACCGATGTGGCTGTGCTGAGTCTGGGCGGGATTGTTGTCAGTGAATCGCTCCGGATTGGCGGCGATAAGTTTGATGAAGCGCTTATCCGCCATGTCAAAAAGGAGTATAATATATTAATTGGCGAACGTACCGCCGAAGAAATTAAAGTTGCTATCGCTACCGCCTATCCCAATGGCCGCAACGAAACCCTGGAAATCCGCGGCCGGGATTTGGTATCAGGCTTACCTAAAACCCTGCGGGTGAATTCGGCTGAAACCCGGGAAGCGCTCATTGAACCGGTATCGCTGATCGTCGAATGCGTCAAGTCGGTACTGGAGAAGACGCCGCCCGAACTGGCAGCCGATATTGTTGACCGCGGCATTGTAATGACAGGCGGGGGAGCGTTGATTCATGGGCTGGACAAGCTGATTAATCAGGAGACAGGCATTCCCACCTACCTGGCAGAAGATCCTTTATCCTGTGTTGCCCTGGGAACAGGCAAGGCCCTGGATTCACTGGAGAGTCTGCAGGATACGCTGACAACCCTGAAAAAAGGCACCCTGGCCGGCTAAAACGTGAGTAAGAGATATGGTCCTGCACTCCCGCTTGCCGGAGTGCAGGGTACTAGTGGATAAAAATTTACTGAGGTGATTCCGTTGATTCGAGGTATTTATACGGCAGGTTCCGGTATGCTGGCAGAAACCACCAGAGCCGATACTGTTGCCAATAACCTGGCAAACGGTAATACTACCGGTTATAAGAAAGATATTGCCATATCCAAGGATTTTGCCAGTTTGTTAATTCGCCGCATTAATGACGGCAAGGAGGCGCCGGCTATCGGTACACTGGGCATAGGTACCATGATTGATGAAATAGCTACCATTCATACCGGCGGTGCGATGAATCCCAGCGGCAACTCACTGGATTTTGCCATTGAAGGCAAAGGCTATTTTGTCGTCGAGACCCCGGCAGGAGAACGCTTTACCAGAAACGGGGCCTTTAGCCGTAATGGCCAGGGCCAGCTGGTGACCGGGGAAGGCCAGCGGGTGATGGGGCAAAACGGAGCCATTACCATTCCTGACGGCACGCTGACAGTAGAGGAATCCGGCAGAATAACCGTTGATGGTGTTGAAGTCGGGCAAATGCGTGTGGTGGAATTTGCCAACGAACGCGAATTGCTGAAAGAAGGCAACAGCTTATTCCGGGCCCCGGACAATGGACAGCAGGCAACCGGCAAAGTGGTACAGGGCTTTTTAGAACGCTCCAATGTTAATATTGTTGCGGAAATGGTCAACATGATCAGCGGCTACCGGGCATATGAGGTCAATGCCAAAACCGTGCAGGCCCATGACCAGCTGCTGGACAAAGCCGTAAATGAAGTGGGAAAAGTCTAATCGCCGGCGCAATTGATGCTTAACTTTTGGTAAAAATATTCGATACATACTATAGAGGGCTGGACCTGAGGGAAGCCCTGGGGCTGTGACTGCCTTACCATGGCCGGCATGGCACGAGCATTGCTGAATGACAGAAGCGATGTGCTAAAAAAAATTCGGGGGTAGAAACAATGATTAGAGCTTTATGGACTGCCAGCACAGGCATGAAAGCCCAGCAAGCCAACCTTGATGTTATATCCAACAACCTGGCTAACGTAAATACTACCGGCTTCAAAAAAAGCCGTGCCGATTTTCAGGATCTTATGTACCAGACCCTGCGTCAGGCAGGCGCTGCCAGTGGTCCTGACACCGAAGTGCCAAGCGGTATTCAAATGGGTCATGGCGTACGCCTGGTAGCTACCCAGAAGCTGCATGGACAAGGCAATTTCCAAAATACAGGCAATGATTTTGATTTGGCCATCGAAGGGGATGGCTTCTTCCAAATCACTATGCCTGACGGCGACATCGCCTATACGCGTGACGGCGCCTTCAAAAAAGATGGCCAGGGACGGCTGACGACCTCGGACGGTTATCTGCTGGAGCCGGCGATAACAGTGCCGGATAATGCCACCGGTATTACTGTGTCTGCCGATGGCCGCGTTACCGCTTCGACACCGGGCGGTGACGAAGATCTTGGTCAAATCACCATTGCCCGGTTTGTCAATCCCGCCGGTCTGTCAAGCATAGGCCGTAACCTGCTGGAGGAAACAACCGCCTCCGGCGCGCCGGTTATCGGCAATCCGGGGGAAGACGGCGCCGGCACTCTGGCTCAGCAATATGTCGAAATGTCCAATGTACAAGTCGTGGAAGAAATGGTCAATATGATTGTTGCCCAGCGGGCCTATGAAGTCAATTCCAAAGCTATCCAAACGGCTGATGACATGTTGGAAAGAGCCGCTAACTTAAAACGTTAGGAAATAACTCATGAGACATAAATTTTACCGGCTTACCATGGTAATTCTGTGTGTTGCCGGTATCTTATTTACCGGCAACAGAGTACAGGCCCAGGGGCTGACAATTGTAGTTGCCCCGGAATCCATAGTCAGCGGCCAGCATTTTACGCTTGGCGATATCGCTGACATCAGCGGCAATGATACTGACCGGATAACCCGATTGCGTCAAATCAGGCTGGGAAACACGCCTTCGCCTGGCCGGAGCTTTGTCTTTTCCCAGGAATTATTAGGGATAAGGCTACAGGCCGCCCGGGCTGATTTAACCGGTACTGCCTGGAAAATTCCACCACAGTTTAGAATAACGGCTGCCTCGCAGGTGCTTAACGGGCAGCTGCTGATTGCTGAAGCTGAGCAATTTCTGCAAAAGCAGCTTGCTGGCGCTGATGTGGTTATTACGCCAATAAGTCAGCAGGGGGAAGTTTTACTGCCCCCTGGTGATATAACCTATAATATGGAACTGCCCTATGGGGTAAAATATAATTCTCCCACTACCATGAGTATCGGGATACAGGTGGCAGGCCAGCCTTTTACGGTTGCCCAGCTGCGGTTTAACATCAATAGATATGAGCAGGTGGCTGTTGCCACCCGGGTATTAGCTGGCGGAGAACTGATAACTGCCGACAGTATAAGCTTTGAACGGCGGGATATCGGGCGGCTGCCGCCAGGTTATTTTACCAATCCTGACAAATTATTGGGTTTGGCGGTCAAACGTCAATTGGCCCCCGGAACAGCCATAACTGACAGCATGGTCGCCAAGCCGGTACTTATTACACGGGGCAAAACCGTTACTATTGTTGCCAAAATTGGCGGTATTGAAGTAAGTGTTCCGGGCACCGCCTTGCAAAGCGGCAGTGAAAGCCAGTTTATCCGGGTGAAAAATACCAGTTCTAATAAAATAATTATCGGCCAGGTTGTTGATGAAACGACAGTCCAGGTTCATTTGCCCTGAGACTAACTGCTCTAAGACTCCCAGCTTTACAAGGGGGAGTTAAGACCGGCTAAGTCTTAGGGTAAGGGCGACTAACCTTCAGATGGGATTAAATCCCCTGAAGCTAAGTCTACTTTATAGCGGAAAGGCAGGGGAAAACATGATCCGCAAATCTATAGTTCTTCTACTGGTGCTTACCTTTGCGATAGCTTCTGTTCCCGGTGTGCAGGCTCAGTCGCTCTGGGTGGACAACTCACCGGCCGCCACCATGTTTTATGATCGCCGGGCCCATGAGGTTGGCGATATCCTTACCATCATTATCAGTGAAACTTCCAGTGCCAGCCGTTCAGGCAATGCAGCCAACTCCAAATCGGCCAGCACCAGTCTGGATGCCGGTGTCGGTTTGTTTACCTTTATTGAGCCGGTGAGCGGCAGCAGCTCGGACAGCTTTAAAGCGCAGGGCTCCATATCCAATACCAACAAAGTAACAGGACGGCTTACCGTCACGGTAACCGAGATTAAACCAAACGGACAAATGGTTGTTTCCGGCACCCAGACAATTAAACAAAACTCGGATGAACAGAAAATTACCATTACCGGTATGATTCGTCCGGAAGACGTAGCTGCCGACAATACCATATTGTCAAACAAAATAGCTGATGCTCAACTCAAAATCGAGGGCAAAGGCCCGTTAACCAGAAAACAACGTCAGGGAATACTGACTCAGGTATTTGACTTCTTATTTTAATGCCCGGGTATTGCCTGAATAAAGACTAGCGGAGGACATATGCGAAAATTAATAGCAATGTTTCTGGTCGCCATGCTGGCTGTTGGTATGGCAATTCCTGCGATAGCCGCACCGACGCAGGTCAGCACCCGGATTAAGGATGTGGCCAAGGTGCAGGGCGTACGCAGCAACCAATTGGTAGGCTATGGTCTGGTAGTTGGACTGGCAGGCACCGGTGACTCAGATAAAAGCACCTTTACCGTCCAATCGATTGTTAACATGCTCAAAACCTTTGGTGTTATGATTAACACTTCGCAGCTCAAGCCTAAAAATATAGCTGCCGTGATGGTCACCGCCACATTGCCGCCTTTTGCCAAATCTGGCGATGCCGTTGATATTACCGTTTCATCAATGGGCGACGCTAAGAGTTTGCAGGGGGGAACCCTGCTGCAAACCCCGCTTCGGGCAGCTAACGGCCAGGTTTATGCCGTTGGCCAGGGACCGTTATCAACCGGTGGCTTTGCTGTCGGTGCCGGTGGTGCCAGCCAGCAGAAAAATTTTCCTACAGTAGGCAATATTCCCAGTGGGGCTATGGTCGAACGGGAAGTACCCATGCCGTTCACCGACAAAAATAATGAGAAGCTTACCTTGACGCTTAACCGGCCTGACTTTACTACGGCCAGCAGGATTAGTGAAGCCATTGACCAGCGCTTTGGCCAAATAACCACGGCCAAAGACCCGGGTACGGTGCTTGTCAATATCCCTTATTATTACAGTGATAATATTGTCGGCTTTGTTGCTTCGATGGAAGAACTCGCCATCACTCCCGATAGTGTGGCTAGAGTGGTCATAAACGAACGCACCGGTACGGTTGTTATCGGCAGCAATGTTGCCATTGACGAGGTAGCCGTTGCCCAAGGCGGTCTTACGATAAAAATTGGTCGAACCACCGATGTCTCCCAGCCTCCGTCCTTCTCCGACGGCCGCACGGTGGTGACAACCGAGACTACGGTAGAAGCGAAGGAAGAACCGGCCGGACTGATTGTCCTGCCTGCTTCCGCCAATGTGGGAGATGTGGTGGCTGCTCTTAATGCAGTGGGCGCAACCCCGCGTGATATCATTTCCATTCTGCAGGCTATCAAGGCGGCAGGAGCCTTGCATGCCGAGCTCCAAATCATGTAGGCGGGCAGGTGAGTGTAGTGCGTATCGATTCTAACAATTTTATACAGCCCAGTCCTGTTTCCCGAACAGGCGGCACCCCGGTGGTTGACCAGGGAGCGTCCTTTGCCGAGCAGCTGGAAAAGGCCGCTAAAGCGGCCGGACGGACAGCTCCGGGAGCAGCCGACGCGGCAGCCCAAGCGGCTGAGGATGCCAAGCTTAAAGCAACCTGCAAAGAAATGGAAGCTGTTTTTCTCAACATGATGTTAACAAGAATGCGGGCCACAGTGCCTAAGGGAAATCTGCTGGGCAACAGCTCGGAAGAGCAAATGTTAACATCCTTATTGGATACCGAGTTAACAAAAAATATGGCACAAGCCGGTGGTATGGGGCTGGCCGATATGTTATACCGTCAGTTAAAGAAAAATGATGTAAAAGGCCAGGCTCTCCGTTAGCCTGGCTTTCCCCATCCTGGCAGCAGCGCCGGCTATTTGCTGATGCTTTTGCCCAGGCACCGACACAGACGGGTGGTGCATTGACAACGCTCCACCACTGGCGTTTGACTTCCGCTTTTGCCAACACACCACCCGCCTGTGCGGTCAAATGCTTTAACCGGAATATATAAAGGAGTTATTGTATTATGTTGAAACAATGGAAGCAACGGTTACCCTTATTTTTAGTAATTACAGCTGTGCTGGTCTTTTCTATCCAAAGCATGGTACAGGCGGCACCCAACATAGTTGTGAACAACATCAGGGTAAGCCAGACAGCGGAAGCCGTACGTTTTGTCTTTGATGTGACAGACCTTCCCCAGTATAAAGTGATGACGCTGGAAAATCCGCTCAGACTGGTCATCGATATGCCGGGAACTGTCAATAAGGCGGCTGCTCAATATAATTTGAATGACCCTACAGTGAAGGGGCTGCGGCTGGCGCAATTCGAGCCCGGAAAATTGCGGGCTGTTGTTGATCTTAAAACAGTCTATATGTACAAGATTTTTACTTTGCCTAACCCCAACCGTCTGGTTGTTGATATTATAAAAGATTATGAGCACAAGCTGGTTGATGAAGTGGTTCCCGGCATTACCTACACCTCCTGGCTGCGGCATGCCGCCAACGGGCCGGTATGGGCCCATATTCTTGATATTGATCCTAAGACAGGCTTTGCCGTAAAGCCGGTACTGTCTAATGGAATGATACAAGGTCTTGAACCGCTTCTGCCGATGGCTGAACGCAGTCGTGCCATAGCGGCGGTTAACGGCTCTTACTTCGGTCTTGACGGTTCTATTATCGGCCTGTTAAAAATCGATGGTGAAATTGCCAGTACGCCGGAACTGCCGCGTACAGCGCTTGGTATTCTGCCAAACGGCGACTTGTTTATCGACCAAGTAAGCTATGAGGGGAAAATTGAGCTGCCTGGCGGCAAAACCGCAGCCATTCAGGCCGTAAACCGCGAACGCGGTGAGAACGAGCTTGTATTGTACAACGGCTTATATGCTCCTGCGACTGGCTGCAACCAGCATGGTATGGAGTATATTATAGTAAACGACAAGGTCACCGCCATTAATACCGGCAATTCCCCCATACCGCCGGACGGGGTGGTGCTGTCGGCGCACGGTACGGCAGCCCGGCCGCTTGCCGGCCTGAAGGTGGGCGATACCGTTACTGTGCGGCAAACCCTTGGCTCCGAATGGGATAAGACGCAGCATGCCTTAGGGGCAGGTCCGATGCTGATTAAGAACAATAGTGTCTTTTTGACCACCAAGATGGAAGAGTTCGGTCCGGATGTAGCCGGTGGCCGGGCCCCGCGGACAGCCATCGGACTTAAGGATGACGGACATATTCTGGCAGTTGTCGTGGACGGACGGCAGGACAGCAGCATTGGCATGTCCCTGCTGGAACTGGCTCTCTTTATGCAGGAACTGGGGGCTCGCGATGCCATGAACTTAGATGGCGGCGGCTCCAGTGAGATGGTAATCCAAGGCAAAATCGTCAATAAACCTTCGGATAAACGGGAACGCCGGGTGGGGAATGCGCTGGTAATTATTCCATCCCGTGTTGCTAATTAGAGAAAATGCGATATAATAAAAATATATAGGCAGAGCCTTTACCATAAAATAAAGAGGCAGGTGTTGCACATGATGGCTCACAAAAGAAGTATCATCATTATTACGGTGCTGCTGGTTATTGGCGCTGTAGCCTGGGCTTTGGCTGCCGGACAGACGGTAGACCAGCGCGGCGTATTAGCAGGCAGTGTTATGGCCAATGGTCTAACCACTCCTGGCGCTACGGCCCGTGAAGGCGATATTCTGGTATATGTTCAAACAATTACCGGTCCGGCTGCCGCAGTTCGCGCCACCGTTGACGGTACAGTCAAGGAAGTATTGGTTAAACCTGGCGACAAGGTTAAAACAGGCGATATTTTAGTAAGAATTGAACCATCTAAAAGATAGTTTTGGGAAGGATGAAGATATTGTCTATAATTATAAGGCGCTGCCTGACAGCGCTGGTAGCGGTATTTTTGCTGCTGCCATTTGTCAAAGTCCAGGCAGCGCCTGAGTTTATGCCTGTTGATCAGGTAACCAAAGGCATGCATGGGATTGCTAAAACAGTTGTTTCCGGCAACAAGATCGAGGAATTTGGCGTAGAAGTGTTAGGTGTTATGGAGCAAAAAGGCCCGTCCGGCGATTTGCTGCTGGTGCGTACTTATGGTGACGTTATTGACCGTACCGGTGGTATTGCCCAGGGAATGAGCGGCAGCCCGGTGTACATTGACGGCAAGCTGGTAGGAGCTATCGCCTACGGCTGGGCATTAACCGACCACAAAATTGGCATGGTAACCCCGATTGCCGATATGCTGGCACTCTGGGATATCAATAAGGGGGGGCAGGCTGAGCCCAAGCTGCCGGCAGAGCTGAAAGTACCTGCAGAACTGCAAATGCCTGCAGAACAACCGGCAATGCCGGAAGAACCGGAAGTATCTGCAGAACAACCTGCAATACCGGAAGAACCGGAAGTGCCTGCCGAGCAGCCTGCAATACCGGAAGAACCGGAAACGCCTGCCGAGCAACCGGACATGTCTGCCAATCAGGCCGCTACACCGTTAATGGTATCAGGCTTTGGGGAACAGTCCCTCAAAATGCTGGCAGACAAGCTGAAACCATACAATCTTACCCCTTATGCTGTCAACAGCAGCATGGCTGACACTAACAACGGCATTGCTTACAGAACCGTGGAACCTGGCAGTACCATTGGTGTGCAGTTGGTTCGCGGTGATGTCAGCGTCGGGGCTTTAGGGACAGTAACCTATGTGGAAGGCGATAAAATTCTGGCTTTTGGCCATCCTTTCCTTAAGCGGGGCCAAGCCAACTATTTTCTTACAGATGCCAAAGTATATACTACCGTGAATGGTTTGGAGAACTCTTTTAAAGTGGGGAACTCAACCGAAGCCATCGGCATGGTTACCCAGGACCGGGGAGCCGGTATTGCCGGTAAGCTGGGACATTTCCCCAGCGTTGTTCCCTTAAGAATCAGTGTTACCGACAACACTCTCAGCCGCACCAATGACCTGTGGGCACAAGTGGTACAAGATGAGGAACTGGCGCCTACGCTTGCGGCAGTCAGTGTCTTTAATGCTATTGAAAAGACAACCGACCGTATAGGTTCCGGCTCTGCCCGGGTCGGTTTTGAAATTAGTGCTGCCGGTATTCCCGGCGGCGTGCTGAAACGTGAGAATATGTTTTACACACAGGGCAATATCGGGGAACTGGCGATAGCCGAGGTGCATGAAGCGCTGGCGCTCTTAGCCGGCAACCAGTTTTCACCGGTAACGGTAATGGATGTAAAAGTAGATGTTACAATTGATAACGAGCGCCGGACAGCCACTATTGTCGAAGCCAAAGCCAATACCGCTGAAGCAAAACCGGGAGACAAAGTGAATATTGAGGTTAAGCTCAAGCCCTTTCGCAGTGAACCCATCACCAGACAAGTTACCTATACAGTACCCCAGGACCAGCAGCCAGGAACACTTATGCTGGCAGTACGCGGCGGCGGTATGATTTCGCTGGCACAACTCCTGGGTAAAAATCAGGTTACTGAAGAAGATATCACGAAACTGTTTTTGGCCAAACCGAAAGCCAAGTCCCTGGAGGAAGCAGTTAAAGAACTGGTCAATCGTGACCGCAACAACGATATCGTGGTGGAAGCTATTGAAATGGGCATGCCTAACAGCCCTGGCGGCGGCACAGGCAAGAATGCCAAGCCGGCAGCTGAGAAAAAGTTTGAACCCGCACCCACACCGGTTCAGCCGGACAAATTAACAGCAAAACTTGGCAATTCGTTTGCCCAAAAAGCAAAAAATGCCAAGGACGATACCGATAAACGCAAAGTTCATCTAACAACAGACTACATCATTGACGGTGATGCTCAAGTCGTGTTAAACATAACTAAATAGCTTAGGATAAGCAAAGCATTTTGCAAGTTATAAAAATAAGGGTCTGACTCAATGAACAAATTGAGTCAGACCCTTAAACAGTATTACACCAGAGTTCCTAAGTTAGGCCGAAATCTTACCGGCCGGTATATCCTTTCGTTGAATCTCCTGGTCCGGTTTGACGGCAATCCAGCACACCACACCAATAATGGAAGAAAACGCAGTTACCAAAATAGCCGCCTGCCAGCCGTAATACGTAGCTATCCAGGCGGTTGCAACCGGAGCGACGACCCCGCCGATATTACCCCAGAAGTTCATCCAGCCGGAAACGGTACCGCAGAACTTGCCGCCAATATCCATAGAAGCCGCCCATGACGCATTAAAGGTAAATCCCAGGGATCCCAACGATATGGTAAGCCACAGCACATTTGCACCAGGAGTAGTCGCGACTGCAGCCATATACAGGGCTGCTCCGGATAACAGCAGTCCGGCTGACCCGAAAAATGTGCGTGCCCGGTGCTTCGATACTCCGGCAGCAATAAGCTTATCACTGACAAAGCCTGTAAAAAAGGTGATCAAGCACAAAGCCGCCCAGGGGAATGAGGCGGCAATCCCCATTTTGGCCAGCGAGAATCCTTGGGCCTCCATCAGATAAAGAGGGAGCCAGGCAAGAAAAACATACATAATGTAATCGGTGATAAAATACTGCAACCCGATAGCCCAAAACTGGATGGAAGTGATGAAACTTTTCCAGGGAGCAATCTCTTTAGCTGCTTTCGGATCGCTAAGGACCATTCCGCTCTCAATATGATCGGCCTCAGCCTTGTCGACAAACGGACTTTGGCGCGGATCATTTTTGGCCAGGCACCACCAAGCCAATGCCAGAACAAAGCCCACCGCCCCGAAAATGATAAATACTGACCGCCAGCCAAAAGCCAGCATCAAGCCAACTGTTATTGCCGGGCCAAACACCGGGCCGACAAAAGCACCGCCCAGCATAAACGACGATGCAGTGGCCTTCTCGGCCCGATTAAACCAACGGTAGATAAAATTATTCATAGCTGGGAAGATGGGCCCTTCCCCGAGTCCAAACAAACCACGAATAACAACAAAGGATGTAAAGCTTGATCCCAAGGCGGTAAGAGCAGTAAAGAGCGACCACCAGCTGACCGCCACGGTTGAGGCTATTCGTTGTCCAAAATACTCCGCCATCATCCCACCCGGAATTTGCATTAATGCATAGCCCAAAAAAAATGCAGTCTGCAAAAAACCTATATCGACTTTAGTAAACCCAAATTCCTGCATTATTGTGGGAGTGGCCACCGATAGATTAACCCTGTCCATGTATGACATAAAAGTAATTGAAAAAATGAGTACAGCCATAAACCAACGAAAATTTGTTCTCTTCAAATGATTCACCTCTTTTTAAATTGCCCTTAGCTAGTAATCCGAAAGTTGATATCACCTCCCGGGAATTGCCGGTTGCTGCTAATTGTGCTATACAAGTAAACAACAACCGGAACAACAATGTGTTTTTGCAGGATACCTTGTTATATTATTTCTTATATAAATACAAAATCCTGCTAAATTTATATAATTTTGTCAGGATTTATTTGTATTTTTATTAAAAATACACTAAATATAAAGTTAAATTGCATTTGTGGAAAAAATACTCCGTATTGGAAGTACTTGTTATATTTTCTTTCTTGGTTTATTCTATAATCAATACTGAATGTATTTACATTACTGCTGTCACATGTAATATCAGGCAGCCAGCAAGCCCGCAAATACCTGACTGATACTTTCAGAGGTCAACTGTACGCTTTCTTTACGAAGGAGGAATTAGCTATGTTCACTGAATTTCATCTGGGGTATGGGAGCGAAGAAATTAAGCTCAGCCTTCCCCAACAGCAAATTTTGCATGTCATTGAAGGCAAACATGTCGAGGCGGTAGCCGATATTCCCGCCGCCGTCAAAGCAGCCCTTGCCAACCCCATCGGTACTCCGCCGCTTAACCAAATTGTTAAAACCGGTGATAAAGTATGTCTCATCGCCAGCGACATCACCCGTGCCTGGGTCCGGCACGACCTGTTCCTGCCGCCGCTGCTGGACGAACTCAATGCAGCCGGTGTACCGGATAGCGATATTACCCTGGTCGTGGCCCTCGGCGCCCATCGTTATCATACTGCAGAGGAAAACATCACCACCTATGGTCGGGAAGTGGTTGAGCGAATTACGATTGAGCAAAGTCATGCTCCTGTTGCCGAGGATTTCGTAAAAATTGGCACCACCAGCCGCGGCGTGGATAGCTACATTTATAAGACGGTGGCCCAGGCTGATAAAGTCATTCTGACCGGCGGTATTGCTTATCACCTGATGGCCGGCTTCGGGGGAGGCCGCAAATCGATTATGCCCGGCATCTCAGGCTATAGCAGCATTCAGGGCAATCACAGCTTCTGCCTGCATGACACAGTGGGTCAAGGCATCAGTCCCCACTGCATTTCCGGCAAACTCAGCGGCAACAATATGCACGAGGACATGACGGAAATGGCGGCGATGGTTGGGCCCGCCTTCCTGCTTAACGCCGTGTTAACACCGGCAGGGAAATTTGCCGGATTTGTTGCCGGACACTGGCATGATGCCTGGCTGGAAGGCTGCCGTACGGTGGAAGATATCTTCGGGGTACCCATCACTGCCAAGGCTGATCTCGTCATTGGCTCGGCCGGTGGTTTTCCCAAAGACATTAACCTGTACCAGGGCTCGAAAACCATAGATAATGCCTATATGGCCGTAAAGGAAGGCGGCGTTATCATCCTGCTGCTGGAATGCCGCGACATCAAAGAGCCGCCTGATTTTAGCGGCTGGTTTGATTTTGTGTCCCTGCAGGACCGGGAGCTGCAACTGCGCAAAGGCTTTACCGTTCCCGGTTTTATCGCACTAAAGTGCGGCTTGATTGCAAAACAGGTATCTCTTATCCTGGTTACCCTGCCCCAAAACAAGGATTTCATTGCCAAGGCCGGGATAATCCCTGCCACCTCCCTGGACGAAGCCATGGCTATTGCCGAACAGAAGCTGGGCGGCAAAGATTACACAATTACCGTAATGCCCCACGCAGCCAACACCGTACCTGTGCTGAAAGGATAATTACGTAACCGCAAAAGTAACTGCAGGCGAAAGACTGCAGTTACTTTTAGTTTTGCGTGTCGGCACAAGGCCCGGCGAGGGCGGCCGTCGTGCAACGCTGCGCCGCTGGCGCTTAACCTCCGCTTTTGCACAACGGCCGCCCTCGCCTCAGTAGCTTTTGCTATATCGGCTGTTTCCCAGAATTTAAAATAGGGGGTGACGGCAGGGAATTAGAAATTAATATGGAATAGTATTAAAGATTATCTAACATTTAACCGATTTAAGGAGCATATGTATGCTTATTGAGTTTTTCGCCCGTACAGGGAGAATGGTTATTGGCATTCTGGAAAATGCAGGACAGGTCCTGATTCTGTTAGGTCAGAGTATTTACCATTTGCGCGGGTTGAGCACCACGCTGCTTGTGCGGCAGATGGCTCATCTGGGGGCGGATTCGCTGCCTATCGTGTTATTAACCATGCTGTTTACCGGTATGGTTATGACTGTCCAGACAGGTCATGAATTTGTCAAATACGGGGCGCAGTCGTCGGTCGGCGGGCTGGTGGCGGTGGCGATGGGCCGTGAATTGTCGCCGGTTCTGACCGGCGTAGTATTTGCCGGGCGGGTAGGCGCTGCCATCACGGCTGAAATTGGCTCTATGAAGGTAACAGAGCAAATTGATGCCCTGCGGGTTATGGCAGTAAATCCGATAGCGTACCTGGTCGTGCCCAGGATGCTTGCCTGTATGCTTATGCTGCCTGTACTGGTTATCTTTGCCAATGGTATTGGTATCATTGGCAGTTATATAATTGCCACAACCTATACCGGCATTACCTCTTTTACCTTTTTTAATTCCATTAAGGTTTTTGCCGTGCCGCATGACATTACCGGCGGTCTGATCAAAGCCATGTTCTTTGGCGCCATTATTGCCATTATCGGCTGCCACAAAGGCCTGACCACCGCCCAGGGCGCGGAAGGGGTAGGCCGGGCAACAACAGGCTCGGTGGTGCTGTCCATTATCTTGATTTTTATCAGCAATTATTTTTTATCAGTCATACTTTATCGCTAGTAACATTGTAGAAATGAGGTGCCGCCGTGATTAAACTTATTAATGTCAATATGAATTTTCGCGGCAAAGAAATACTGAAAGACATTAGCCTGACAATTGAACAAGGGGAAATCATGGTTATTATCGGTCCCAGCGGTTCGGGCAAAAGTACGCTGCTAAGACTTATCATCGGCCTCTTGCAGCCCACTGCCGGTGAAGTTTGGGTTAATGGCCGGGAGATTTCCCATATGAATGAGGATGAGCTTAATAAAATCAGGCTGGAGATGGGGATGGTATTCCAATACTCAGCCCTGTTTGACTCCATGTCGGTGGGGGAAAATGTGGCCTTCGGCCTCAGGCAGCATACCGCCATGCCGGAGGAGGAAATTGCCCGGACGGTGCGGCGCAAGCTGCGCATGGTGGGCCTCAGGGGCCAGGAAAATGCCATGCCGAATGAACTGTCAGGCGGTATGAAAAAACGGGTCAGCTTAGCCCGGGCTATTGCCATTAATCCGCATATTGTGCTGTATGATGAACCTACCGCCGGGCTTGACCCCATCATGTCCAACACGATTGACCGGTTAATTGTCAGTACCAGACGGATGATTGACGCTACTTCGGTTGTTGTTACCCATGATATGGCGAGCGCTTTTAGCATTGCCGACCGGATTGCCATGATTTATGGCGGCGGCATTGTGGAAATTGGCACACCGGCCATGATAAAACAATCGGAAAATCCCATCGTGGCGAAGTTTATCCGGGGAGCCACAGGGATAGCGGAAAATAAAGGGAGGTCCAGAGCGTGAATACCGAAGCCAAAGTGGGAGCGATAACCCTGGCCGGCCTAATGCTGCTGGCCGGGATGATTGTATATTTAACCGGCATAAGTTTTGGCGAAAAGGGATATCCGGTCCAGGCTGTATTTAATCAGGTAAATGGTTTGAAGCCAGGCAATCTGGTGCGTTATGCCGGGGTGGAAATTGGCACGGTTGCCGATGTCCGGGTGTTGCCTGAGGGTGTGTCAGCCCATATTATGCTTAACCCTGGCGTGAAAATTCCGGTTGGCTCAAAAATTACCATCGGTTCTGACGGGCTATTGGGGGAAAAGTTCATCAATATTGTACCGCCCCGGGAAGTAAACGGCTTTCTGGCCCCTAATGCGCAGGTATTGGGTGAGAATCCTCAGGGGCTGGATGAGTTGATGGTGTCGGCCAATGAGGTGCTGGCTGAAGTTAAAATCCTGGTGGCAGCCCTTAATGATGTGGTTGGCGATGAAAAAATCCGGGCGGCGCTCAAGGAAACAGCGTTAAACACCAGGGATGTTACCGCCAACCTGGAAAGGCTGACGGCCACGCTGGCCGGCATGGCGGAGACTAACCAGGGTGAAGTCGCGGCCATGGTCAGTAATCTCAAAGATATGTCAGTCAGCCTTAATTCTACCGCAGCCCGGGTAGATAAAATGCTTGCCGATGTCGATAACAACGGGCAGACTGCCGCCGATTTGCGGGAAACCATTGCCGCTTTCCGGCAGACCAGCAGCCGGGTGGAAAGAATGGCTGCCGCGTTGGAAGGGGTTGTAACAGACCCGGACACTGCCAACAATCTTAAGGACACTCTCAAGAATGCCAGAGATGCCACCTCCAAGGCCAATCAAATGCTGACAAAGGTGGCAGAGATTAAAACCGAAGCCAGTGTTGAAGCCATATACAACCCGGACAAGCATGAGTACCAAAGCAATGCCAATTTTACTATCAATACTTCGCCCCGTGATTTTGCCGTCATCGGTGTCACGGATATTGGCGAAGCCAATAAAGTAAATTTGCAGGTAGGCAAGAGCGGCTCAGGCTTCGACCAGCGGATAGGCCTTATTGAAAGCAAAGCCGGAGTGGGCATGGATGCCAAACTCGGCAGCCAGCTGCGCATGTCGCTGGATGTATATGATCCGAATGATGTGCGGGTCAAGCTGCGTACCCAGTATGAGGTGGCGCCAGATACTTTTCTTGTAGGCCAGACCAGCAATATCAACAAAAGCGATGAAAAAACGTCATACTACGGCGTGCGGCGAGCCTTTTAACAGGCGTATTCTTCAGGCCATTCCGGCAGCGGAAAAATATTGACACTTTCAAAACTTGGACCTATAATTATATGTGTCTGACTGAGTAGTCAATGCTTTGACAAAAGATATATAGTCAAGGAGGTCATGTAATTCCATGACAACATTCAATTTATCCGGCAACCTGGCTAAGCGTGCCACGGCACTATTTGTCGGCGGCATGCTGGCGACAGCTGCACTTCCGGGCTTTGCCGCGCCGGTAGAGCTTACGCTTGATGAAGCCATCGACATGGCCCTCAAAACCAACCCTTCAATTAAAATGTCTGAATCTGATCTGAAAAAATCCGAATGGGATGTAAAGGGTGCAAAAGCAGCTAAATCACCGTCGGTGAATCTTTCCCATAACTCTATCCGGTCCAAGAGTCCCGAATCAGCTAATTATGTTTATAATTACAACTCGATTACTGACACACCGCAAAAACTGGTAATTCCGTCAAGTATTGGCAACAGATACACCAACAGTGTTGATCTGACCCTGCCTTTATACACTGGCGGCAAGCTGGAAGGCACCATCGAAAAAGCCCAGTTGGGGAATAAATCGGCTGCCTTTGGCCTGGAAAAGACCCGTCAGCAAATTAAACTGGATGCCACTACCGGATATTATGCTATCCTGCAAACCCGCAACCTGGTGAAACTGAGTGAAGAATCGTTAGACCAGCTCAATAGTCACTTGAAAAATGTTGAAGCCCAGTATGCTGCCGGAACGGTAGCCAAAACTGACGTATTGCGCTCAGAAGTGGAAAAAGCCAGTGCGGAACAAAGCCTGATTAGAGCTAAAAACTCCTACGAGCTTGCGGTATCCGGCCTTAATAATATTATTGGCCTGCCGCTTGAGACTGAGATCGCGGTTCAAGAGGATTTGCCATATGAACAATATGATAAGACTTTGGCAGAATGCATTGAAGTCGCCCTTGTCAACCGTCCGGATTTAGCGCAGGTCAGGGCAAGCGTCGCCAGTGCCAAAGCCGATATTAAGGTGGCGAAAAGCGGCAATAAGCCGGTAATAGCGGCTTCTGCTTCCGAACAATGGAGTGACAATGATTTTCCCGGCACCGATAACAATAATTGGACTGTCGGTATTAGTGCCAGCTACAACCTGTTTGATTCAGGCTTAACCAGATCGCAGGTCAAAGGCGCCGAAGCCGGTCTGGATAAAGCCACCGAGCAGCTGCGCCAGGCACAGGATGCCGCCCAGCTGGAAGTGCGTCAGGCCTATCTTAATATGAAAGAGGCCGAAAAACGCATTGATACCAGTAAGGTGGCTGTAACAAAAGCCGAAGAAGATTTTAAAATTGCCCAGGTGCGTTACAGCGCCGGCGTGGGTACCAACCTTGACGTCATTGACTCACAGGTTGCTTTGACTTCAGCCAAGACTGATTATGTGCAGGCACTGTATGACTATAACACCAGCCGGGCAAAACTTGACAAAGCTATGGGAATAGCAGTAGAATAGCGGGTTTTCTCAAGCAAGAGGATTGCTCTTCCGTTAATAGGAAAAGTAATCCTCTTCTTCGGTTCTGAGTCAAATTCCCAGGAATATCATAGAGGAAGACAACCTCATGACGTCGAATTTTACCGGATAGCCATATATAGCGTGCTAGCTGTTTGTGCAGGCGTCAAGCACTACCCGCCTGTGCCTGCTCTTTAGTGCGGAATATCCAAGGCCAAGGAGGCGTGCCATGCGAACCAAAGCCATTGCTGTAATCCTTATATTGTTTGTGCTGGTCATGGCTGCTTTTGCCTGGTGGTCGGCCCACAGCCCCGCAGTGTTTTCCCGGATTGAAACAACACTTGCCACCGAACTGACAGCGGCACTGGGGACCCAGGTGGAGGTTGGCCAGCTGCACATAGCCGGACTTTCCTCAGCGGCTGTCGACGGTGTTACCGTATTTGATAAACAAGGCCGGAAACTGGCTGTTATCGAGCAAGTTACGGTAGACTATAATATACTCCGTTTGGCGCGCGGTCAAACTGCAATAGACGCCATCAGGCAAATTACCCTTACCCGGCCGGAAGTGCTGTTGGTGGAAGAACCGGACAGTGTCTGGAATATTGCCTGCCTGGCCCAGGAGAGCAAGCCGGATGATTCGGCTTTTAACGGTAAAATTGTGGTTAAAGAGGCCGCTGTCCGGATTCAAGCCTTGCAGGGAACCTGGGACTTAACCGGTGCCGACGGACAGCTTATCATTAAAAACGGCCAGTCTATCGATATCAAACTAAGTGCCAGCCTGGGCGGCTCGCCGGTGACTGCCCGGGGGTTTGTTAACACTGCCCGGAAAAGCCTGTCAGTCACTGTGGCGGCTGATAAGCTTCACCCGGCTGCTTACCAACCGCTGGTACCTGCTAAAGCCGGCCTGGTTTTTACCGATGGTGCGCTGGCGGAGCTGGAAGTAACGGTTGTCAGCAATTCTGCCGGATTAAGCTATGCGGGAGAATTTTTATTAGAGGATTTATCGGTACAGGTACAGGGGGTGCCTGTTGCCGAAACGCGCGGTCGTGTGAGCTTTACTAATAACGCGGTGTACCTGCTTGGTACCAGTGCGCTTATTAACAATCAGCCGGTAGCTGCCCGCGGCAAAATTGCCATAGCCGGTGACCAGCCGGTTTTTGACCTCAGTGTGGAATCAGCTAATTTTGATGTGGCGACAATTAGCTATAACCTGCCTGTTGCCGGCATCATTGCATTTTCCGCCAAACTCACCGGGACGCTGGCCATGCCGGTGGCAACAGCCGAGCTTTCGGCAAAAGAGGCTGTTATTGCCGATTATCAGCTGCAGGCTGCCAGCGCCAAAGTGAATTTTGCGGATAATCAACTGCAGTTAGAGCAGTTTGCCGCACAAATGCTTGGCGGTCAGGTGCAGGGCCAGGGAACTCTGGACCTGACAAGCCGGCAGTATCAGGTACAGCTGGCTGCCAGCAATCTGGATGCTGCCGCGGCCCAAGACCTCCCTGTTGCCCTTAGCGGCAGAGGGGATATCAGCCTGTCGGTCACCGGTCAGGGAACCGACTGGCAAACCATCAATGGCTTAGTGGCGGTAACTCTGGCTGACGGCCAACTGGCCGGTGTGCCTTACACCAAAATGACGGCACTTGTTGAGCGGACCGGCAGCCTTACCGAGATTAAACACTATGATCTTATCCTGCCCTCAGGTCTGATAACGGCAGCTGGCGTTATGGAAGATGAACAGCTCAAGCTGGCGATTGAGGGGCAAGGCATAGAGCTGGCACAATTACCCTTTGCCATAAAAGATATTCACTTTGCCGGAACAGCCGGCTTCCAGGGCCAGCTGACAGGCACGCTAACCCAGCCGCAGCTTGCGCTAAAGTTTGACGCCGACGGTCTCAGCCTGAATCAGGAACCCTGGGGCCAGGCCCGTGGGTTCATTACGGCTTCGCCGGACAGGGTGGCCTTTGAAAAAGTTATTCTTACCAATGGTGCTGCCCTGCATGATTTTTCCGGGACAATAACTTTTGCCGGAATTCAGCCGGAATGTAACCTTACCCTCACAACCCATGCTGCCAGGGCGGAAACCTTTGTCCGCCCGATAATTCCCAAGCTCGCGTTAACAGGTAATATTGAGCATGAACTGATAATACGCGGTCCCTTGGTTAATCCGGCCGTGAGCGGCAGGGTGAAATTATCGGAAGGCAGTCTGGCAGGGTATCTTATTGGTAAGGCTGAAGGCACCTACCAATGGCAGAACGGTCTGATAACCGTGAACCAGCTGGATATAGATTCGATTACTGCCAAAATCAAGCTATCAGGAACGGTAACCGCCGATGAAAGCCTGGACTTTGCCGTAGCGGCCGAGAATATCGATATTACCAGGCTAAAAGCAGAATATCCTTATCCGGTATCAGGTATAGCCAGTCTGAACGGTAAGGTGACAGGCAAGGTAACAAGCCCGGAGGTTACCGGTCAATTAAGAGCAAGCGGTGTCTTGCTTAATGGTCAGGCAGTCAGCGATATGTATGCCAGTTTTGGTTATGTTGACGGTCAGGCCGATATCCAGGAATTGCGATTTTCCCAAGGCCAGGGTCACTATGTTTTCGGCGGCGGGGTTAACTTTAAAACTGCAGAAATTGATGGCCTGCTCCGCGCTGAAGGCGGTGAACTCACCAGTATTATGACCATTGCCAACATGCCGGACCGTGGTATTCGCGGCAGGCTGAGCGGTGAGATTGCCGTAAACGGCAGTATGCATAATCCCAACATCCTGCTGCGCGGCGCCATCTATGACGGCAAAATAAAAAATTACCCGCTTGATACCATTGACATTGACGTCGAAATGGAAAATAAAATTATTACAGTCAATACCTTCACGGCCAAACAAGGAGCCGACGGCTTGCTGGTTGTTAAAGGCAAGGCGGATTTAAACGGCGAGATTGAAGTGGAAGCAGGCGGACGCTCCATTGATATCGGCATTTTGACAGCGCTCTTTGATACCACAGTTGAAACCAAAGGGAAGTTTAGTTTTAATGCGCAAGCCACCGGCCGGACCCAGAACCCGAATGTTGCGGTATCGCTGGAAGTGCAAAACGGCAGTGTGGCCCACACGGAATTTGACAATCTGTACGGGTTGTTGGTTTTCGACAAAGGCAGCATTCATGTTAACCAGTTGTATGTGGCCCGTGGACCGTACAAAGCAAGTGCTTATGGCATTGTGCCGCTGCGGGCGCTGAACAGTCAGGGCCGCAGTCAGGCCGATATTACCGACACCATGGACCTTACCCTGCGCCTGGACAATGCCGATTTGAGCATATTGCCGCTGCTGACCAAGGAAGTGGCCTGGGCAGCCGGACCGACAACAGGCGAGCTGGCTGTCGGCGGCACACTGGCCCAGCCTACGCTTGACGGCAAGGTGACGGTGACCAATGGCAAAATAAAACTTAAGTCACTTTCCGACCCGATAGAAAATGTGGGGGTTGATATTCAGTTTAAAGGTGATACAATAAATATAAATGCCTTTGACGGGAACATGGGGGGCGGTTCTTACTCCATGAATGGGTCGGCCAGACTGAACGGCCTGGGATTGGACCAGTATGATATCATGCTTACCCTGGACCGGCTGGGTGTAAAACACAACTATTTTTCCGGTCCTATTGACGGCGTTTTTACATTAACCAGCCAGAATAACAGACCTCATATTTATGGACGGCTGACAGTTGACAATGCCACTGTCAATATTCCGGCAGTGCCTGACGGTGAGGCGATTGCCTTTAACGCCGGCCTGGATGTCGAAGTTACTGTCGGCAATAAGGTCCGGATGTATAATCCCTACCTGTATGATTTCATGGCCGAAGGGAAGGTTAAATTTGCCGGAACCCTGCAGCGGCCTTCAGCTTCAGGGCGGATTGAAGCAAGACGGGGTACGGTCAGATATTTAACAAACCGCTTTACCATTATCAGCGGCAGTGCCGACTTCATCCAGTTCCGCTCCATTGAGCCGGTAATCAGGCTGCAAGCCCAAACCAGGCTTTCGCGCACAACCATTAACCTGGGAATTAACGGCCCGGTTTCCGCCATGGATCTTAAACTGACCTCGGAACCGGCTATGAGCCAGGAGGAAATCCTGTCACTCTTAACTTTGCGCGGCAGCTATTTTTCCAAGACCGATTCGGGAGCCTCTGACAGCACTTTGGGACGCGACGAGCTTGTCAGCCTGCTGGATGCAGGCCTGCAGCTGCGGTTTATTGCCGAGGTGGAAAGCGTCCTGCAGGAAACGCTGGGGGTTGACGAATTGCGGCTGGTACGGTCGTCGCTGTTTGACTATGGCGGCAGACGCTCGCGCCGGAATGACTCTGACAGCCAGTTAGAGGGCTATAATCTTGAAGTAGGTAAATATCTTACCGATAAATTTTTAATCAGTTATAGTATGGGTCTTGATCAGGATAATAACAACAGCTTCGGTTTCCGTTATGATTTGACCAGAAATATTGGCATCGGCGGCAGCTTTGGCAGCGATTCGAAGAACAATCTGCTTACTGTTGAGACCAGGTTTACTTTCTGATGACATAAAGGATTGATAACATGTTACTCAGCGAATACTTGACTGAACTGAAAAAAGTCCGCACACTGACGCCGGACGAAGAACTGGTGTTATGGCAGGGGTACAAAGCAGGCGGCGATTTGGCTTGCCGTCGCCGCCTGATAGAAAGTTACCAGCCATTGGTTTTCAAAACCGCCATGCGCTGGCGCCTGCCTGAGGCCGTTATCCTGGACCTGATTCAGGAAGGAACGGTCGGACTTATCGAAGCTGTGGAAAATTATGACCATACCCGGGGCATTGCCTTCAGCTTATTTGCCGTACACCGTATCAGGGGGCGGATGCTTAATCATCTAAGCCGCGAAGACGACAGCCTGCTGCATATTGACGGTGTGATGGCAACTGAGGGCAGACAGGTATCAATTGCCGACTCGCTGGTTGATGCCCAGGCGGAAGTGGCGGCGCAAGCTGAGCAAAACTACCTGGTGGAAGAATTGCGGCTGGCCATGGGACGCCTGCCTGCCAAGGAACAGCAGGTGTTAAGCGGTGTTTATCTTGACAATTGTGAACCGAAAGATTTAGCCGCCAGCATGGAATTAAGCGTGTCCCATATTTATCGCCTGCAGAAGCAGGGAATTCGCCGGCTTAGGGGGATGTTATCCAAACTCATGGGCAACTGGTAGGAAACGGGCGATAAACGCCCATCTGCGTTGTTGCTCCTGCGGTTGCTTGCTTGCGTACAAACCCCGTACGCGGCGCGGCGCAATCCTCGTCGCGCCTAGCATCTGGACATTTCTCGCCCGTTTCCAAAGATTAAGGTAGCGTGTTTAGCAAACACGCCGTAACAATGAAAAATAGAGAAAACTAGTCAAAACACCTTGAAATAGTTACACTCAGCGGGCTAAACGCAAAATTTGCCCGTTTTTAAGTATTTGTCACTAACCAGAATCTGGCCTCTTCCCAGGAGTATAATTAGTGTTTATAATAGGGGATGGTGGATGTGACGGATTGTAAACAAAATATCAATAAACATTTAACCTCAGCGCAGCAGTGGCTTTCAGAGGCCGAAGAGGCCTTTGAGAAAGACAGCGATATTCGTGGTGAGCTCAACTTGTTTTTAGCTCAGGCTGAACTTACCCGGGCGAAAGAGACAAACCGTTCGCAGCATTGGCGGCATCGTTATTCTGTTTTCCGGCATAGCATAGCTATTGGCATTGCCTTTGTTATTGCTGCCGGCGGGATGACTGCCAGCTATTTGTGGGCAACAGGCCCTCAGGGAGCCAAGCAGCCGCTGCCCACTAGCGCGCCGGCCCCGGTATACCAGACCAGAGCCAGTCAAGTCGATGAATTTTCCGGGGTAATGACAACAACATCATCACCACTGACAGTCGTACCTGAATCCAATGCCTATAAGGCTGTAGCCGAAAAAGACCGAACAACTGCCTCACCGCAGTTGTCTGCGCCGCCGGCAGCGGATAAACAATCTCACCCATCGACTAAACCTCAGCAGGAGCAAGCATTGCCTTTGACGCCTGATGAGGTTGACAACCTTATTCGTTTAGCCGGGAAATCTTTGCGTGGACAATGAAATTACAGAGGAGGTAATGCATGAAGATTCTTAACAAGTCTAAAATATTTATTGCTGCAGCGATTGTGCTAACCATGGCTGTTAGTTTAGTCTTACCTGTTAATGCAGCAGACATTGAAGGCAAGACGGCTACAGCGGTAACAGTGACAGGCAATCATCAGGTTGCCGAAAGCACGATTCTGGGTGTAGTGACAATCCGGCCAGGCGATGCTTTGACGGCTGAGAAAGTAAAACAGGACATGCAGGCAATCTATGATTTAGGTTACTTTTTTGATGTTGTTGCCAATTTCAGCGAAGTGCCTGAAGGCGTCAAAGTTATTTACACCGTTATGGAAAACCCGAAATTAACCGACATTGTCGTTAAAGGCAATAACAAGGTATCTACCGATAAAATTAAAGAAATGGTGACAACAGGCAAAGACGGCGTCCTCAATACCAGAACTCTTAACGCCAATGTCCGCTCGATAGAGTCGTACTATCACGACCAAGGCTATATTTTAGCCAAAGTAAGTGATGTGGCTATGTCGCCGGGCGGGGAACTGACGCTGACAATCAGTGAAGGCGTACTGGAAGGCATTGTGGTCAAAGGCAACGAAAAGACCAAGGAACAAGTTATTACCCGTGAGATGAAACTTAAGCCGGGTGAGCCTTTCAACGTAAAGGACGCCCGTCGCAGTATGCAAAAAGTGTACAACCTGGGTCATTTTGAAGATGTCAATATGAAGCTCAATCCCGGCAAAGAGCCGAATGCGGTTGTGCTTGAGGCCAGTGTTGTTGAACAAAAGACAGGCACCTTCTCTATTGGCGGCGGTTACAGCAAAGCCGACGGCCTGATTGGTATTATCGAACTGGGTGACAACAACTTTAGAGGCACCGGTGACAGAGTCAAATTGCACTGGGAATTTGGCGGTGCCGACGACACCAACTATGAGATAAGCTATACCCGTCCCTGGCTGGACAGCAAGCAAACCTCGCTGAGCTTCAGCTTCTATGATATGACCAATGAATATGATGACTATGATACCGATGGTAATTTGGAATCAAGCTATGATAAAAAACGGAAAGGCTTTGATATTACGCTTGGCCGTCCGCATGGCGAATATATTCACAACTATCTTACCTTCAAAAACCGCAGAGACACGCATGTTGAATATGTTGAAGGGCCTTATGATTACTCCAAAGGCCAGCCATATGAAGGCTATCTGGAAGATAACTTTGGCTTGACCCGCAGCATTACGCTGATGCGCGTGTTTGATTCCCGGGATAATGTGTTTAATCCTACCGAAGGAGCCCGTTATTCTCTGTCAGCCGAATTTGCCGGCGGTTCGCTTGGCGGTGACTTTGACTTTAACAAATATACCGCTGAAGGCCGCCAATACCACAAGGTTGGCCGCGATCATGTAATTGCCACCCGGCTTACTGCCGGTTATGCCGATGGCAGCATGCCGGAAAATGGCAAGTTTTCTGTCGGTGGTTCCGATACGCTGCGCGGTTACAAGGACGACCAGTTTGAAGGCGATAAAATGCTGGCCGCTACGGCGGAATACCGGTTCCCGGTTGTTAGCAAAGTGCAAGGCGTTGTTTTCACCGATATCGCTAACGCCTGGGAAGGCGGCAGTTACAAACTGGACGACCTTAACTACAGTGTTGGTGTAGGTCTTCGTTTGACTACTCCGATTGGTCCTGTCCGCATTGACTATGCGAAAGGCGAACAGGGCGGTCGTGCCCACTTCAGTTTCGGCGGCCAGTTCTAAACAGCAGTAACTAATGAGTCAGGCCGCAGGCCTGACTCATTTAGTACAGGGAGGTGTGCATCATTAGCATCATGCATCCACGCCGGATGATAGTTCTCAGCCTGTTTGGCCTGCTGCTGGCCTTGTGGCCCGGCACCGGCAGTGCCGCCGGCCCAACGGTGGATACCATTGCGGTGACTATTACGGCTGCTGAGCCGCCGCCGGACAAGGTTGCCAAACGGATGACGGCAAGTATCACGGCTGTCGGGGAAGAAATGCTTGCCGGACGAACGGTTGCCGATGTAAGAGCAAACCAGGCCAATTATGAAAAACTTGTCCGGGAGATTTTCAACAGGGTACTTGTCGGCTACAGCGTCGATCAGGCGGTCATTACACCGGGAACTACCACCCGGATTGCAGTGGTGCTGGAACCCTGGGGCGAGGTGGTGCGCAGCGTTTCCCTTGAGCTTGACAGTGGCAGTTTGCCGCCGGAAGTAATGAATTTGATTAACCGGGATATTGAGCAGCTGGAAGAGCAGGTAGGCGATGTCTTAATTGGTTTGCCGGTTGACTCGGTAGCCTGGGCAGGCGGAGTATCCAAGGTCGTTATCCGCGATTTATTAGCAAACCAGCTGCCGGAATTTCGCAGCAATCTGGAGATTACTGCCGGGCAGGAGACCCACATCAAACTATCACTGATTCCCAGCGGTCCGGTTGTTGATACGGTTCAGCTTTCCTTACGCTCCCGTACCATCCCCAACCTGCTGCTGGCAGAGGCCGGTACGGCTATCCGCGAAGCGGCAGGTATAATGCGCGGTTTACCGGTAGCCTTTGTGGAACGGCATCAAAAATATTTTGCCGGAGTGGTGCAAAGTGCGGCAGCCAAGCAATCGCTGGTCAGCAGGTATGGAATAACTCTGACGCCGGTCGTTGAGCCCGGTGTCGTCACCGAAGTAACTCTCAATGCCGAGACTGACAAATACCGGTTGACGCTGGAAGGCAATCTGGATGTGGGACGCGAGGACGACACTACTTCCGCGAAATTACATTTTGGTAAATATACAGGCAGCCGGGATGAAGTCTTTTTGGAGATCAAAGTTATTGCCGATAATCTGGAATGGGACTTTGAGCCAGGCTGGGGTCATAAATTTACCGAAACTACTTTTGCCGGTTTAAAATATAATGTCTCAGACCACCATAGCACCTTATGGCTTAACCACTACATCGGCAGCGACTGGATGCTCCGGCTTGAGGACACGCCGAAGCTGGATTACTATGAAGTTGGGGTCAGATATAAGCTGCATGAATTCCTCAGTGCCGAGTATGTTTTCACCGAAAAAGAGAATTGGCTGAGACTGACCGCCAATTTGTAAGACTTGCTGAATAAGGTGCTTCCTGATATAATTGGAGGGTAGAGGAGAAATTTTATTGCCAGAGGGCAGGAAAGAAGGGTAAAGAATGTTTAAAGATAAGAAGGTTGCAAAAATGGTTGCCGTTGCTGTAGTGGCGGTATTTCTGCTGGGAATATTCGGACTGGCGATATCGCAAAGCGCTACAGGTTATGCTGCTTCGGCCGGTACCTCATCCAATATTGGCAAGGTAAACCGGGCGCTGGTGCTGCAACAGCTGCCTGACCTGACCCAAGCCAGAGAAACCCTGGATGCTGAACTAGCACAGGCACAAAAAGACTTTGATGCCAAGACAGCCAATATGTCGGCTAAAGAAAAACAAGATTACTATAATCAAACCATGCAACGCCTTCAATTGAAGGAACAAGAGTTGTTGGCGCCAATTCATGACAAAATAGATGCCGCCATTAAATCGGTTGCCGATGCGAAGGGTGTTGCCGTGGTCTTTGATGTTAATAATGTAGTTTATGGTGGTCAGGATCTGACTGCCGATGTTGTGAAAAAACTTACCGGAAAATAATTGCAATCATTGAGCCGAGCTTGCGCTCGGCTCAAACCTTAACTAGAGAGGGTGATTTGGTGTTTACTTCTCAATTGACACCAGTAAGGTTTCTTGCAGTCCTGCTGCTTAGCACTGTCCTGCTGGCAGGCTGCTCCCGTTCAACACCTGAAACCAAACCGCCCGAAGCGCCGCAGCTGGGTATTATCAGCGTGGATAAAGCCGTTCAGTCTCATCCCAAATACCAGGAATGGCAAAATAATAAACAGCAGGCGGCCACCATAAAAGAGCAGCTGGCTGCTACGGCAGGTAAAGGTATTGCTCAGTCAGAAGCGGCCATAAATTTACCCGGCAATATGGCAGCCAGCATACAATCAGCTGTCGAACAGGAATTCAAGGTGAAAATTGCCGCAAAACAGCAAGAACTGCAGGCGCGGCTGCTGGAGCAGGCCGGGAAAAAGCGCCAGGAGCTTTCCGCACAGCTTGAGGCTTACGCCGGCGAACTGAACCAGCAATATCAGCCACAGCTTTTTAACCTGCAGCTCAAGCTGCAGACTGTGCGTATGGACGAACAGCAGGCAACTGCGCTTAAACAGGAAATAAATGCCGTAAAAGCGGAGCAGGCTGCTAAACTGTCGGCAAAAGAACAGGAGATGGCTCAGCAGCTGGAGGCGGCGCTGGCTCCGGAAAAAGCGGCTATGGAACAGGAACTGGCTGCCTATGCCGCCCAGCTTAACCGTGAGCTTGACAATAAACTGTCGGCTCAGACGGCTGAATTGTCGGCAAAACTGACCCAGCCGGCAGCCGCGCCATCTGCCGCGGACAGCAGCTTACAACAGCAGCTTGGCATGAAACAGCAGGAAATTAAGGTTCTGGAAGAATTTATCCTGAACGATATCCGGGATAAAACGGCAAAAATAGCTGTTGAACGCGGCCTGGAGGCTGTTCTGACAGGACAGCAGGTCAATGTTCGGGCGGTAGACCTGACAGATGCCGTGATTGACGCGATTAAGAAATAATTTGCCTGCATATACTATGAGCAATATGAGATGCCTATGAGCACAGGGAGAGCTTGTGCTCATAGAGCTTCCTAAGGAGGATTGTCTGATGAACAAACAGATTAAAATGGCATTAGTACTGGTACTCATCTTTGTTGGTGCTCTGGCACTGGCCGGCTGCAGCAGCAGCCAGGGAAATATTGGCGTTCTTGATGTCAACAAGGTTATGTCCGACAGCCCGAAAATTAAACAATTTCAAGAACAGCTGAATACCAAAGGCAAAGAATTGAGCGATCAACTGGAAAAAGATAAAGCAAGCCTTAGTGCCGAGGAATTCCAAAAACGTCAGGAAGCAGCTTATGGCGATTTTCTGAAGGTAAAGCAAGACCTGGAAAACCAAATTGACGCCAGCATCAAACAGGCAGTTGAGCAAGTAAGCACCGAGAAAAAGCTCAGTGTTGTACTCTACAAAAACAGTGTAGCGCAAGGCGGCACCGATATCACTGATGCTGTAATCGGCAAAATGCAATAAGCGGGAGGCAGCTTGTGTGAAAAAGACGTTAGTTGAGATTGCCGCCCTGATTCATGGTACGGCTACCCATACTGCCGGCATAGAAATTACCGGCGTCACCAATATTGATGACGCCGGTCCGGGTGATATTACTTTTGCAGTGCCGCCGCACCTTGACAAAGCAGGAAAAAGTGCGGCGGCTGCCGTAATCATTCCTGATACCATTGAAACCTTTCCCAAACCGGCCATCCGGGTGGCTAACCCCCGGATGGCCTTTACCACGCTGCTGAGCCTGTTTACCCCTAAGCCTGACGTGCCGCCGGGCATTCATCCGGCAGCAGTGGTAAGCGCTACCGCCAAGCTGGGTGCCAATGTGAGCATTATGGCCTATGCTGTCATTGATGAATATGCCGAAATCGGTGATAATACTATCATTTATCCGCACACCTATATTGGGCGTGAGGCTACTATCGGCAGTCATTCACTCATCTATCCCAATGTTACTGTCAGAGAAAACTGTCATATCGGTGACCGGGTGATTATTCAGAGCGGTGCGGTAATCGGCAGTGACGGTTTTGGTTTTGTCACCATTGACGGCAGACACCAAAAAGTGCCGCAGGTGGGTAATGTCATTATTGAGAATGACGTCGAAATCGGTGCCAATACCTGTCTGGACCGGGCCACTACCGGCAGTACGATTGTCAAGCAAGGCACCAAAATTGACAACCTGGTGCACCTGGCACACAATGTGGTTGTTGGCGAAAATTGCTTCTTTGTAGCGCAGACCGGTATTGCCGGCAGTGCCAAAATCGGCAATAATGTAACCTTTGCCGGCCAGGCAGGCAGTGCCGGGCATTTGACTATCGGCGACAATTGTGTGTTTGCCGCCAGGTCGGCGCCCATTAACGACATCCCGGCGAATTCCTTTTATGCCGGTTTTCCTGCCCGTCCTCATAAAGAATGGCTGCGTTCCGAAGCCGCTATCGGCAGGCTGCCTGACCTCATCAAAAAAATCCGTGAGCTTGAGCAGCGGCTGGCTGATATAGAAAAGAAATAAGATAACGAGGTATCCTGCGATACCTCGTTATCTTATGGCCTGCCCACAAATTGGCGCAAGGGCTTTAGCAGGATTTTTGCGCCGGGTGGGGAATTATTATATATTTATAGCCCATTATCCATTATCAAGGAAAAGTAAGGAGAAGAATCATGAAAAGAACCATTCTCGCAGCGGCTGTTGTACTATTGGCCGCAGCTCCTGCATATGCCGCACCATCCATTAACGGTTCGACAGGCCTGATCAACACCCCGACTGCCGATGTTCTGCAAGAGGGACAGTTTTCTCTTGGCTATTATCATTTAAAAGAAGGCGGCGTTGGTGCCCTTAACCTCAATCTGGCAAAAAATCTGGAGCTGGGTGTGGCCGGCTTCCGTTATGACAGTGATGTGAGCAAAGATAATGAGACGCTGGTTAATTTCAAGTACAGTCTGTTATCTGAGACGGTACTGACTCCCGGCCTGGCTGTCGGTGTGGAAGATATCGGCAATGATGCTAAACGCACGCACTATGCTGCGGCCAGCAAAGCCCTGCCTTTTGGCTTCCGGCTTCATGCAGGTGTTGGCGACGGACGCTATG
This sequence comes from Sporomusa sp. GT1, assembly GCF_014634905.1. Lineage (NCBI taxonomy): Bacteria > Bacillati > Bacillota > Negativicutes > Selenomonadales > Sporomusaceae > Sporomusa > Sporomusa sp. GT1. The sequence goes on along the minus strand of NZ_BMBX01000013.1, from coordinate 27,446 downwards.
ACGGTGTATTTGCCGCCATTGAAAAAACCATCAGCCCGATCGGTGCGGTTACAGGCAACAACATTTTTCCGGCCACGACTCTTATTGCCGAGTGGGATGGTGACCGCATGAACTATGGCGCACGGATGTCCATTGTTCCCGGTCTCAAAATCGATGCCGGCTGGCGTCACAGCGAAACCTACATTGGCCTAAGCTACACCTATTAGGAGCAGCGCCGATGCAATATTATTTAGTAAAATGCATAAGCCGCATCGTATGCTGTTTGCCGGCCGGCATCAGGCGCGGCCTGGGAACGCTGATCGGGCGGCTGTGCTGGCCGCTGGTTCCGGCCAAAAGAAAGCGGATGGCGGCGACCAATATTAAGCGCAGCCTGGGGGTTGATGAAGACCGGGCTTGCTCGCTGGCCAAGGCCAGTGCTGTACGCTTTGGCCCCATGTTCATGGAAGTGCTCCACATGCCCCGGCTTACCCCTGAGAATATTGGAAATTATGTTAAGCTGACAGGCCAGGAGCATCTTGAAGACGCCCTGAAGCTAGGACGCGGCGCGGTACTGGCCACCGCCCATGCCGGTAACTGGGAACTCTTAGGAGCCGCTCTTGCCATGCATGGCTTTCCCCTGGTGGCTGTTGTACAGCGGCAGACAAATCATGCCATGGACAGATTTATTAATGAATACCGGACAAAGGCCGGCATGCATGTTACCTATAAAACCGGGGTCAGGGAAATGGTTAAGCTGCTTTGCGGCGGCAAAATTATCGGCCTTCTGATGGATCAGGATAATCACACCGATGGCGTATTTGTTGAATTTTTTTCCCGGCCGGCTTCTACGCCGCAGGGAGCTGCCGCTTTGGGACGCCTGAATCATGCGCCGATTGTGCCGGCTTTTATTGCCACCAATCCGGACGGCACCCATACGGCTATCATTCACCCGCCGGTGATGGTGGAAAAAACCGCCGACCGTGACCACGATATTCTGGTGACAACCCAGAAATTGACCCAAATTATTGAAAATCATATCAGACAATACCCGCAGGAATGGTTTTGGCTGCACAACCGCTGGAAAACGCCGCCGCCTGCCGGGAAAACTATAGGAGGGTAATCCCCTCTTATTTTTTTGTACTTTTACAATATATACAAAAATTGATTTTTTGATATACTTATGGACAATAAAATGATATACGTGCTATAATGGACTCCGGGAGTGAGGTGACTGAAGGGATGCTGACACTAGGTATAAAAAACCTTAAATTTCTTAAAAGTATCTTCAAGGATTCTATTGAGCGCGATATTCTGACACTGCTTGTTGTCAGTGTACTCATCGGCGCCCTGTTAGCCAGTTCGGTCTCCATGGCTGCCAACACGTACTTTTCGAAAACCCTGGCCAGCCTTGTGGGTGACTATGGGGAATATGACATATTACTTCAGATCAGAGAAGAAAACCGCGAGGATGCGGCTGTTCATATTGCCAAGATTGTCAATGAAGTATTCCCAGGCGGCAAAATTAAAGAAGGACCGACAATTACCGGTAAGACCCCTTTCTTTATCGCTTTGCCTGAGTCCTTTAAAACCAAAACCGTATACGAAGAACTGTCGAAAACCTTTGGCGGCATTCCCGGCGGCGCAAGTGTCGGGGTAATGACTGACCCGCGACTGACTGTGCGTGGTGTGCCGGAGGGAGCGAGAAATATGCTTTTAGATAAAATCTCACAGATGGACGGCGTTCGCTTCACCTTTCGCGACGGCTCTTCTGTCGGGGTTATCTTAAACTCGCTTGATAAATCGGCGGCTGTCAATACAGCTATTAAGTCGCTGCTGTCAGATTATCAGGTAATTGAAATTAGTTTCCCGGTAGGCAGTGAACCTGCCAACCCGCTGCGTCTGGGAGAAAGCATTGCCGGGGCTATCCAACAGGAATTGCAGTTAGAGTATGCGCAGAACGTATCTGTTGACGGCGAAAATAGTGATATGACTTATATGGTAAGCACAATGCTGGAGCTTAAACGCTTCCTGCAGGCCTATGGGTCGCAAATTACCATTACCCCGGCTGCCGGTACCGAACTGGGCAAAGGGGATATTGTTGTCTTTCAGGGGACTGCAGCCGAGCCGCCACAGGCCGGTGGCATGATTGCCAAAGGAAATGTTGTGGCAGAGATTACGGCAGCAGGCACCGGTGGCAAACTGGAAGGTCGGATAACCGAGGGGGACGCTTCCTGGCTGGATCATCCGTCAGGCAGCATCCAGGGTTACAAGCTGGAGAACAATACGGTAAGCGGACAAACGGCGACTGCCGTTTACAAGAACCCGCGCCAGGAACTGGGCCAGGCGCTTGGTGAAACAGGCAAACTGGTCGGACAAATTCCCGGCTTTGCACAAGATGCCAAAAGTATGAGTTCTGTTGCCCTGGGTACTCTGGAACATTATGACAGCGGGGTTAACGCTTTAGAGCAAACCTTATCCGGCCTGCAGGCAGCCGGCGGCACGATTCAGACGGCCACGAGCGCGCTTGCCGGTATTGATACCAGCAGTATTCGCAGCCAGCTTGACAATTCGTCCAACACATTAGGCAGTTTGGTCAATACGCTGCAGGTAGTCCGGTTGGTCAATGGCGATGTGGACAAAACGGTTAACAACGTCAGCGGTGCGCAGCAAAATCTCATTACGCTGAGCACAAACCTGGCTCAGCTTGACAGTGTGGCGGACAATGCCCGCCGCGCCAAGTCTGTTCTTGACAATATTGCTGTTAATGGTCAAACCAGCCTCAATACGCTGAAAGCCTTTGACGTTAACGGGGCCAGAACCAGCCTTGCCAGCGCCAATAGCCATCTGGGACAATTGCAGCAAATTGATGTGCCGGTGATTGCCGCCCAAATTGCTTATTTGGCAAGTGCCGTTCCTGACCTTAAAGACGAAGAAATCAGCCATTCCATTAATCTCCTGGATAAATTTATTGCCGGACAGGTAATTCCCGGTGCCCGTATTCAGATTCTAACTACCGGCCATATTGACATTAATGCCGTGGCACCGGTTGTGCACAAGCAGGCAGGCCACAACAATGCCTCCCTGTATTCGACGGCATTAGGAATCATCGAGCCCGACCCGCGCGGCGAGTTGTACCAGGTGCTTACCGAAGTAAAAAGCATTCTGGCCGGGATGACGGCCATTATTGCCACCATCCTGTTCCTGGGACTTGACCATACCGGCATTATGACCGTTATCCGCCGCAAACGGCTCAATCAACAAGTTCCTGCTACCGGCTGGCGCCGGACAGTGGCACGACTGACAGGTATCTTTACCGTCCCGGAACGCTGTTATGGAATGGGTGTAGGCGCTTTGCTGCTGACAGCCATCTTCCTGCTGGCAGGCGGCGGCATTCCCTATCTGCCCTGGGTGGGTGTGCCGCTAGTGGGAGCCGTACTTGGCTTTTTAGTGGCCTGTTATACTGAAAAAATCAGTCCGATTGCCGATGAAGAAGTCATGGCCGGTGAAGCTCTGGGCTTGTCGGCAGATGAAATTATGCGCGAGATTGTTATTCCGGGCGGTCGCCCGGGACTGATGCAAAAACTCAATCAGCGCAAAGTGAAATTCAAGTAATATATTCAACATGTTATCTAAGGGGGTGAGCCGTGTGCTCAATATCCGGCACCTAACCAAGAAATTCGGCAGCCTTGTCGCCGTTGACAACCTGAATCTGGCGGTAGCAAAAGGGGAAACCGTTGTTATCATGGGGCCGTCAGGCTGCGGCAAGTCAACCACCATTCGCACCATTAACCGATTGATTGAGCCGGATACCGGCTCAATCCTGGTTGACGGCGTGGAAATGACCCAATTAGATGATGCCGGCTTACGCCATATGCGTAAACGCATTGGCTATGTATTTCAACAATTTAATCTCATTAACCGGCTTAGTGCTGCCCAGAATGTCATGCTGGGCCTGGTTATGGGAGGGCAGCCCAAAGAGGCGGCCTATGACAAGGCTGTCGCCGCACTGACCAAAGTAGGGATGGAGCAGTTCAGAGAACACAAGCCCGGACAGTTGTCCGGCGGTCAGCAGCAGCGGGTGGGTATCGCCCGGGCACTGGCCTTCGAACCTGAGCTGATGCTATGGGATGAGCCGACGGCTTCGCTTGATCCGATGCTGGTGCGGGAAGTGCTGGTAGTCATGGAGGAACTGGCCAAATACCGTGCAGCCACCATGCTGGTGGTTACTCACGAAATAGCCTTTGCCCTGCATGTGGCCGACCGCATTGTGCTTATGGAAAAGGGCACGATTGTCGAAGCCGGGGTACCCAGCCAGGTATTTGTTAACCCTGTTTCCCACGTCGGCTGCCAGTATAAAGAACTGATTGAATACCAGCTCAATACCAGCGCCCGTACGCTCTCCGGCAAGCGCAGCGCCTGACAATGCCTTTCCTCTACAATCCATGCTTGCGTAATTTCTCAAATTCCTGTAGAATAAATTGGTATTAGACAATTCAGGAGGAACCTAATGGAACGCCAAACCACAGTAGCGTCTCGCGTAATGTATACCGGTATTGGTCTGCACTCCGGGCGGGATGTAACCATTGCACTCAAGCCGGCTCCGGCTGACAGCGGCATTGTATTTGTCCGCACCGATCTTGCCGGGCTGCCGCGTGTAGCTGCGCGGGCAGCCAATGTAACCAATGCTATGCGGGCCACTACCTTAGAGAGCGGTGACGCCAAGGTTTTTACCGTGGAACATCTGTTAGCCGCTTTCTATGCGATGGATATTGATAATTGTTTTGTGGAAATATCCTCGGTGGAACCGCCGGTTGCCGACGGCAGTTCGCTGCCCTTTCTCCGGCTGATTGAGTCGGCAGGCATCGTCCGGCAGGATGAACTTCGCCGGCCGCCGATTGTTGTAAAAGAAACCATTGCCGTGCGTTATCCGGACAAATTTATTGCTATTTTGCCTTATGACGGATTTCGCATTACCTTTACTTCCATTAACCCGCACCCGCTGCTGGGCGTTCAGTTTGGTGACTATGAGATAACTCCTGAAGTGTTTGCCCGGGAACTGGCACCTGCCCGTACCATCGGCTTTATGCACGAGGTGGAAGCCCTCAAGGCGCAAGGTCTGGCTTTGGGCGGGAGTTTAGACAACGCAGTAGTATATGATGATGAGAAATGCTTAACGCCGCTCAGGTTCCCTGATGAACTGGTCCGGCATAAAATTTTAGATGTAATCGGTGATTTGGCACTGGCAGGCCGGATAGCCGGCCATGTTATTGCCGTAAAGTCAAGCCATGCGCTCAATACCGCACTGGCGAAAGAGATAATAAAAGCAAATATGCAAGTATGTGATTGATTTTGAGGAGGCGTTTTTCCGTGATTTTATCAGCAACCGAAATTCAGGCGATTATTCCGCACCGTTACCCCATGCTGCTTGTTGATCGTATTATTGAGCTGGAACCGATGAAACGGGCAGTAGGCATAAAAAATGTATCAATTAATGAACACTTTTTTATGGGGCATTTTCCGGAAAAGCCTATTATGCCGGGAGTGATTATTCTTGAGGCTATGGCCCAGGTTGGAGGGGTAGCCTTGTTATATCCGGAAGAAAATCGGGGAAAGATAGCCTACTTCGCAGGCATGGAAAAGATTAAATTCAGAAAGCCTGTAACTCCCGGCGACCAGCTTCGCATGGTAGCTGAGATCATAAAAGTCCGTGGCAGTGTCGGTAAAGTGTGGGCTGAAGCCTTTGTCGACGGACAGGTTGTAGCCGAAGCCGAATTTCTGTTTGCCCTCAATTCACGCTAAAGCCGTTTTAACCGGGGTGTTAAGCCCAACTAACGGTTAGTGGCTCTTAGCCGGGGGCTTAACTTCAGAACGACACACGATAATAGCTGAAAAACCGATATATCCACTGAAATCTGCGTGCTAATCGGCAAAAATGCAGCTTAGCGCTTTGATTAAGGTTATTTTGCCTAATTTTAGCATGCCGTTTTTCGACTGATCAGTCGGAATATATATAAATAGAAAGAAACGAACTATGAGACCTGCTTACAAGTTCTAATTTAGTGGGGAGTTGATTATCGTATGAAACCGGAAGCGGTTGTAATACCATTACGTAAGATACACGAAACTGCAGTTGTTCATCCCAATGCCCGTATCGGCAAAGATGTTGAAATAGGAGCCTATGCCGTTATTGGCGAAAATGTGCTCATCGGCGACGGGACGCAAATTGGCGCCCATGTCGTAATTGACGGCTGGACCAGTATCGGCAAAAATTGTGTTATTTTTCCCAGTGCCTCTATTGGTACCGAACCGCAGGATTTGAAATTCCGTGGAGAAAAAAGCTATGTATTTATTGGCGATAACACCAAAATCCGCGAATTTGTGACAATTAACCGGGCTACCGGCGAAGGTGAAGAAACGCGGGTGGGCAGCAACTGCCTGCTCCAGGCATATACCCATGTGGCTCATAACTGCATTGTCGGCAATCATGTTATTATGTCCAATGCGGCAACCTTGGCCGGCCATGTGGTGGTAGAGGACCGGGTGGTTATCGGCGGCTTGACCGGTGTGCACCAATTTGTAAAAATCGGCCGCAATGCCATGGTTGGCGGGGCTTCGAAAGTGGTTCAGGATGTACCGCCGTTTGTTATTGTTGACGGGCATCCGGCCAAAGTCTGCGGCCTCAATAATGTCGGCCTGTCACGTGCCGGCATGAATGAGACTACCCGCCGTAACCTCAAGAAGGCCTACCGGATTCTTTACCGTTCAGGCCTGACGTTGACCCAGGCCATTGCCGTAATGGAGCAGGAACTTGATTCCTGTGAAGAAATTGAGCATATGATGCGTTTTCTCCGCAATGCCGAACGCGGTATTTGCCGCGGACGCAAGGATGCGGACAATTAACGCATAGCTAAGCCTTGCTTGGCAAAACCTATATTACTAACTTGAAACAATACAGCGCTTGATGCGGCTTGCAGGCTGCATCAAGCTACATAAGGTGGGGACCAGTATGAAGACAATAGGACTTATTGCCGGTATTGGCCGGTTGCCGGTTGAATTTGCCCGTGCCGCTCGCGGCATGGGCTTTGCCGTGATTGCCATAGGTGTTGCGCCAGGGGTGGATGAGGAGCTAAGCAAAGCCGCCGACAAATTCCATACTGTCGGTTTAGGCCAGCTGGACAAGCTGCTGGCCCTGCTAAAACAAGAAGCCGTACAGCAAGTTACCATGCTGGGCAAGGTTACCAAAGAGCATTTATTCAGTGGTTCGGCCCGGCCTGATGCCCGCATGCAGCAGCTGCTCGCCGGACTCAAAGACTTGAATGACGATACGGTTATGCTGGCTTTGGTACGGGAGTTGGCAGGTGAAGGTATCGGGGTGCTTGACCAAACAGAATTTATCAGGCAGCTGATGCCGCCGGCAGGTGTACTTACCCGGCTAGAGCCCACCCCGGAGCAACTGGCAGATATGGAGTTTGGCTTAGGTTTGGCCCGCAAAATAGGGGGCCTGGATATTGGGCAAACTGTAATTGTTAAAAATAAAGCCGTACTGGCGGTGGAAGCCATTGAGGGAACCGATGCCTGCATCCGGCGCGGCGGCCAGCTGGGGCGGGGCGCCGCTATTGTCGCTAAGGCCGCTAAACCCAAACAGGATTCACGCTTTGATGTACCCTGTGTGGGGCCTGATACGCTGGCAGCCATGCTTGAAAGCGGTGCAGCCGCTTTGGTGATGGAGGCAGGCAAAACCCTGCTGGTGGACAGGCAAACAGTGATTGAACAGGCTGACAAGCACGGAATATGTATTGTGGTAATGTAAGAGAAACCTGGAGGATACTATGAAAATAATGATCTCAGTCGGCGAAGCCTCCGGCGATCTGCATGGCGCCAGCGTCGCCGCCGCTTTGAAACTGCTTGAACCCAATATTGAACTTTTCGGGATGGGCGGCAAGGCGATGCGGGATGCCGGTGTTACTGTGAACTATGACATCGCCGGCCTGGGGGTTATTGGTTTTGTGGAAGTCGTCAAAAACCTGGGAAAATTATTTGCGTTGCGTGATAATCTTGCGGCACTTATGGATCAGGAACGTCCGGATGTTCTGGTAATTATCGACTATCCGGATTTTAATCTGAGACTGGCAAAAATCGCTAAGGCAAAAGGCATTCCGGTTGTCTCGTATATCAGCCCTTCCGCCTGGGCGTGGCGGCGCGGCCGGGCGAAGGACGTGGCCGGGCTGGTCGATAAGCTGGCAGCCATTTTTCCGTTTGAAGCCGAAGTGTACCGTGAGGCCGGAGCCAATGTAACCTTCGTCGGGCATCCGCTGGTAGATATTGTCAAACCGTCATTGGCTAAAGAAGAAGCTTACCGGTTTTTTAATGTACGTCCAGGTCAGCCGGTAGTGTTGCTGATGCCAGGCAGCCGTGAGCAGGAAGTCAGCAGCCTGCTGCCCGTTATGCTGGAGGCTTGCCGGCAGGTTGCCGGGCAAGTGCCTGACTGCCGGATTTTTTTGCCGGTTGCCTCGACAATTTCCCGGGAAATGCTGCAAAATATGATTGACGGTTATACTATGGATGTTACCCTGACAACTGAGCACACCTATGATTTAATGGGGATAGCCGATGTTGCTATCGCATCCTCAGGCACAGCCACCCTGGAGACTTCGCTAATGGGAGTGCCTACTGTCATTATTTATAAAATGGCGGCACTTACCTATCTGCTGGGGAAACTCCTGGTAAAAATACCGAATATCGGCTTGCCGAACATTGTGGCCGGGCGGAGGATTGTGCCGGAACTGCTGCAAGGCGAGGCCAACCCTGGCACGATTGCCGCTGAGACTCTTGTCTTGCTGACCGATCAGACTGTGCGGGAAAAAGTAATGGCAGACTTAGCGGAAGTAAAGGAGAAACTCGGGCAAACCGGTGCTGTGCACAGAGTAGCCGAAGTTATCCTGGAAGTGGCGCAGGCAAGACAGCTTCGCTGATATTTCAAGTTATGAGGTTAAAACTAGATGAATCTTTATCTGCGATTGTTACAATATATCAGACCATACCTGCCGCGCTTTATCATGGCCATTGTCTGTATTCTGGTAGCGTCAGGCACCAATCTGGTGCTGCCCTGGATTATTCAAAATGTGATTGATGATGTACTGACCGCCAAGGACATGTATAAGCTGAACATCATTGCCGGGGGTATTGTGGCAGTTTACTTACTGCGCGGTTTTTTCTTTTTTGGCCAAAACTACCTGATGTCCTATATTGGTCAGAGGGTAGTTATTGATATCCGGGAGGGGTTATACCGCCATTTTCAGCGCCTGTCACTGTCGTATTTTGAAAAGCGGCAGACAGGCAGTATTATGAGCTATGTCACCAATGACGTGGCTGCCCTGCAAAACGCGCTTGTTGAAAGTGTCATTGAGCTGGTGACCGAGTCGGCGATATTAATTGGTTCAATGGCGGCCATGTTCTATATCCACTGGAAACTGGCCTTGCTGACTTTGATTACCATGCCGCTGGTGGCGCAGGCCATCAATATTTTCGGCAAACGCCTGCGAACCGCCAGCCGGATAACGCAGGAGCGGGCGGCTGATATTACCTCTGTTCTCCAGGAAACCATTTCAGCGGTAAGAGTCATCAAATCCTTTGTCCGCGAAGAATATGAAATCGGACGTTTTAACCGGGAAAACTATTCGAATTTCCGGGCGCAAATGAAAACAGCGCAGCTTAGTGCCACCTTAACGCCGATTATTGAGTTTTTAGGGGCCATTGGTGTTACCCTCATCATTTGGTATGGCGGGCGTGAGGTCATATACGGCAACCTGTCGTCAGGAGCGCTTATTGCCTTTCTAATCTATGTCGTCAATATTACCAATCCCATCAAACGCCTGAGCCGGGTGTATTCCAATATCCAGCGGGCGCTGGCAGCGGCACAGCGGGTGTTTGACGTTCTCGATACCGAACCTGAAATTAAAGATATGCCTGGCGCGAAGGAATTGCCGCGCATCACCGGCCGGTTAACCTTTGAACAGGTGAATTTTTCCTATAAGCCGGGCGAAATGGCACTGGCCGATGTATCGCTAACCGTGGAACCCGGCCAGATGGTTGCTATTGTCGGGCCGAGCGGTGCCGGCAAAACTACCATTGCCAACCTCATTCCGCGGTTCTATGACCCCATGAGCGGCCGCATAACCATTGACGGCTACGACATTAAGACCGTAACCCTGGCATCACTGCGTGAGCAAATTGGTATCGTGCCCCAGGAAACTGTCCTGTTCAACGGCTCGGTATATGAAAATATATTATATGGCGATCTTAAGGCCAGCGAGGAGGCCATTATTGCCGCCGCCAAGGCCGCCAACGCCCATGAGTTTATTATAGGTATGCCGGAAGGGTATAACACGCAGATTGGCGAACGCGGCTCCAAGCTTTCCGGCGGACAGCGCCAGCGCATTGCCATTGCCAGAGCTATCCTCAAAGACCCCCGGGTACTGATTCTGGATGAAGCCACCTCGGCGCTGGACACCGAAAGTGAGAAACTGGTACAAGACGCACTGGACAAGCTCATGGTCAACCGCACCTCGTTTGTTATTGCCCATCGCCTGTCTACCGTACAGCGGGCCGATATCATTCTGGTAATGGACAAAGGACGCATTATCGAGCGCGGCATTCATGAGCAGCTGCTGACCGCAGGCGGATTGTACAGCAAGCTGTACCAGGTGCAGTTTGCTAATAAATAAAGAGGTATTAATATGTATCTTATTTATAACATTATAGCCGTACTACTGGTTATTCTGGCTCTGCCGGTGTTTTTCATAAGAACCATCCGCGAGGAGGGCTTTGCCGAGCGTCTGAAGCAGAGCCTGGGCAGACTGCCTGAGGAAACGGTGGCTAAAGTGGCCGGCAAAGACGCTATTTGGCTGCATGCCGCCTCGGTGGGCGAAATTGTTGCTACCAGTCCGGTAGTCAAGGAGATAAAGCAAGAGCTTCCCGGCAGACCGATACTGGTATCGGTGGTTACGGCTTCCGGCTATGATATGGCAAAACGAATTATTCCCGAGGCTGACGGCATCATCTATTTTCCCCTTGATCTGCCGTTTCTCAGCCGTGCGGTCATTTCCAAAATCCGCCCCAGGGTTTTTCTGCTGGTCGAAACCGAATTATGGCCGAATTTCCTGAAAACCGCTAAAGTCATGAAGATTCCGGTCATCATGGTCAATGGGAGAATCAGCGAAAAAAGCCTGAACCGCTACTCCTATTTCCGGGGTGTGCTCAAAGACATGCTGGGTACCATTGTGCAGTTTTGCATGCAATCCCCCATTGATGCCGAGTATATTATGAAGCTTGGCGCCGATCCCCGGCGGGTAGTGGTTACCGGCAACACGAAATTTGATCAAAGCTATACCACCCTGAGCGGTGAGGAAAAGACCGCCTTATATCATACCCTGCATTTGCGGGAATCGGGTTCGATTATTGTGGCAGGCAGCACGCACAAGGGTGAAGAAGAAGCACTGTTTACGGCCTTTAGTCAGATTATCGCGGAATTTCCCGACAGCCAGATGGTCGTCGCCCCCCGCGATATTATGCGGGCCGAAGAAATCATTGAACTGGCGGCAGACTATGACCTTCAGGCTGTCCGACGCACCCGGCTGCCGGCGGACAGGCCTGCCGTCCTGCCCAACATCATTATCATTGATACCATCGGTGAGCTGGGGAAAATTTACGGTGTTGCCGATATTGTCTATACCGGCGGCAGCCTGGTTCCCCGTGGCGGGCATAATATTCTGGAACCTGCCGCTCACGGCAAACCCATTCTTGTCGGGCCGCATATGTTTAATTTTAAAACCAGCTATGCTATGCTGTCTGACGGCGGCGCGTGCCTGACCGTAAAGGACAGCGCCGATTTGACGGCGACCATCCGCAGCCTGCTGCACAATCCGGAGAAAATACAGGAAATGGGTCAGGCGGCGCTGGCCATTATCAGCGAAAACCAGGGTGCATCCCGGAAAAGCGCTTTGCTGTTAAAAGAAGTGCTTGAAAGCTCCGGGGAGTTGGCAACCTCGCCGGCACACCGGCGGGGCAAGGGCACAGACCATAAGATGCCGCACCGGGAAGCCCCGCAAATCTATCTGTACAAACTGGTGCATGGTGAAAAACACGGGCTGTTTGCTGCCGTGCTGCTGGCTGTGCTCCGTGCCATGTCGGTGTTGTACGGTCTCGGTGTTTCCATCAAACTTGCTTTCTACCGGTCTGGGATATTAAAATCCTATCGCCTGCCCTGCAAGGTAATCAGCCTGGGCAATATTACCGTGGGCGGAACCGGCAAAACGCCTACCGCCCAGCGGCTGGCCGCCATCATCCGGGACATGGGTCACCGGGTGGTAATCTTAAACCGCGGTTACCGGGCCAGCTGGAAAGGGGAAGTCGGTGTAGTATCTGACGGCCGGAAAATTTATATGTCAGCCGGTGAGGCCGGCGATGAAGCTTACCTGCTGGCTAAAAGCCTGCCGGGAGTACCGGTAATTATTGGCCGCAACCGTTATATCACCGGTGAATATGCGGTAAATAACCTGCAGGCCGAGATAATCATCCTGGATGATGCCTATCAGCACTGGCTGCTCCAGCGTGATCTTGATATTCTGCTTATTGATGCGCTGAATGTTTTCGGCAATAATTGCTTGCTGCCGCGCGGCACTCTGCGGGAACCGCTGGCCAATTTAAACCGGGCCAATGCCTTCCTGTTGACCAAGGTGGATCAGGCGACAGATGAGGCCAAGGAGACCATCAGGGAAACCCTGGCAAAATACAACAATGAAGCATTGATTGTCGAGAGTACGCATACGCCGCAGTGTTTCATTGAAATTGCGGAATGGTCCAAAGGTGTCGCTTCTGAACATGTGCCGTTAACTGTCATCCAAGACCGCTCCATCCTGCCATTTTCGGCCATCGGCAATCCGTCCTCCTTCGAAAAAACCATCACGGATTTAGGCGGAGTGGTGGTTGATGCGGTGCGATATCCTGACCACCACGACTATACCATGGCGGAAATGCAGTGGATTATGCAAAAGGCCATTGACAATCAAGTAGCGGCGCTTATTACCACCGACAAAGACGCGGTTAAAATCCCGTCAGAGTTTATTCATTCCGAGCGGTCGCTGCCTGTGTATGTTTTGTCCATTGAAGTCAGATTTCATGACGGCTGTGAAAAACTCATGGCAATGATCAATGAAGTGGCAAAACCCTATTCCGAATGCGGGGGTAATGTAAAATGAAGGTTTTATGTGTAATTCCGGCACGGTATTTCTCTACCCGGCTGCCGGGTAAGCCGCTGGCATTAATTGCCGGCAAACCTATGGTTCAGCATGTGTATGAGCGGGCCAAACAGGCTAAACGCCCGGACGTGGTGCTGGTAGCAACAGACCATGAACTGGTATATCAGGCGGTCAAAGAGTTTGGCGGCCAGGTAATGATGACTTCACCGGAGCATCCGACAGGCACTGACCGCCTGGCGGAAGTTGCCGCAGAGTATCCTGAGACCGATATCATTATTAATGTCCAGGGCGATGAACCGCTCATAGCGCCGGAAGTCATTGACCTTTTGGCCGGCGCTTTTGATAATTGTCCGGAGCTCAATATGGCAACCCTTATGACGGAAATGGACAAAAGTGAATACAACCTGCCCAGCGCGGTAAAGGTAGTGACTGCTATTGACGGCTACGCACTCTATTTTTCGCGTTCCCTGCTGCCATATCCCCGTAATACCAAGCTGCCTGACGGTCAGCTGCCGGTGTACAAGCATATCGGCATTTACGCCTACCGGCGCGAATTTCTCCTCAACTACGCGAAACTGCCGCCGACACCGCTGGAACTGACCGAGTCGCTGGAACAGCTCCGGGCACTGGAGCATGGGCACAAAATTAAAGTGCTTAAAACCGACTTTAAATCCATCGGTGTTGACACCCCGGAAGAACTGGAAAAGGTGAATACCTATTTTCAGACTTTGCAAAAGTAATATATTCAGGAGGCGAAACTATGCATACCGTACAAATTCAAAACATCACAGTTGGCGGACAGAACCCTATTGTGCTGATTGCCGGACCCTGTGTTATTGAAGATCCTGAGCGCACCCTGGCCATCGGCCGGTCAATCAAGGAAATTGCCGGCCGCTTGCAGATTCCTTATATTTTTAAAGCGTCCTATGACAAAGCAAACCGTTCTTCCTATAATTCCTTTCGCGGTCCCGGCCTGAAAGAAGGCCTGAGCATCCTGGCGCATATTAAAAAAGAGCTGCAAGTGCCGGTGGTCAGTGATATTCATTGTGTCACCCAGATTGAAGCTGCAGCCGAGGTTCTGGATATTCTTCAGATACCGGCCTTCCTCTGCCGTCAGACCGACCTGGTATATGAGGCGGGCCGCACCGGTAAAGCTGTTAATGTAAAAAAGGGCCAGTTCCTGGCACCGCTGGATATGAAAAATGTCATTGCCAAGCTGGAAGAGGCCGGCAATCGTAATATTTTGCTGACAGAACGGGGCGCTACCTTTGGCTATAATAATCTGGTAGTGGATTTCCGTTCCCTGCCGATTATGCGGTCCCTTGGTTATCCGGTGGTATTTGATGCCACCCACAGTGTCCAGCTGCCCGGCGGCGCCGGCACCAGTTCCAGCGGACAACGCGAATTTGTGCCCTATCTGACCAGAGCGGCAGTTGCTGCCGGAGTTGACATGCTGTTCATGGAAGTTCATGACAATCCGCCGGAAGGCAAGTCAGATGCCGCCAATATGCTCTATGTCGACAAACTGGAAGCACTGCTGCAGGATGTAATCGCCATCGATAATGCAGTAAGAAAACATAAGTAAGGAACACGGGATTGCCAAGTGCTGCAGCACCAGGTGTCAATCCCGTGTTTTAAGGAGGAAATTACAATGCCTATTGAACATGCCCGTGCTTGTTTGGAGCTGGAGGCGGAAGCTATTCGTGCCCTAATTCCCCGGATCAATGAACAATTTACCATTGCAATGGGAATGATTATCAATTGCTCCGGCCGGGTAGTTGTCAGCGGTATGGGCAAATCCGGTATTATTGGCAAAAAGATAGCTGCAACCCTGGCCAGCACCGGTACGCCGGCCTTTTTTCTTCATCCGGCCGAAGGCATTCATGGCGACTTGGGGATGGTTACCTCTCATGACATTGTCCTGGCTATTTCCAACAGCGGTGAGACCAATGAAGTGATTGGCCTGCTGCCGACCCTTAAACGTATTGGTACACCGATTATTGCCATGACAGGCCGCGCTAAATCTACCCTGGCACAGAATGCAGATGTTTTTCTTGATGTGGCGGTAGCCAAAGAAGCCTGCCCGCTCGGCTTAGCCCCTACTGCCAGCACTACCGCCACCCTGGCGATGGGCGACGCCCTGGCGATTGCGTTATTATCGGCCCGCAACTTCACCCCGGAGGATTTTGCCCTCTACCACCCTGGCGGTGCCTTGGGACGCAAGCTGCTGCTCACCGTAGAAAATGTCATGCATGGCGGCAGTGATTTGCCGGCAGTAACACCGGACAAGACGGTAAAAGAAGCGTTATTTTCCATTACCGCCCAGGGACTTGGCGCCGTTTTAGTGGTTGAGTCACTGGCGAGCATGAAACTTGTGGGATTGTTAACAGATGGCGACATTCGCCGCAGTCTGGAAAAAGGACATGATTTCCTGGATAAACCGGTAGCCGGGCTAATGACCAGACAGCCCCGCACCATTACTAAAGACAGGTTGGCGGCCCAGGCTCTTAATTTTATGGAAAAAAACAAACCACGCCCCATTACCGTGCTGCCAGTAGTTGACAGTGAATTTCGTGCAATTGGTATTATTCACCTTACTGACTTATTACGTCAAGGAGTGGTATAATGAATAGTGTCCCCTATGCTGCCCGAGTTAAGTTCATCATTTTTGATGTGGATGGAGTGCTGACCGGCGGCCATATTATCTTCGGTCAGGAAGGGGAGGCGCTAAAGGCGTTCCACTGTCAGGACGGTATGGGAATATCGCTGGCGCACAAGGCCGGCTTAAAGACGGCCATCATCACCGGACGTAACAGTGAAATCGTACGCCGCCGCGGCACTGAGCTCAACATCGGCGACATCCATCAAGGCGCTGCCGATAAAGTTACGGCCTTGCAGGAGCTTATAAAAAAGCATGCCCTGACCCCGGAACAGATAGCCTATGTGGGCGACGACATCAATGACCTGCCTGTCATGGTGCAGATTGGCTTTCCCTGCGCGGTGGCCAATGCCGTGGCCGAAGTGAAAGCCGTGGCCAGATACATTTCCGGCCGGGCGGGCGGCGATGGCGCTGTCCGTGATATTATTGAGCATATTCTTAAGGCGCAGGGAAAATGGGACGGAATAATTGCCGAATATCTGAACAAAGACAGGTTCAGCCTGGAACAGTAGTAAATAGTACCAAGAGCATCTCTTGGAGAAAGGAGCAGACACATGGCAAATGAATGGCAATATCATATATGGAAACTAGCCAGCCGCTTGGTGTGCCTGCTGCCACATCCGGTCTTGCTTTCTACCGGCAGGATCCTTGGCCGGCTCTATTACCGGTTAGCCAAAAAACAGCGTATCCGGGCCATTGAACAGAGCAAGGAGCGGCTCGGGCTGTCGCAGCCTGAGGCCGAAGCCATGATAAAAAAATCTTTTATCAAATTAGGTCAGACCTTCCTTGAAGTCCTGCATATGCCGGCTTTGACCCAGGAAAAGGTCAGGCGCTATATCACCATTGAAAATCGTCATTACCTGGAGGAGGCGCTGGCCGGGAAAAAGGGCGTTGTTTTTCTGACAGGCCATCTGGGCAACTGGGAATGGTTTGGCGCAGCCCTGGCGCTGGAAGGCTTTCCTGTTGCCGACATCATAAAGGCTCAGCCTAATGAGCACCATACCAGGATACTGAACGAACACCGTGAGTTGTTTGGCATAGAACTGTTTGCCAGCGGCACCAGTGAAATTATCGGCGCCGCCAGAGCTCTAAAAAAAGGCAAAATGCTGGCTTTTTTTGCCGATCAGGACGCCGGCCATGACGGCGTATTTGTTGATTTTTTAGGAAAACCTGCGGCAACCCCGCTGGGGCCGGCCGTTTTTGCCCGCAAGTTCAAAGCCCCTGTGGTACCGGGGTTTATTGTCCGCAACCCTGACGGCACCCACCGCATCATGCTGGAGCCGCCCATTTATTTTGAAGACACCGGCAATCCGGAGGCCGATTTATATACTATGACCGAACGCATGACCAGAATCATTGAGTCAGCAGTCAAAGACTATCCTGATGAATGGCTATGGTTTAAAAAGCGCTGGAATACTGAGGTGAAGTCTTCTTGAAGAGTAAGCGATATTTGGCGATTGCCTGCGCGCTGCTGATCCTGACAGGAGGAGTCTACTACTTCTTCTGGGGGAGTGCTGCCGATTCAACCGATTCCCCGGCAACCCCGTCTCAAGCTCCGCTCAACCTTACATTTTCCGGAAGCACCATTGTCGAAGAAGAGGATGGTAAAAAACTGTGGGAATTGAATGCCGATACCATAGAGGCTGCTCCCACGGGAAACACCATCTATCTGAATAACCTTAAAGGAACCTTTTACCGGGAAAAAGACGGTACAGTGGATATCAGCGCCAACCGGGCGACACTTGATACCAAAACACGCGACATTTCCATGCAAGGGAATATCAGGGCCATAAACAGCAATGGGGCGGTATTTACCGCACCTGAGGCCTGGTGGTCAGGGGAACCCAAGCACTTTACCGGTGTTGGCGGCGTTACTTTGACCAGAGGCGATACCACCATTACCGGCGATAAGCTGGAAACCGATGATAAAATGGAAAAATTTAAAATCTACGGCAACGCTAAGGTCGTTACAGGAGGGAAGAATGAATGAAAATCAATAGGAAGTGTACATTACTCACTGTATTTACGGCGATAACCTTAAGCGTCGGCAGTTTGCTTGCCGGGGCTGCGCCGCAGCCTGCAGCCAAAACGCCTGTCGAGATTACGGCCAATGCCATTGAATACGATGCGCCCAGCGGTATCATGCATGCTACCGGTGGGGTCCGCATCACCCAGGGCCAGACAGTAATGACCGGCGCTGAAGCCAAATACAATGTTAAAAGTCAGGAAGGCCAGCTTACCGGTGGTGTACAAGCCGTGAGCCAGGATGCCACCCTGAGCGCCGCCCAGGTACAGACCTACAAAAATAACTCCCATCTGATTGCCAGGGGGGATGCCGTCCTGACCAAGGGCGATAAACGCCTTACCGGTCCGCAGGTGGAATATTTCCCTGACACGCAATATGTTCTGGTGCCGGAAAGCGGCAGGATTGAAATGCCTGACGGCACCATGACTGCCGATAAAATTGAAGCTTTTATCAACGAAAATAGCGCCACCGGCACCGGCTCGGTTCATATTGTCAGCCCGGTGCGCAAGCTTGACGCCACCGCCAATATGGCGACCTACTACGGGGAACCCAAGGGACAGAGCAAGGTTATCCTGACAGGCAATGCCCGTGCCGTCCAGGACGGCAATGTTCTGGCTGGAGAGACACTGACCCTGCGGCTTGATGAAAAGGCCATGGACGCCAGCGGCGGCCGCAACCAGCTTGTCATTACCCCGCAGTAACCGGGAAAACGACTGCGCCTGCAATATTTGTTAATGCCGAATAGATAGCTAGTGAGGATGTTGGCGATATGTATATCGAAACCCGTGACTTGATCAAGACCTTTAAAACCCGTAATGTGGTCGACGGTGTCAGCCTGCGTGTGGACCAGGGACAAATTGTCGGTCTCCTGGGCGCAAATGGTGCAGGGAAGACCACCACCTTCTATATGATTGTCGGCCTGGAGCGTCCCAGCAGTGGTCAGATATTTATTAATGATGAAGAAATAACCCATATGCCAATGTATCAGCGTTCCCGTTATGGCATCGGCTATTTGCCGCAGGAAGCCTCCATTTTTCGCAAACTTACGGTAGAAGACAATATTATGGCCATCCTGGAAACCACCAGGTTAACTGCTGATGAGGCCAACGCCAAGATGGAAAGCTTACTGAAGGAATTCCATGTTGACCATGTCCGTAAACGCAAAGGCTCTGAACTCTCAGGCGGCGAACGCCGGCGGGTGGAAATCGCCAGAGCGCTGGCTACCGATCCAAGTTTTATTTTGTTGGACGAGCCCTTTGCCGGTGTTGATCCGATTGCGGTAGCCGATATCCAGGCGATTATCAGCTATCTCAAACAACGCGGCATCGGCGTACTCATTACCGACCATAATGTCAGGGAAACCCTGAGCATTGTTGATAAAGCGTATATCCTCAATGAAGGGCAAATCCTTATCGACGGCGACAGCGATACCATTGCCAACAGCGAAGTCGCGAAAAAATATTATCTTGGCCACAACTTCAGCTTGTAAGGAGAAATTCATGCGTATACTTGACAAATACATCCTCAAAGAGCTGCTTGGCCCGTTTTTTTTCGGTATCGCCGCCTTTTCCAGCATTTTTATCGGTACCAGCACGCTGTTTAGGATTGCCCAATATGTTACGAAATATGGCGCACCCATCACCACGGTCGTCAAACTATTTGTCTATAGCTTGCCGGGGATTGTCGTCCTGACGTTTCCGATGTCCATGCTGCTGGCGGCGCTATTGTCTTTTAGCCGGTTGTCCAGTTCAAGCGAGATAACGGCCATGCGTTCAGGCGGACTTAGCTTTTTCCGGCTGACCATTCCGGTTATCATTACCGCGATGGTTGTCAGTGTGGCCGCCATTGCCCTTAACGAAAAGGTTGTGCCGGCCGCCAATGCGAGTTATAGTTATATTGTGCGGTATGAAATAGAAAAACAGTCCCGGCCCAAATCACAGGAACACATTATTGTCAAAGATGTCAAAGGCAGCAACATTGAACGCTTGACCTATGCCCAAAACTTCATGGCAGATACCAATACCATGAGTAAAGTATCTGTCCAGGAATTTGAGAACGGACGCCTGGTCAGGGTGCAAAGCGCTGAAGCCGCCAAGTGGGCGGAAGACCGCTGGATTATGTATAATGGCACCATTACCGACCTTTCTAACGAAGGCAAGGTCGGCAGGATTCTTAAGTTTCAGGAGCAGGTAATGCCGATTGAAAAAAATCCGCAAGCCATTTCCCAGGAACAAAAAAAACCGGATGAAATGACCATGCAGGAACTGAAAGAGCAAATCGCAGTCCTGAAACGAGAATATGTCAGCACTGGTAAATATGAAGTCGAACTCTACCAGCGGGTGGCTATCCCCATGGCCAGCTTTGTTTTCGCCCTGATCGGTACGCCGTTGGGCCTGTCGCCTAACCGTTCAAGCTCCTCCATCGGTTTTGGGTTAAGCATTATCATCATTTTCATGTACTATACGGTACTGACCATCTCCGGCGCCTTAGGGCAGGGCGGGGCCCTGCCGCCGCTGCTCGCAGCCTGGCTGCCCAACATTGCCGGTACCATTGCCGGGATATATTTGATCTACAAGGCCTCCAAGTAAAGAAAAACCGTTACCATTGCTGAGGCGCGGGCGGCCGTTATGCATAAGCGGAGGTTAAGCGCCAGCGTCGCAGCGTTGTATAGCGGCCGCACGTGCCGGTTTCTATAGAGAGGAGGGATACCATGTATGGTTTGGCATTGATTGCTATAATTGCCGTGATGGGTGGAGCCATTGCCTATATTGGCGACAAACTAGGCACCAAAGTAGGAAAGAAAAAACTCAGTATCTTTGGTCTCAGGCCCAAGCACACCTCAATTATTGTTACCATTGTTACCGGGATCCTGATTTCAGCCGCTACTCTGGGCTTAATGACGGCTGTATCCTGGGATGTCCGTACGGCGCTGTTTGGCATGGAAGAGCTTAAAGCCCAACTGGTATTCCTAAATGGCGAAGTGGATTCAAAAACCCAGGAACTTGAACTAAGCCGTGCCGAGCTTGAAACCAAAACGGCTGAATATACAGCCGTCAGCACCAAGGTTAAAGAAACCATTGACCAGTTAAGCCGCAGCAAGGCTGAGTTGAACGAAGTAACCAGCGAACGAGACAAGGCCTCGGCTGCTTTAACTGTGCTACAGACAGACTATGCCGCAGCCCGGCGTGATTTAGCTGCCTACCAGCAGAATATTAAAAGTCTGCAGGCCACCAAACAAGAATTGGATGACCGTATTGCCGGTCTTACTACTAAAATAGATGAACTGAACACCGCCAAAACAGAACTGCAAAGTGACCTTGACCACTTGAACGAAGTGGCGACAAACCTCAAACAAGGCCTCCAGATTGCCAAAGAGGGTACCGTAGTGTTTCGTACCGGTGAAGTATTGTCCACCACCGTGGTGGAGGGCGGCAAGGGGCCGGAGGATACCGCCGGAGCATTAGGCGAAGCCATCTACAAAACCAATGCTATGCTACTGGACAAACTTAATGTAGCTGACAAGAAACTGGAGATACTATGGATTGCCCGCTCCGACTTCGAGCAAGCGTCGGCTTTGATTGCCCAAACCAATCAGGAGGTCATTGTCCGTATCTCGGCAGTAGGCAACACCGTATACGGTGAACCGGTTATCGGCGGTCTGGAGCTGTTCCCCAACCACCTCATTTACCGCAAAGATGAGACCGTCTACCGTGAAGTGGTTACCATGTCAGGAGAGCCGCATCAGGCTGAAGAAACCGTCATGGCTTTCCTGCAGCAAGTCAATATGGCTGCTGTCAAAAAAGGCATCCTGCCTGACCCCATCCAAGGCACAGTCGGCAGCATGAGCGGCTCCGAACTGTTTGAAACCATCAACAAAGTCGGGCGCCACCGCGGCAAGATTGAGCTTTCTGCCGTAACTGAACAGGATACCTACACCGTCGGACCGATACGAATCGAAATTGGCATTAAAAGCGTTCCATAACTTACCACCTGAGAATCCTGCTTACCAAGCAGGATTCTTTCTTTTTTAGGCGAATCTATAGTAACATGAAAGTTGATTATGTAAACAACATAACAACTGTCAAGACACGAAGGCATTGCCAATAAATGCTTATAAAACAAGGATTTTACCAAAACTTACAACTGCGGTTTTAGCAGGAATCCTTGAAAGAGTGTCGAAATTATGTTAATATAAAACCTGCGGAATGCGGCAGGTGCGTATCGAGAAAAAAGCCCTGCAGAGAGGAAGGACAGATTGAGGAAACGTGGACACTCATTCAAAAGCCTCCCCCTTGAACGGGTGGACCTCCCGGTATGCCGGTGGCGACACCCGCGAAATTAAAAATATCTCAAGGGGGATTCTCTAATGAACAAAAGACTTCTGAAACTAGCTGTAACCAGCGCTCTTACCGTAGCCTTCGCTGTTCCTGCTTTCGCTAACCCCTTCTCCGATGTTCCTGCAAAACACTGGTCCTATGATGCTGTAAACAAATTGGCGCAAGCCGGTGTAGTAACAGGCTACGAAGATGGCACCTTCAAAGGCGACAAAACAGTCAGCCGTTACGAAATGGCTTCCATTGTTGCTGCTGCTATGCAAAAAGACCTCAACAGTGACCAAAAAGAAACTGTGGATCAACTGTCCAAGGAATTTGCTACCGAACTGAACAGCATGGGCATCAAAGTAGAAGCCATTGACAAAAAAGTTGACAACATGGTTAAAATCTCCGGTGACGCCCGTGTACGTTATGGCGCCAGCGACAGCTACGACAACACTGATTTCCGTGCCCGTGTAAGCTTTGACGGCAAAATCAACGACAACCTGAAATTCAATGCCCGTCTGACTAGCGACAACATGAACTATAATGACGACTTCACTACCAAAACCGGTATCAAACTTGACACAGCCAATGTAAGCTTCGACGCTCTTGGCCTGACCAACACCATTGGCCGTCAGGATCTGGTACTTGGCAATGGCTTCCTGCATGACTATGCAATGACTGGTATTACTTCCGAAATTGGCAACCTGAAACTGTTTGCCGGTCATTTGAAGGACAGCAACGAAGTATATGGTGCTGAATACGGTATGAAACTGGGCGCAGCTGATATTACTGCCGACTATGTAAAATATGACACAGCAACCAATGATGTAGATGTTTATGGCGCTAACGTAGGCATTAAGCTGACCAACAGCGTAACTGCCCTCGGCGAATTCTACAATGTTGACCAAGGCAACACTGACGCCAATGCTGCCGCTTATGGCCTGAAGTTCAACAAGCTTGGCCTGACTGCCCTGTATCGTGACGTAGAAGACGGCGCTAACTCCGCATACTCCGGTATGAACAATGATATGCAGAGTCTCAAAGACGAAGACGGTTACAAAGGTCTTGAAGTAAGATATGACCGCGCACTTGCTAAAAACACTACTTTGAACCTTAAATACCAAGACTTCGAAAAACAAGACGGTACTGAAATCGACGGCGGCGCTCGTACCCAGGCTGCCATCAACGTTAAATTCTAATAATGCATTCCGCAGCATTAAGGACGCCTTTGGGCGTCCTTTTTGTGTGCCTTGTTACCCACTTGCGTTGCAATCGCAGTTTATTTACTACGGAAGGGTACAAGCAGAGTACGCACCGCTTACAGGTATAGAAAGCCCCGGACAGGAAAAAATACTTGACAAAAAAGGATAGGTTTGCAATAATGTATCTAGCTAATTGAAAACCATTCTTAACAAGATGATGTTTTAAAAATACCAGAAGCTCATCACTGGTTTTACGCATATAAATAAGGAGCGAACAATAACGTGCCGGAAGATATGGTGGTAGCCATCGACCCGGGCCGGGAAAAATGCGGTCTGGCTGTAGTACATAAAGAACAGGGTATTATTTGCAAAACCATTATTGCAACCCCCGGACTAGCCGCGGCCACGGCTAACCTGGCTGCAAGCTATAAGCTTACTACCGTAATTATTGGCAACAGTACCACATCTGTTACCGCCCGGACAGAACTTGATGCAATTCGCGTGAACGGCCAAAGGCTAACTCTGATTCCTGTTAATGAATACCGTTCCACCGATGAGGCCCGTAAACGCTACTGGCAGGATAATCCGCCCCGGGGCCTGAAACGCCTCATACCCACTACCCTGCAAGTGCCGCCGGTCCCGGTAGACGATTACGCTGCTGTGATTCTGGCTGAACGGTATTTTGCCAATCAACCATAATTACTAAAAAAATACCAAATAAGCAGGAATTATGTTTTTCATGTAGAATAATTCACAAACGTAAGAAAAAAATCTTTTTGTTAAAAAATTCTTGTTCTTTGCGTCTGATTAAAGCAGACGTTAAGATAGAAGCATAAGCGCAAGAAGAAACTTTTGAGGAAACTTGGACACTCAAATGATTTGCTTCTTAGGCCACTGCTCAAAAACAAAATTTCCAAAACCTAAGGAGGTCACTCACGATGAAAAAACAAACCGCTATGGCTCTTGCAGCAGTATTTGCAATGAGCGTTGCTGGCACCGCGCTGGCAGCACCTGCTAACCCCTTCGTTGATGTTCCCGCAAAACACTGGTCCTATGACGCTGTTTCCAAGCTTGCCCAAGCCGGCGTAGTATCCGGTTATGGCGACGGCACCTACAAAGGTGACAAAACCATGACCCGTTATGAAATGGCTACCATCATCGCTAAAGCTATGGCTAACAGCGAAAAAGCCGACGCTGAAACTCAAAAAACCATCAACGCTCTTGCTGCTGAATACGGCGCAGAACTGAACAACTTGGGTGTTCGCGTTGACAACCTCGAAAAGAAAGTTGGCAATGTCAAGCTTTCAGGTGAGATTCGTGCCAGATATGAGAATAACGAAATTGATAATGTTAAGAAGATGTCACAGGGTCTTCGTTCACGGATTATGATTGAAGGCCAAATTAATGACGAGTGGACATATACTGGACGTCTTGAAAATGAACAAGATTTGAGAACTACAGGTGGCGAAGATGGTACTTCGCTTAACTGGGCATATGTTCAAGGCAAAATGGGTATTTTTGATGTTACAGCTGGTCGTTTTGATGTTACTCCCGCTTATGGTATTGCTTTAGACGATACTGTTGACGG
Organism: Sporomusa sp. GT1; assembly: GCF_014634905.1. Classification (NCBI taxonomy): domain Bacteria; kingdom Bacillati; phylum Bacillota; class Negativicutes; order Selenomonadales; family Sporomusaceae; genus Sporomusa; species Sporomusa sp. GT1. The sequence continues at coordinate 2,417 of NZ_BMBX01000013.1, read as the reverse complement.
TATCAACATTGGTTTCGGCAATAAGCTCAAAGTAGACCTTTTCGCTGGCAAACAAGATTATGTTGAGGATGGAACCGGCGACAACACCTATATTGCTAATTTGAGCTATGCGTTAAGCGATAAATGGAATGTAAAAGGTGCTTACTTCCATATTGATCCTCAAACAGCAGGCGAAACTAATGCTAAACTCGCTGAAATAGGTATGGATTACCAATTGACTCCTACCGTCAATGTAAGCGGTGCCTATTTGAAGAGTAATGTAACTGATCAAGATAAAGGACTCTTCACTCAAATCTCCTATAAGGGCGCAGATATTGCCCATAAAGGCAGCTTCGGTGCTTGGGTCAACTATCGCGACCTGGAACAGGTTGTACTTTCCTCAACCCTAGACACAGCGAGTATACTAGACGCGAATGATGACTCATATGGTGGTAAGGGGTATGAAATCGGTTTTGATTATGTTCCGTTCAAAAATGGTAAGTGGACTACGACTTATACTGATTTAGATTCTACTGATAACACTAATATGAAAGGTAAGTATCTCAGAACCCAAATGGAATTCTTCTTCTAGCATTGAGTTTAAAATTTCCCGTCAGCAATGGCGGGAAATTTTTTTTACAAAAATTGCGTATAAAGCAGGAATATGCTTCCTGGTGTAGAATATAATAACATGTAAAAGCAGACTAGGAAGAAAAATAGAGGAAACATGGACACTCTATCCGGACTTCTTAGGAAGCTCAAAACAAAATTTCCAAAACCTAAGGAGGCAAACACACAATGAAAAGACAAACCGCTATGGCTCTTGCAGCAGTATTTGCAATGAGCGTTGCCGGCACTGCGCTGGCAGCACCTGCTAACCCGTTCGTTGACGTTCCTGCGAAACACTGGTCCTATGACGCTGTTTCCAAGCTTGCCCAATCCGGCGTAGTATCCGGTTACGGCGATGGCACCTACAAAGGTGACAAAACCATGACCCGTTATGAAATGGCTACCATCATCGCCAAAGCAATGGCTAACAGCGAAAAAGTCGATGCTGAAACTCAAAAAACCATCGATGCTCTTGCTGCTGAATACGGCGCAGAACTGAACAACCTGGGTGTTCGTGTTGATAATCTTGAAAAGAAAATCGACAATGTAACAATTACCGGTGTTATTCGTGCCAGATATGATAACAACGAAACTGCAAAGATTGGTGACATGCAGCAAGCCCTTCGGACTCGTCTTATCGTTAAAGGTAAAATTAACGACGAGTGGACATATACTGGACGTTTACAAAATGTTCAAAATCTGAGGACTACAGGTGGCGAGGATCCTACTTCACTCAACTGGGCATTTGTTCAGGGTAAAGTCGGTGTCTTTGATGTAACTGCTGGTCGTTATGATGTAAAACCTGCTTATGGTGTTGCATTAGACGATACTGTTGACGGTATCAATGTTGGCTTTGGTAATAAACTCAAAGCCAACCTGTTTGCTGGTAAAGATCATTATTCAGAAATAGCTCCTAATGCGGCAAACGATAGAAACAATACCTATATCGCTAGCTTGGCTTATTCTTTCAGCAAGAAATTAAATGCAAAAGCTGCTTATTTTGGTGTAGACTACAATAAAACTCTTAATGAAGATAATGCTAAGCTTTACGAAGTCGGTATGGACTATCAATTGACTCCTTCCCTTAATATTCAGGGTGTATATTTGAAGAGCAACGCTGATGATGATGATAAAGGCTATGCAGCTAAGCTTTCCTACAAAGGCGCAAGCGCTAAAAATAAAGGAAGCTTTGGTATGTGGGCAGCATATCGTAATCAAGATGCAAGCACTATGCTTTCCTCGACATATGATTATGATCAGGTAATAAGTGCTGCTGGTGCTGGTGTTGGTGCAAAAGGTTATGAAATCGGCGTTACTTATGCGCCAATGAAAAATGCTCTTTGGACCACATCGTATGCTGATTTAGAAGCTACTGCAACCGGTGTTGACCGCGACGGTACGTATTTCAGAAGTCAGCTTGAATTCTTCTTCTAAAAAATTCCTTGAATTTCCCGCCAAGCTTTGGCGGGAAATTTTTTTGTCCAAATTCTAAACGCTCTAATTAGGAACGCAGGAACGGGGTCTACCATAGGAAGTGGTAGCACACCCTCAATAAAAGTGATATAGTTAATAATGAACGAGGGTGTGGCTCATGGGGTTAGTTACCAGTGAAAGTTGGTTAACTCAGCTCTGAAATGCCGCCCTCGTTTTATTGTTATCTGTAACGTTGACCGGGATGATGCCGTTCTTGCGGGAAGTGGCTCTGATAGTAGACGTGACGTTGGATAACAAGCCGAGGGATCAAAGGAGGAGAAGTCTGAAATCCTGAGCCAAGGTGCTCAACAAGGAAAATGAGCATAGCAAATAAGCTGTCAAGAAACAGTTGGATG
>NZ_BMBX01000012.1:0-127852 GCF_014634905.1 Sporomusa sp. GT1 | reverse complement strand
GCCTTACACCCTGTATTCTAACAGGAGGTACTTTTTTGTTCAAAACTCTTTTTTGTTCGTTACAGGAATGCTCCTCATAAATAGTATCCATTGGCTGATAATCATTCAAATGAAACCAGTTGTCAATTCCGTAATTAGCTATTCTGACAGAGTCTAATTTATCTGTTTTCCCCTTTCTTATAGCTTTAGAAACATATTTTTTCATTACAAGCGGATTAATAACGCTCACAAAAATACCCGCCTGTTTCAAGCTACTTAATACAGGAAAGTGATATGCTCCTGTTGCTTCCATGACAACTCTAGTTTCATTCCCTAGATCACGAATGCGTTCAATTAATCCTGCTATAGATTTTTCAGTATGTACGATTTCGTAAGGAGATGCTATTACTTCTCCATAAGGCCGTAAAATGCAAACTATACTTTTTTCTTTTGAGATATCAATCCCAACGCTGATCATTTCGAACCTCCTGAATAGATTTTTTTGTAATGGTATCCATCTACACTTATTGCCATTCATTTTGGTTCGTTACGCGAAAGCCAACTTTGGTTTCAACCTGCTTAATCGAATGCTTACAATAAGAGATGGCTGACAGTTTTTATGCCGGATGTGATAATCCAAATAACCTGCACGTCAAACCACTAACTCCCTCATTGTAAAAAAATAAGTGCAAATGCTCAACATTGTTTTCAATGTCTAACAATTACACTTTTATCGTACCAAATAACCGCTTTAGCGGCACGGTTCTCGCGGCATATAATCATCTCCTCATTGTAAGAAATAAAAAAGGCAAAACAAAAACCGCCCCAAAGGACGGTTATGGTATAATGTGTAAAGGACGGGTTCACGGCCCGTCCTAAACTGAATACAGGAGGTGATTCAATGCGCTTCAAGACTAAGTGGTTTAGCCTCACGGTCTCAAGCGGCGCTTTGTGGATAATTTATCAGATTATCCGCGAAGTATCTCGTTAACCTCCGGTATTCATCGAACGTCCCTATTCGCAGTAGGGGCGTTCATTTAGTTTCTATGCTTATTATACCCTATTTATACGCAATATGTACATCTTTTACGCATAAAATAATCTTGACATTTATGGGTAGCTTCAAAACTGAATACTCTATTAGGATTACTGGAATAATACCGCGTAAAAATACGGTTTCTGCGGGTTGTTAGTTTTTACCTTGATGCCATGATGGTATTCTAATCCCACCTCTGAATTAATTCTTTTCCGAGTTTCTAAATATTCGGTAAGCACCTCAATTGCAGTTTTCTTGTATTCATTATCGACAAGGTTTATTTTACTGTTTCCTAAACACTCGGAACAAAACACTGCATCGTAACTAGGAACTGCTGAAAATGGTTTACTTTCTTTCCCGCAATGATTACAACAGACAGAGTATCCTTTCATTTCCATATGCAAACCTCCTTGCTTAGATTTAAGGTTCTAGTTTTTGCAATAAAGTTTCGATTTTTGGTCTTAATTGCGCAAAGTTTTCCAGAACAACTTTGTTTGAATTTATTGACCCTGTGATTGATGCTGGAGTTTGATGGTTTTGCTGACAACGAAATACTGTTAAAAACCAGTTAATCATATCCGCAAATTCTTCTTGTGATAAATTCTCCAAACCAAATAAATGTTTTTTCCAGTGTTCATCGTAACCTAAATTCTTTGCACCATAAAACCCATTCGGATCCATCCTATCAAGTTTATTAAGAGTATATTTTATCTCAATTATAAGTGCACGTTTTGCACTTTCTTTTTGGCTTGTAATAAGCAAATCATAGCTTTGTCGAGCACCACGAATCCCACCCAGATAACTACCAATGCCGCTAATTGCGCCACCAACCAATGCACCTATTAAACCAGCCCATACAGCATTATCCATACCATCATCTCCCCTACCATTTTCAACATATTTCGGCAGAGAAAATGTATTTCCTGTGAAAAAGGCAAAACAAAAACCGCCCCGAAGGACGGCTATGGTATAATATGAAAGGAGCAGGCTGCAACCTGCTCCAAACTGAATAAGGAGGTGGTTCCTGTGTGGATTACTCCACGAGTGATTGTCTGGTTGATTATCGCGCTAACGGTAATCTTGCTTAAACCAGTTGCAATCACTATTTGGCTCAAGTAGCCTCCCTATTCGCGAACGTCCCTGTTAGCACCAGGGGCGTTCATTTAGTTCCTATGCTTATTATAACCGATTTATACATGTTTTAAAAGGTTTATTATTGTTTTAAAATATTTTAAACATCCCCACCTTTCTAACTACCTCGTTTGTCGGATTAATAAATAATTTGTCAATTATTTCCTTTCACTATGACAGGTACTTGGTATTTTCGACGGAGAATTAGTATGGTTAACGCCCAGGTGGAAAGGAGTAATCATGGCAAAGATAATCACTTACGACTTATGCAAACCTGAAACATCTCAAGACTATAAGACTTTAATCGCGGAAATACAGAAATTTGACAGGTGGTGCAGGGTAACCGAATCATGTTGGGTTATTAATACATCACTAACTTGCGCACAAGTACGAGACTATTTGCGACAATTTATCGATGGTAACGACAAATTGTTTGTAGCTGCTCTTACTGGCGAAACCGCATGGACAAAGGTTAAATGCAAAGAAGATTACTTAAAAGTTTCACTAGGGAAACCAGGCTAACTATCGCGCTTCTGCAACAGTTCTTCCGGGGAGTCATACGGAAGAACACTCCAGTCGCCGGCTAGTAAATCGGCTTGAGTAGCAACCCACGGAATAAAATATCCTTCTGCGGTTTGCATATGCAAAAACAAGCTACTAGTAATCGGATGTGGATTATACACTACATATGGGCGCTTATGCATTTCTATGAAAACACCTTCGTGTTTCCATCCCCGGCGAGTTAATCGTTTACTATTTTTTAACGCTTGCAAAGCGCTTGAAAAATCCATATCAATGTTCTTTGTTTCATTAATTGCCTGGGCGTTATCCCTCTCGTTCATTTTCATTCCTCCATTTTATTAATTTTCGTCAAAATTGCCAACTTCTAATGGCTTGAAGTTAGAAACTCCCGGGTCTTTACTTAAAACCCATAATCCCATCAAACTCCTGTCGGTACTTCTTGGGTATGGTTTTCTCGGTTCTCTCAAGAGCAGTTTGATTCTTTCGCCGACGCTCACCGGCAACTTGTTTACCGGTTACCGTAAGTCGTCGCAGTTCTTCGGCAGCTTTCGTTATTGCCTTTTGGTCTTTGTTAGCCTCGGCCTCAAGGTAGTTATCGATAGCGACTGCAACTTCGTCACGTTTGGATTTTAGTATGTCCTTTTCAATTCTGCCTATATCACTCTCCTCGGCTTCATCCACCAGTCGGAATCCAGCGGCCTTTAAAATTCGTTCATACATGGTATCATACGTCGTTTGAAGCCGGCCACGCTTTACCTCTCTTCTCCCCTGCTATAGCCGCAGCCACGTCGCCTATAGCGGGTGATATAGCGGTTAGCGCACCCACCCCATCAAGCTCGAATGCTTTAATGCCAAAATTATATATTGTCGAACCACCAGGGCCGAACGCCGAAAAGAACCTCTCCCAAGCGGTTCTTGGCATATTACCAGCAGAACCAAAATCGCCAATACCAGTGCTCTTTGACACATCAACCCCATATTTCGGAATCGCACCTAACGCCCCGTACCATCCAGTTCTAACCACTCCTTTCATTAGCTCATTTACCTCCGGAATATCCTTAAAAAATTCGTCAGCCATTTTAAATGTGGCTTGTTTAACAATCAATTCATCGTCGTCGCCATCATACCCAAATGCTCGCAATATCCCGGCAACAACCGGAAGCATAAGCGCCTTAAATCCCGGAATACCCCATCCGCCAGATAGAGCCAAATACGGCAGCCAGAACCGAGCGTTTTGTCCTGCGTTCGGGCGCCAGGTCATCGGGTTAAGTAAATTCCCTTTGCCGAATAGAATTTCGCCAATCATTTCAAGCTGCTTTATAGGATATTTCATAAACTGTGCGGCCGTTTGCGTTACTGGACCGCCTGCACGTATAAACAGCGGCGTATCGGAGATAGCATAGTTTCCATTAGCCTTTTGATTGATTTTTTCAGCATATTGCAGCGCCTCGCCATGAGACTGTCCTTCCTGCCTAAACCATTAGAACCGCGCCGTTTTGCCAAAGAGTTTGCCAGTATAGCCAAAAAGGCTGGAGTAAATGTACACCGCCATGGGTTGCGACATTCTGTGGCTTCAGTATTAATTGACAATGGAGTTTCTGCTGCTGACGTAGCCGCGTTACTGGGGCATGCTGACGAAGCGTTTACATACAAGCAATACGTACACCCTCGAAAAGATGCAACAAAAAAAGCAACCTCTGCTATGAAGGCTGCTTTAAATCCGAAGCCAAAGCTTACATTTAAAAAATTAATCAGGGTAAAAAAAGAGCAGGCGGAATAGCATCCGACTGCTCTCGAAAAACAGGAATTGCACCACTTTTGCACCATCTGAACCCACTCATTTTTAGCACCACAGCCTGCAATCCCTTAATTTACTTGGAGCCGATAGCAGGATTCGAACCTGTGACCCTCTCATTACGAATGAGATGCTCTACCAGCTGAGCTATACCGGCAATTTGACAATATTATTTTACTCCCCGTTAAAGGAAAAGTCAATATTGACAAGATTGGCTCGCTGACCAGCTCCATTCGGAAATTTGATCCACAAGGGTACGGATATTGGCAGAATTACCGAACAAATCGGATACCACATTACCATCAAGCTTGCGGTTATTTACCATTCCCTGCATGATCTTTTCGACTTCCGCTAAAGCCAGCGGCCGGCGGTACGGTCTATTTTCAGTCAGGGCGACAAACACATCGGCTACACCCACTATTCTGGAGCCCAGACGCAGCGAAGGCGCTTGTATCCGGAAAGGATAGCCTGAGCCGTCTAAGGTCTCATGATGAAAAGCCGCCCATTCGGCTACTGTTGAAAATCCGTCTATTTTCTCCAAGATGCGGTACGTATAGTATGGATGCTGCTTGATAATAGAAAACTCGGTACTGGTTAGCTTGCCCGGTTTTTCCAGAATTTCATTCGGTATGGCCAGTTTGCCCAAATCATGAAATAAACCCGCAATTTTCATTAGCTTGACTTCCTCCTGGCTGTAGCCCTTGGCCTGAGCCAAAAAGGCCGCTACCAGGGAAACACTGCGGGAATGCATACCGGTGAAACAGCTGGTTCGGTCAATAATGGTGGCAAAAATTTCACCAATATTAACAACATCATCCATATTAAAGACCATTCGCCCATAGATATCAATCTGCCGGAAAAAGTTCTGATAATAATGGGGATTGGACAAATCCAGCCAAAAACTTTCCTGGCGGGCAAATTCGTGCAGGGCCCGTACTAACTCGGGGTCGAAATAGCTGCCACTTAGTTCTCTAATAGCAGATAAAACGTCAGGACGCTGCTCGAATATGTAAATGTGGTCCTTGAGCAGTATCTCCAGGCGATCTGCCAAATTGATAATTCTGCTGGTTATAGGAATGGCTTTCCCGGCAAGGCCGGACGGATTGGAACCATCCCAGTTATCGTGATGATGGCGAATGGTTTCGGCCAGCATACCAAACTGCTGTGAATCCTTTAGCAGCTCATAACCGGTTTCGGCATGACGAAAAATATCTTCTCCGGCTTTAAAGGTAAGCAATCTTTTCTTCTCCGACCAGCTAGATACTGCACCAATATCATGCAGCAACGAAGCATATACTACGATTTGCCGCTGGCCTTCATCCAGCCCAATATGTTTAGCAATTTTGTTGGCAATGAGCGCTGTACGCCAGTGGTGCTGGGATAACCCGCCTGTCGAAAGTTCAAAGGCTACAGACAAAGCACATACTAAATTACTCGGGTGGATAGTAAACAGCAATTGGCTCGCTCCCTATAAAAAACTATCCGCGCCAACTAACTTTACATCTCCTGTCGCGGATGATATAACCCTGCTCACTACACGTGCGCGTGTCGGTCTGACAGTTCAGCCTGTTTGGCAGAATTAAAGCGATCCTCGGTACTAAGATATCCGGTTATCCGGCGTACCCGCTTAATCGGTGAACGCTCAACGGCCTTAACGATAATCTCTTCCCCTTCTATCTTTAACTGCACCTGGGCAAGTTCTTTATTCCGTTTCTTCCACAGCTGCAGTTCTTCAGCAACAATGGCCCTGATCTCCTCTTCCGTAATTTCTGAATCTGCCACAACATTTACACCATCAATAATCATTGGTATCCCTCCATTGTTAAATAAGTTTAATTAAACATAGCAGTTATCCGGTAAAAATCCATAGCCACTCATTTTCCAGTCGCTATACCTTCCATTAACTAGCAATATACAACTTTCGACACCTGCCGGGAAACTCCTGTAAAGCCCGAACAAAAAACAAAAAGCCACCTGGGGGAAACAGCAACATCTCCCGCTAGTGTCAGCAGTCTTTGAACAGAATAAGACTGCTGACACTAGCGGCTACCGTTTTTCCTGGAAGCCTACATTTTGCAGCAATTGACCGCTGGCCGGACACCAAATCCGGCCATGTTTTTTTAATTCACCTTACCGGACATGGTTGGCAATGTCCAACGCTACATCAATAATCATATCCTCCTGGCCGCCAACCATTTTTCGCCGTCCTAGTTCTAGCAGAATATCACGCGTATCAACACCGTACCTGGCAGCCGCCCGCTCGGCGTGCAGCAGGAAGCTGGAATATACCCCGGCATAGCCGACCATAAGCGATTTGCCGTCCACCTGTACGGGATGAGTCATCCGCGGACGAACTAACTTGTCTGCGGCATCTGCCAGCTTATATAAATCGGCTCCCACAGGTATCTCCAGCTTCCGGCACACAGCAACCAGCGCTTCTGCCGGCGTATTACCCGCACCGGCACCCAGGCCTGCCAGCGATACGTCAATCCGCCCGGCACCGGCTTCGATGGCCGCAATACTGTTGGCCACTGATAAGGAAAGATTTTCATGTGCATGGAAACCAACCTGTACTGCCGGTGACAAGGCTTCGCGCAAGGCACTAATGCGTGCGGTCACACCTGCGGGAGTTAAATTGCCGGAGGAGTCGGTGGCATAAACGCAGTTAGCTCCATAGGATTCCATTAATTTAGCCTGTTTTACCAGTTCAGCCGGGGATATCATATGGCACATCATCAGAAAACCAACAGTGTCCAAACCGTTTTCCCGCGCAAAAGCAATATGCTGAGCCGAAACATCGGCTTCGGTACAATGGGTGCAGACACGTACTGTTTTAATTCCGTATTTCATGGCGGCTTTCAGGTCATGGATGGTGCCGATACCGGGAATGAGCAGTACCGAAAGCTTAGCATTCTTTATTTTTGAGGATACGGCTTCCAGATATTCAGCATCTGTATGTTTAGCCAGGCCATATTGCAGTGAATGTCCGCCCAGTCCATCACCATGGGTAACCTCAATAATATCCATGCCTGCTTCGTCAAGCGCCTGGGCAATAATGGTCATATCGTCGGTGGAAAACTGATGCGCCATGGCATGCATACCGTCCCGCATGGTTACATCGGTTAAGATAATCCTGTGATTATTCATCCTTATCCCTCCTGTTTAACGCCAAAGCGCTCGGCTGCCAGCATTTCCGCAACACGCACGGCAGCGCAATTCATAATATCCAAATTGCCCGAGTAGCTGGGGAGAAAATCACCCAATCCCTCTACTTCAATGAAAACCGTTACTCGCTTGCCATCAAACTGCGGTGGATGTTTAAGCCGGTAACCGGGTACATACTGCTGAACCTCTTTGACCATCTTTTCAATGGATTGGGCAACAGCCTGCTCGATTGCCGGGCCCTCTTGCTCCATCAGGCAGCGCACCGTATTGCGCATCATGATCGGCGGTTCAGCCGGATTAAGGATAATAATGGCCTTTCCCTGCTTGGCGCCGGCAACCTTGACTTGTGCCAAACCGGTTGTTTCGGTAAATTCGTCGATATTTGCCCTGGTACCGGGTCCGGCCGAACGGCTGGAAATGGTTGCAACAATCTCCGCATAAGTTACAGGAACAATTTGATTCACGGCATAGGTAATGGGTATGGTAGCCTGCCCACCGCAGGTAACCATATTTACGTTGTCGGCCATTAATCCTGCCTGCATATTGACGGAGGGAATCACAAAAGGCCCTACTGCGGCTGGCGTCAAATCAATAGCTATCTTGCCAAGCTCACGGTAAACCGGCGCATTCTCGATATGAGCTTGCGCACTGGTGGAGTCAAAAATAATATCAAACAAATCGGCATGTTCGCGAACCCCGTCAATGCTTTTATGAGAGACGGTCAGACCTTCCTTCCCGGCCCGCTCCAAGCCTTGCGACTGCGGGTCAATGCCGACCATGACCGTTGCCTCCAGCACCTTGCTGCGCTTTAACTTATACATAAGATCTGTCCCGATATTCCCCGAACCCATAATAGCTGCTCGTACTTTTTTCAAGGTTGTCGCCTCCAAACATTTAAATTGAAACAGAGCTTGCCTCAGACTGCTGCTTTCCTTGCGGACAGTTCCGGCAAAATAACTTTTAATTAATTCTACATTATCAAACTTAATTCTTATATTTTGACAGACGATTACCAGCTGTCTATGTTGGTTTAGATTTACGGTCTGTAGCCTAACCTGCGGGAAATCTCGTCGGCTGCCTGCCGTACAATACCGACCAGTTCTTGCATGCGCTTTTCATCCAGCCTGGCGGAAGGTCCTGCCACACTAATGGCTGCCATAGCTTTGCCGGTGTGATCAAAGACTGGTGCAGCGACACAGCTAAGCCCGATTTCGTTCTCTTCTTTGTCAAAGGCATACCCCTGCTGCCTTACTTGCCGCAGATGTGCAAGCAGCTCTTCCCTGCTGCCGATACTATGCTCGGTTACTTGCCGTAAAACAGATGGAATGAGCTCACACAGTTCAGCATCACTCTTATTGGCCAGCAGGACTTTGCCAACACCGGTGACATAAGCCGGAAAGCTCATGCCAATGGAGGTAAATACCTGAAATGACCGGTTTGAGGTACATTTATCAATATAGACGACATCAGTGCCCCGCAGAATGACAAGATGCACGGTTTCACCCACCTGGGCAGCCAGGTCCTGTATTACCGAACCGGCAACTCCCCGGATCTCCAACCTGTCCAATAGCCGGTTGCTCAGAACCAGCAGATGCATTCCCAGCCGGTATTTGCCTCTTTCCTCATCTTGCTCAACCAAGCCATAATGCTTGAGGGTATTTAAAATTCCATGCACGGTACTTTTATTTAAATTAAGCTCGTTTGCAATCGCCTGTAACGTAAGTTCCGAATTATTACCGTTAAAGCAATTTAAAATCTGAATGGCCCGCTCGATGGACTGAACCATAACACCTTGTTGCGCCACATCATCTTCTCCTTAAGCATTTTTTGCTTACCTGACAATCCTTGCTTGGGATGAGAATTCGTGGCCCTTAAGATATTTCCTCCTTTTTGGGCTTCGGCTTCCTTACTTAATGTAGCGGCTTCCCCTCCCTCGCATTCTATATTATAGAACATCGTTCTCGTTGTGGTATTAATTGATACATTCGCTAAACTTCTATAAATTCCTTGCTGACATTTTCCTTGCCGAACATTTTTTTATAGCATGCAGTTATTCTCTACGCCCTGACCAATCGTAGCATGTCACAGGCAGCTTCATACGGATTTTGAGCAGCAATGACTGCCGACACCACTGCGACACCAGCTATACCTGTTCCCATAACTGCTTGAACATTACTCCTATTAATTCCGCCAATGGCAACAACCGGAATCCGTACCTGTTCCTTAATGGATTTTAATGCCGCTAAACTCACACTATCGGCATCATCCTTGGTATTTGTGGGAAAGACGGCTCCTACGCCCAAATAATCAGCACCTTGCTCCTGCGCCAGTAATGCTTCTTCCAGAGTTGACGCAGATACGCCAATAATTTTGTCAGGTCCCAAGAGACGCCGTGCCACTGCTAGCGGCAAATCTTCCTGCCCAATATGCAGCCCGGCGGCGTCTACCGCTAACGCAATATCTGCCCGGTCATTGACAATAAGTGGTACACCATATTTGTCGGTAATACTTTTTATCCTGGAGGTCACTTGAAAAAATTCTAGGGTTGACAGATTTTTCTCCCGCACCTGCACTACCGTAGCTCCCCCCTGCAGTGCCTGCTCCACGGTTGCCACAAGGTCCTTGCCGCCAAGACAATCCCTGTCGGTTACTAAATATAAGGAATAATCCACATTATTGTTATGCATTTGAAATTCTGCCACCTTTCGTGATTAATTCCGGTGTCATCGCCCACACCGCGTCAAACAATCGCATCCGGAAGGTTCCAACCCCTTCGCCGGCCTGCAGGGATTGCTGCGCAATCTCCCCGGCCATTCCCATAGTCATTACTCCCGCGGCAGCTCCGGTAAAGCAATCGCCGGTTGCGCCGCAATAGCAAGCAATTAAAGAGGTCGCCATACAGCCGGTGCCTGTTACCTGAGACAAGATCGCATGACCGTTGTCAATACGGCACACCCGCTCCCCTGCGGCAATAATATCCTGCTTGCCGGTGATGGCAATTACACAGCCAAGTTTCTGCGAAAGCTGCCTGGCCACCGTTTCCCCGCCGGCCTCGTCGGCAACAGAATCAACCCCTTTAATACCGGCATCAAGTCCGGCGATAATTTTTATTTCCGACATATTACCGCGAATGACAGAAGGCCCGACCTCCTGAATAATCTTCTTTGCCGTGGCGGTACGCAGGGCTGTAGCCCCCACCCCCACCGGATCAAAAACAATGGCAATGCCCTTTTCCCTGGCCTTTTTACCGACAGCCATCATGGATTCGATGTTCCGGGAGTTTAAGGTTCCGATATTTAATACCAGAGCAGACGCGAACGAAACCATTTCTGCCACTTCACCGATGTCATCAGCCATAACCGGCGAAGCGCCGATGGCCAAGGTTATGTTGGCACAATCATTTACCGTCACATAGTTGGTAATGTGATGGACTAAAGGCTTTTTTTCCTTCAAGGTTAAGAGGCTATCGGATATTTTCTGCAGGATTTCCATGTTTGCGTATACCCCCATACAATTCTATATAATACTGCTGTAATCACCATGACCGGAATAGTGGCTCCGAAAACAAAGTCCAGCCTAATAAATTGATAATACATTCCTACCCCGAGTGCCCAAACTATCAGCGCGCCCCAATTAACAAGCATCTCATCCTGTACTTTTCGATTTTTAATAATAAAATACTCTGTCAGCAAAACGGCAAACAGGGGAGCAAAAACAGAGCCGATGGCAATAAGGAAATTCTCATACTGTTCAATATTAACCCAGAGAGCTATGATGGTGCCAATCACTGTCATAACCAGGGCTACCCGTTTTTCATCAAATTTGGGAAAGACATTGCCAAAACTGACCCCTGCGGAATAGGCGTCCAGAAAAGTAGTGGTTACTGTTGCCAGGATAATAATCCCCAGGGCCGATAAACCAAGATTGGCTGCCAGCAGCATGGCCGAGGGTTCCGGGTTTCCGGCAATAATGGCGGCTCCCAGACCAATGATATACATCCAGCAGCTGCCCACAAAATATCCCAGACCACTTCCCCAGGCCGCACTGGCTTTACTCTTGGCAAAACGGGTATAATCCGCAATCAAAGGCAGCCAGGAAAGCGGCATAATAACACTTAATTCTACAGCCTGGCCGAAAGACATGCCCCCGGCAGGCGGCGCCAATAACGCGGTACTGTCTTTAAATACAACACTGCTTAGCACCACAGTAATACCCAGCAGGAGGAACACAGCTAACATATTGGCTTTCTTGACCCCGCCTTCCCTTCCCAGTATGATCCACAGGAAAACTAAGCCACCAATGCCGATACTCCATAAAGACAGCTGATCCAAGCCCCACAGCAGTTTACTAATCTCATTGGCTGAACGGGCGGCTGCAATAATCATAACTGCCGTCCAACCCAGCAATTGCAAAACATTTAATACCGAAAATAAATAGGAGCCATAGGTACCAAAAGAAATCCGGGTAGATACCAGCGCCGGTATTCGCTCTTGGGTACCAATCCAGCCAGCCAGCACCAAAATCCCCGTCCCTGCCACATGCCCAAGCACAATCGCAGCCATCCCGCTTTGAAAACCGAGCGGAGCCAAAAGCCCGCCTGTCAGTATCTCAGCAATGGATATAGCGGCCCCAAACCACAAAAATAAATAATGCTTAAAACCTAATGTATTATCCTCACTCATAATCCAACCCACCTGCCTTTACAAGAATTGCAGAAATAATGGATTCCAACAACAAGTCGCCCACGGAAAAGGAATGCAGTTACTTAAAAAAATTAAAAGCACATCCGTCAGGATGTGCTTGCAAATTATTGTAACATCCCTACGCTGGCATTACCCAGATCAGGTCAAAGGGTCATAGATTTTATCAGATCTATCTCTCAGCCGGCCTTTCCAGCTCCCCTATAAAACACGCCTATTCTCTTTTTCCATTTTATAGTAACACATCTGTGCACTATTTTCAATAAAAAGTTCATGAGCTTGGTGGTAGCCGCTTCAAACCGGCTTGCCTTTCAAACAAGGCTCTGTCTCCATATCCATATAAATGAAGCAGCCGCACCCCGAGGGCTGCGGCTACTTCTGCACATTAATCTGACGCTCCGGCACCAATGGCAATTCCGATCAAAAGAGCTGCAATTTCGCGCAATGCATTGTCATGCCGGTCTTTTTCCTGCCTTTGGCGCTCCCGCCATTCACGCTCGCTTTCATGAGGCCGCTGTTTCATTTCCCGCTCATGACGTTCGTTTTCCTGGCGTTTCCGTTCATCATGTTTGCGTTTCTGCTCGTCATGCTTACGCTTTTGTTCATTGTCATGGTCGTGGCGGTTATCACGCTGATGATACGCCATTCGGTTAGAACCATTATTATGTATAGATCCAGGTGCCGCAGCAGCTACCGACGAAAACATGCCAACTTGCAATAAACCGACCATGGAATATATGATTGCCTTTTTCGCCACAAACTTCATATGAACCACTTCCTCTTATTATTATGCTTTAATGATAGCATCCACTTTTTTGATTTTTATTAGAAAATACTGGCTGAAAATAAAAAAAGCCGTTTACCTTAAAAAGGCAAACGGCCCAAAAATTTAATATTTTATACGAACACGTCACACCCCTTAAGCAAGGGCAGAAGTAAGTTTAGCTCCTAATTCTTTGCATTTAGCAAGACCTGCGTCATCAGGAGTACTTTGAACTGTCAACCCGTCGTCCACCAACACAACACCGAGTTTCTTCATCCGCTCCATCCAATCTCTCATCCATTGTCCATCGCCCCAATCGTAAGATCCGAACAAAGCTAATGGTATGCCGGATAAGCTTTGCCCCTCCAGGGATTGAATGAATGGCTCCATCTCGGATTCTTCCAGAACTTCATCCCCCATGGAAGGGCATCCAAGAGCAACAGCATTGGCACTAAGCACATCCTCAATCGAAGCCTTATCAACAGAAGTTAACTGCACGGTAACTCCATCCAGGCCGGCCCCTGCCGCAACTGCTTTCGCCATCTCCTCTGTATTGCCTGTGCCACTCCAGTAAATAACCACTACTTTTTTCATAATTCATCCCTCCATATATTTGGGCCTCAGGTAAAAATACCCAGCCTTGTTCCACGCTATTTGATAACTTGCGGTTCATCAGATTCCCAATCATCTTGTTATTGAAAATAATTCTCAATAAATTGTCGAAAAAATAAGCCTGCGCAGGCTTTTGTTAATAATGCACTTAATTGAGATGCGGCTAGACTATCTTCCTTTAAATAAGCCACTTGCAGCAGCCGGAAATCTTAAAGCGGTGTAGTCATCGCCAGAAACAACTATCATCTCATCGAGTGATAACAATTCTCATTTGTATATTACCATTATTTGAGATTGCTGTCAATAGCAATCTCAAATTTAAATTTCTCCGGCTGCCTTATCCCTGTATTCCTGGATTTCAGCAGTTAGTTTGTACTCATTCTTTTTCAACTCAACAAGAAACCCGCTCATAACTTTTGAAAAACTACCACTATTAGCATCAAATGCAGTTTCTGAATACGTTTTCCGGGCCTCCGGCACCATCTGCTTGGTATCATAGCTAAAAAGCGGCGTATTATTAGCCCCATAGAGTGCAAACACCGAATACCGCTTTAGCAGTTGTCTCATATCTTCTATTTTGGCAGAATTGGCATATTCTTTAATAAACTGTTCCTGCGTCTTCGCCCGCTTAATTATTTCACTCCAGCTTATCATCAGGGCTGCATCTTTAACCGGGGTTTTATCTGATTCAACAGCCATAATATCAATGTACGCAACAATATCCTGGGCTACTGCGTTCCGGTACTTGTTGTAGAAGGCATAGTCAATAACAGGAAAGTACATTCCTTCGGCTGTTTCTATCTTGAAGCCGCTGCTTTGAGTCTCTAGCAATAAATCTCTCACTTCTTTATTTTCAATGCTACTGATAGCCTGGCTTGTCAAACCATTTTTATAGCTTTTTGCCAATACCTTTTGGACTGCTTCATTATCGCCAAACTTATCTTGCAGTTTTGGCAGCTTCTCTTTCTGCACTGTTTCAAGCCCAATAATCATCGTTGCTGCACCGGCTTGCGATACGGCAGCCATATTACCGTCAATATACTCAATTATTTCCGGAACGGTGACCTCTGCTTTTTGGCGCAGTGCATTAAAGTTATCGATAACCGCTTTTTCTTTGACTGCCGCAGCCTGAGAAGCTTGTTGCTCAGCAGGTTCCGGTGATGGTGCACTACCGTTATTCGCACAGCCCCCTACCGCCAAAACGAATATAAGAATCAGGCTGATGTTTGTTATTTTATGTATAAACTTTTTCATGCCAAGCTCCTTTCATGCAGTAAATTTTTTTCTCATACTTAGTTTAACGTTTCAGCGATTGTTAAGGTAACGCAACTAAGCAATAATTATCAATCAGTATTAGATAGTATTGCCACCCAGGCTATGCAATAGTCTGAACGGTCCTATTCCTCACACTCATTATCACCAGGTTTTTTCCCTCTTGATAAATGCTGCTAAAGCGAAAAAAAGCTGCGCTAAACTTGTTAGCACAGCCCTATTCGTTACTATTATATTTATTTGTTTGCAGTGTTTACTACATATTTTTTGTCGTTACCGGGGCAGCCATTCCTCGGCAAACAGCGGATATTTCTCAGCAATCCCGGCCACTTGCCGGCGAATCTCTGCCAATACTTCAGGCTGATTATGATTTTGCAACACTTTCCCTACTAAAACGCCGACCTCATACATCTCGGCTTCCGTCACACCACGTGTGGTTAAAAACGGGCTGCCGATGCGTATTCCACTGGATACATTGGGTGGCAAAGCATCGAACGGAATCATGTTTTTATTGGTGACAATCCCAACCGAGTTCAAGACATCCTCCGCCTCTTTGCCTGAGGGAATCAGGGGGGTAACATCAGCCACAATGAGATGTGTATCCGTACCGCCGGTAATTAACCGCAACCCCTGCGACAAGCAGCCTTGCGTCAGCGCTTGTGCATTCAAAAGGACTTGCCTGCTGTAAAGCTTGAACTCCTCAGACATACACTCCTTGAACAGCACGGCCCTGGCGGCAATCATGTCCATTTTCGGGCCACCCTGAATGTTCGGAAATACCGCTCTGTCAATTTTGTCGGCCAATGCCTGGCGGCAAAGAATAACGCCACAACCACGCGGTCCCCGCAGCGTTTTTTGCGTTGAAAAACTAACCACATCGGCGTGCGGCACTGGTGACGGGATGACCCCGGCGGCAATTAAGCCGACATCATGGGCACAATCAACCCACAAAAATGCCCCCACTGATTTGGCAATTGCAGCAAATCCCGCATAATCAATCAAGCGCGGATAAGAAGATGCACCGCAAATGATCATTTTGGGATTGTGCTGCTGTGCTAATTGTTTAACTTCCTCCAGATCAATGCGTTCAGTTTCCTGGCTTACTCCATATTGAACAACATTGAACATTTTCCCACTGACATGAAAGGCCGCACCATGGCTTAAATGCCCGCCATGACTTAAACTCATAGACAAAATGGTATCCCCTTGCTTCAAAAGCCCATGCAAAATAGAAATATTGCCGATAGTCGCATTTGCGGCCTGCAGATTGGCATGCTCGCAACCAAATAACTGTTTGAGTCTTTCTATCGCCAAATTTTCAACTTCATCGGCAAATTCACAGCCGCCGACAAAACGCCTGCCCGGATAACCTTCCGTATTCTTATTGGTAAAAACGCTGCCTTCCAGGAAAGTCGCCAGAGGAGACGCATAGTTTTCTGATGCAATCAGGCCAAGCGTGGTTCTTTGTCTGTCTTCTTCCTGTTGGAGCAGCTTGGCCATGACTGGATCAAACCGTTCCAGCATTTGCATTTTTGTTTCTTTTTCCATAAAAATACCCTCTTTTCTTTTTTGTTATTTTGGTAATGCGGCACCGAAAATAAAAAAGACCAAGAAGAGTGAGCTGTACTCACACATCTTGGTCTTAAATATCTCGGTAAATGAAGAATATTCACATACCAATAGATAAGACTATATTTAATTTGTATGTATCGTAACACAATTGCCTGAGAATTGCAATTACTTTTTTTAGAGGATATTTTTCTTAACCATCATGTACCGGTTGTGCGCATCCTTTAACGCGACAATTAATGTTTTTTGCACCAGGCCGAAAAACCGCTGCTGGATATCCCGCACCATACCGTCAATCCCAGTGGCTAAGTTCTGTCCAATCAACAGTGACCGGATAAAATCCTGCGTCATGGTCCTGACGGTATTGCAGGTGACGTCTACAATAAGATCTGTCTCTGTATCAACAATAAAGCTTAGAAAGAATACATTATAGACAGTAGAAATGGCATCTTCCTTACTTGGCTTTGCCTGTCCGGTGATAAAAATTGTATTCGGTGCATAGTCCATATTGCCCCACTCCCTTTCGACTACTCAAACACCGTGAAATAGGCTTGTCCGTCAGCCTTCGCTTCTCGGCAGTATTGGTCTGCATTACCTGCTTGATTATAGTATATGGGTTTTACCTGTAATCATCAATATACTCAGACAAGGTTTGTCCCGGGAGGGATGCTGAGTCTCTGCTCATGACGGCTTGGCAGAAACCGGGAAGGAGACTGCCACCAGTTACCTGCCAGACAGCTGTAATCTACTCTTGCTTCCTTTCTAACGCACTGGCAATCCGTTGTAATGCTTTATTTATGCCGCCCAGTTGCATTAATGTGTAAATAACCACGCCAGCGTACAAAACCATAAAGATCATCCCAAACGGAAAAAATCCGTCATCTATCATCATTATTATCACCCCTCGTATAGCTTAATCTATATGCTATGGAGTTATGCATAAAAATAAGCCCCCGGGAAGGCCCTCTTTCTCTTGCATTTGCCGTGCACTACGGATTTACTGATGCAGCAGGGAAAAACAACTATTGGTAGAATACCTTGGGAAATCAGTTATTTGCGGAGTTTAGTTATCAAAGCAAGCACGATAGAAACGTTTATTTAGATAACACAACGATAAAGAAAGTGAATGAAAGCCAATGATTCAACACAGGCAAACGTTAAAAAATATAAGTTTTATACTTTTATTTATATTATTGATTATAGGATTAAGTAACTCTTCACACGCAGCAAGCAATATATTCTTAACAGAAGAAGAACGGGCTTATATCGCGAAAAAGGGAGT
This sequence comes from Sporomusa sp. GT1, assembly GCF_014634905.1. Lineage (NCBI taxonomy): Bacteria > Bacillati > Bacillota > Negativicutes > Selenomonadales > Sporomusaceae > Sporomusa > Sporomusa sp. GT1. The sequence continues at coordinate 110,026 of NZ_BMBX01000012.1, read as the reverse complement.
AATAAAAGCGGTATCGCTTGACGGAGTAGCGCCAATACAATATTCAGATAAAAACAAAGAAGTACAGGGCATCTCCAAACGGGTGCTCCAGGAAATATCAGCAATAACAGGGCTTACATTCGAGTATACGTTATATGGGTCTTTACGTGAAGTGTTTGAAAGTAATGCAGAGATTGCTTTTGGTATACCCAATAATTATGCGCCACCTGACATGATATTGTCTAAACCATATTTACGAAGCGAAACAATACTATATATAAATGCCGCGCAAGATCCCAATAACCTTGATAACAAAATATATGCTGCGGTAAGGGGAAGCGCACTGCCCAAAGGCATAAAAGAAGAAAATTCTATTTACTTTGAGACAAGAGAACAAAGCTTAGATGCCGTAGAAGCCGGAAGAGCTGATTATGGCTATGGTAATGCATATTCAGTAGCATTTTATACACTGCAAAATGGCTATAAAAATTTAGTTACAATTCCTAAAGGCAAAGAAGCAAGAGCATATTGTATTGGCTTTTTTCATGAAGATGAGATACTAATCTCAATTATCAATAAAGCACTTAGTGCGATTGGTGAAAATCAATTGCAAAATCTGGTGTTAGATGTTGCGGCACAAGTTGAAAGAAAAATTACTTTTTCAATGGTTATAAATAGGTATGGCAAAGAAATTACTTTTATCATTATTGGAGTCTTGAGTATCTTGCTATTTGCTATTACTTCCAATGTTAAAGCAAATAAAACTCTGAGAATGAATAATCGCCGCTATGAGGTCTTGTCTGAAATCTCCAACGAGTACCTGTTTGAATATTTTACAAAGACTAATCGCTTACAGTTGTCAGAAAGCTTTATTCAACAAATAGGAACTCAAGAAAACCTTAATGAAGCTAACAGGATACTAAAAAACATGTTAGCCAATACTGCTGCGGATAGGCAATATTTTGAGATTAAGCTTCCGCTTGCCAATGGCGAAGTAGGTATATTCAAGGTAATACACCTGAGTGTAAACGACGACAATGGAAATTTAGTTTCCATTATTGGCAAAGTAGTTAATATTAGTGATGAAGCTGCGAAAAGGGAAGAACTAGCCAACAAAGCGTTATTAGATGGCTTAACAGGTTTATATAATGCTATAACAACTAAGGAACTCATTCAAACCGCGATATGCAGCCGGCAGGGAAAACAACGAATTGATGCATTTATCCTGATTGATTTGGACTATTTTAAGGATATTAATGATACGCACGGGCATTTAGCCGGTGATAACGTATTACTCCAGCTGGGAAAAGTCTTGAAACAATCATTCAGAACCACTGATATTAGTGGGCGAATTGGCGGTGATGAGTTTGGCATATATATGCCAAACATCCCTTCGCTCGATTTTGTTAAAACAAGATGCCAGAAAGTGAGCACACTAATCAATACAGCAATAGAAGATATACCAGTAACAATTAGTGTTGGCATAACATTAGTGGATCAGGATATGGGATATGAAGAGATCTTCAAAAGCGCAGACGAAGTGCTGTATCAAGCAAAAAGAAATGGTAGAAACCAGATTGTTGCTTGGGAGGAAAAATAATATATAAAATCGCTGCGAGTCCAGGGTTAGCGATTCATCCTTTAGAGCCTCTGTTTGACCAATAAAAGTTCCTTATCGGCGAGTTGGTAAGAAGATTCTTCTGTTCGGCCATACAGCCCTGACACGCATATAAGCTACCGCGTTATATACAACATCTTCAGATTGAATTCAATTTCATCAGGCTCGGCTTGCTTAATCTGTACATGACGAAAAGAATCTGACAAGATTGATGTAATCTCTTTCTTCTTCTCATCACTCATTCTAGAGCCGAAAATAACCTCTTTGACTGCATTTGCGGGAAATTGAAAGAGATGGATTGAGTAAGGGGAAGCCTGAATGATTTTACTTGCTTCTTGTAGTGGGCGAATAATTCTCCATTCTTGCTCATAACTCCATTGAGTACTTTTTACCAGAAACATATCAGTACCTGACATTTCTAGCATGGGTAACGCCGGTCGTTTTTCACGATATTCAATTTTACGCAGATGACGAAATTCACCCTTCAGTCCTTTCTCCTCATGAAAGTAAAGATTATTTGCATCAAAACCAATTACAAATCCTTCGTGACTTGCAGCGTAATGAGCCCACATTAAAAGATTATCCTGTTTCTCGGTAAGAGACAAAATTCCTATCTTATCGTTAAACCCTTCATCTAACATTTTTCGAACCATTGGGGCGTTAGACTCTACTATTTTGTGAAATAATGCTTTGGCATTTTTCCTTAGTTCTTCTTGGGCTTTTTTATAAAACATGTCAAAAGACATCATAGCTTGAAACTCTCTCGGTAGTTCGTCATATTTCTCTCGTAGCACTTTAGGCATAAGTTCATCAAAAGCGTTATACACTTCTTGCTCCTCGGAAAGCTTACTAATGTATGGCTTAACTTCAAATGGATCATTAAATGCTCCAGGTTGCGTATATCTAACCATACAATTCTGAAGAACGTCTATTCTATCTGGGGTAAGGTACTTATATAGTATCATAGACTCCTCCCAATACTTTAATTGCCAAAACAATATAAATACATATATTTACATATGAACCGATAAAATCCTGCCGCACTGTAAAATAATAACCACCCACCAGAAAACCCGGTAGGTGGCTATATCTAACCTTTTAGAACTTTTATAGCATTCCTAGCTAACAAATCACACCTATTATTCTTCTCATTATCGCTATGACCTTTTACCTTTACCCAACTAACGCTATGGATATTTAATAATTCTATCAACCTGACCCACAAATCTTGATTCTCAACAGGTGTCTTTTTACTAGTTTGCCAGTTATTCTTTTGCCATTTGTTAACCCAATTATCAGTAAATGCCTTACACACATAGGCACTGTCTGTATATATTACAACTTCACATGGCCGCTTTAATGTCTCTAATGCCTTAATTGGCCCTGTCAATTCCATCCGATTATTAGTAGTATGCGATTCATTGCCGGACAAATCTTTTTCTATGCTTTTATATATAAGTATTGCTCCCCAACCACCAGGGCCAGGGTTGCCACTACAGGCACCATCGGTATATATTTCAACTCTATCCATGCTAAACTCCTTAATCATTAATGCTTCAAAAACGAACACACCTAATTTTTCCGACTGATAAACGGAATAAACTAACTCATGCCATTGTACAGCCGATAAGTAGGCCTTCCCTGATTCAATCATGTATCCAATAATTTTCAAAGACTTTCCAGCTATAAAGATAACAATAGACAAAATTCCATTGCTGACCATTAAACTAACATTGCTATCTGCTGGTATAGCTAATGCTATCTCAAGAAACTCCGCTCGATAAACTGCGATTTTCACTGCCAGGGACAACAAATTGTGTGTTAATCCATAATGAAATTTATAATTTTTCGAAAGTCTCCAATAAGCCTCGGATTATCATACAATAAAGGTTGCTTTTCCCATGAGTATTTTGTAAATTCTATTTCAGATGCTTTGTTATAAACAGTTTGATGTTTTAATGTTTTTTCCCCAATTGAAATTTGAAAATGGCTTTGCTACATGATGTTAGATACGCATGCTTCTATCTCTTTTATTTCATCTATGTTATTTAGTAGCTTGGGACTACAAAAGAAATATTCCTTAATGTACTTCATCTACCCACCTCTACCAAGTTTTTCTATAGACAATACACAATTCCTGCAAGATATCACACGATAAATTGTACAATTGCTAAAATGAGCAGTCGGCAGGAAGCATCCCGCTGACCATGTATTACTTTTTAAAAGAACCTCTCGGCAACCTTTAGAATGACTCTGATATCTGTTCGACCATAAATACATTTCTATCATTTGCCTGCCCCATTAGACCCAAGTATAAAGAAAGTGCAGTAAGCAAAATTAATATATTACATGTCTGAATCTCAGTAAGATCTGAAGTATCCCTAAGATTGATTAAATAGGGAGAGTCTTCGTGAGCAATATATTTTTCAATAGAGTTGACAGATACATGAGTATCATCAAAGTAAAGCCGATATACACTTTGATATATTATTTCGAGATTTGCCCTTTTGGCTAATTGTTCGATTGGTTCTATATCACTTATCAGTCCATTATCTTTTTTAGCCTTTACCTCATCTCTCATTTACTCGAAATGGAGAAGCAAGGGGACGCAAAATCTGCTTCGTAACAACACTTGATTTTATAGTTTCTGGAGGGAGACTGGGGTCTGACACGATAGAAGCAAAACGTCCGTCCCCACGCTTCCGTCTTTAACAAAATTTGCTATTGCCCCACGAATTGCCCCATAAATGAAAAAAGCCTTCCAGCAAATCGCTGGAAGGCTTGATCTTACTGGAGCGGGCAACGAGATTCGAACTCGCGACCCACGGCTTGGGAAGCCGGTACTCTACCACTGAGCTACGCCCGCACATGTTAAACATAGAGAGTTTTTGCACCCTTTAGCATAAACTATCCACGACTAAAGAAGCCTATGCTCTCGTTCTCTGGTGAAATTATAGCATACATAACATCCAGACGCAAGTTGGTCTCTATGTAAAAATACCGACCTAAAATTACATTTTGTAACTCCATTTTGTACTAATAGAAACTTGTTATTTGACCTGACTGGTATATCTAATACCGGCTTTGGCTTTTAGAGTCCATAGAAAAATTCCTAAGTAGTCACACAACACAAGGATTCTCAGTCTTTTATTCAATCTTACACAAGTAATTTAAGTCGGGTTCATCCGGTTATTTCTATAACCTTAGTCTAGATCAAATAAGCCTTATCTCCTCATTTTTACCCTTTAAAATTCCGCCTGAACAACAAAAACTCTTCCAACGCTATTCCAAGTTGTTGAAGAACTTCAGTTGTATCCCTTTTCTCCTTACATAGTTGGTCAAATTCTTCGGATAGTTCACGAATTTTATCGCTTAGTTCAATTTCTTTTTGTTTATACTCTCGTGATTTATACATTTCTTATATTCACCTTATAATATTCTAAATATTGTTATTATCAAAAGAGTAGCATTGTAAATCACTTATATTTATCCACCCCTACTGAAACCAATAAATTCATAAAATTTGTCCAAAACACTAAGTACTTTCAAGCTATGTCCGAAAAACTTCCTCCATATTATACCATATTATTCAAAATTAATGCAATATTATTGCGTTTTTAATGAAGTGCAATTGCATTTTTTCGCCCCTATAATGAACGCAGGAGGTGAATAGCTCTTGCGTAGACGAAAAAAGTTCGTAGAAAAATATAGAGAACTTGGAAGGAAAGTAGCTTTTTACCGAAATCTTCGCGGATTAACACAGGAAGAACTTGCTGAAAAAATAGAAGTCAGCGTGAGCCATATTAGTAAAATTGAGGCTCCCCAAGCTAATACCTCCCTCTCACTAGACATGCTGTACTTAATTGCCGAAGGGTTGGACATCGATATTGCAGCATTCTTTAATCCTATTGAAATAAGCAGTCCTTATATAAAAAAGTAATTAGCTGCATATTATTTGAATTGACGAAGGTGCCATAATTGGCACTTTTTTGTATTTATCAGGCTTTTAAGTTTACCAGAAGAAAAAAGACAGGCTCTATGCCTGCCCTACACGCCAAAAATTAAGTTAATATATACCTCGTCCAGTTCTTCCTTAGTATGCCATATAGCGGAGAGTAACTGAAGGAGCAGAATAATTCAATAGCTGCCGTATTCCGGTAATATCTACACCTTTCTTGTATGACCAATTAGGTGCAATGAAGCTCTAGTACACATGTCGTATTTGCATTGCCTGAAAGGAACTATACAAACGAAAAGAAGCCTCGTTTGCCTCTATTCCTTATTGTCGTCTGGCTTCATAGCAGGTTTAGCAATAAAGGAAGTCTGTTCTGAAGCTTGTTTTACCTTCGCTTTGGCTTTATCTTCGACATTCTCAATTAGTACCATAATTGCCCTCATTACTCCTGCAGCAATAAATATCACTAAGAAGCTGCTAGTAAGCGTCCAACCGGGAAAGCCCTTAAATATGCCGAGATATTCAAATAGCGGTAATATGCCATAAAAAATTAAACTTGAACCAATTAAATTAGCAATCCAAAACTGTTTCCAACTATTCGAGTATTGGTAAACCATCATAAAGGTAAGAGGGGTGACAGTCAAGTCATGAACAAATATGTCAGGTGCTATTGGAAATAAGCTAACAGCATAAACCCAACGCCCTAAATTGATAGCCATAACTACGTCCAGAATTACTCTTGAGACGGCTACCAGCGAACCATACAGCAATAAAGTCTTAATTCTTGCCTTATCAACCAATATCCACCAAAGAGTATACATGGTGATTACTAAGCCAACAAGCAACCACCAACGAGTCGTAAACACATTTTCTAACCAAGCTGCATAAACGATACTGTATTGTTCTAGTCGTAAGTTATGAATTACATTTGTGTAGTCGGCCACTTTAACCCCTCGCTTTTATTCAGCATCCAAAATTCAACTATCTTATGAACTTCACAAAAACGCCATATCGCATATGTCCTACACCTGAACCGGCTCGATACACCTCTTCATGCTCTCATTGTACATAAACAATATTTAGTATCTAAATACTAGGACTGAACTATTCATATAAATAAGTTTTAATTCTACCATTTTGGCTATTTAGGACATAGGATTTACATTTGTATTGCAATATCGCTTTTAACAGGAAATGTCCCCAATTTGTTGGACAGTATGATATACGGTCTACAAATTGGGGACATTTAAATCAAAAGTTTTTTTATCTACACTCTCTATTGCTTACCCATTCTCATTTAAACCCGGACAATACTACCGGGGGCAAGACGATGATATTCCAGTGCTTCCCGGTCTGTCATGTCTTTGAAGTCTTTATAATAGCTGCCTACTGCGGCATATACATCCCGCTTGCCAATACACACAACCTCAACGTGTTCCTTTAGCAGCCCATTGATAGTATCAGTGGGAGCCACCGGTACAGCCACCGTTATGCTGGTGGGGTTCCATTTTTTAAGCCATTTGACGGAAGCCAGCATAGTATAGCCGGTAGCAATGCCATCATCAACAAGGACAATATCGCGATCCTTTACCTCATGATTTTTTATAAGCATAGCTTCGTAATTTTTACTCCGTTCTTCAAACACCTTGCGGGCTTCGGCAACGAGTTGGTCAAAATTCTCCTGCTTAACACCAATGCCGGTAACATATTGATTGTCATGAATCAAGCTGCCATCGGGCATAATGGCACCGATGGCTATTTTGGGGTTAAGCGGATGCCCAATCTTTTTAGCAACAAGAATACCCATTTTAGCTTGTAATTTTGCCGCAATGGGTGATGCCACCGCTATCCCACCACGGGGAACTGCCACTATATATGGTTTCTTCAAACTATGTGCGGCTAATTGTTCTGCCAGCATTTTTCCGGCATGAATACGGTCATCAAACATAGCTTCCCCTCCTTCTTATTCGTAATTATAGGATTTGTGGCTGCCGTAATTTTAATACAAAAAAAGCATCTGACTAAAATGTTTTTTTAGTCAAAATGCCTGTAAACAACTTCGCATAGTGAAAAACGCCAAAATATATTAAAAGAGACCTTGCAATCGCAAGGTCTCTTTGTGGTGCCTCAGGGCAGAATCGAACTGCCGACACGAGGATTTTCAGTCCTCTGCTCTACCGACTGAGCTACCGAGGCATTTAAACAAGTGGCGACCCGGAAGGGACTTGAACCCTCGATCTCCGCCGTGACAGGGCGGCATGTTAACCACTACACCACCGGGCCTTGATTGACAGATATCATTATATCTTATGGGCTATTATTAGTCAAGCTTCTGTATACCCTCTTTTGGCTACCGGTTTCCCCTCTATTTTTAAAACATTTGCTCTTGATGTAAAATTCTAACAAGCAGATAAAGGGAAAAAGTTTATCATGACGAATATCTTTGATAGAATGCCACGGAGGCTAATATGGACGTTTTAACGCTATTAGAAATAGTAAGCGCTTTATCCTTTATCGCTATGACAGCCTATCTTACCGGTCGTAGCCGCTTTATTATGCGTTGCACCCATTATCCCTACCACCCGGCCAGTCAATTCTCCTTGATTGTGCTATTTTCCTTTCTGTCGATTATAGGCAATTACAGCACCCTGCCCTGGGGCGATCCTGTAGTCACGACACGCATGATCGGTATATTATTGGCCGGTCTGGCCGGTGGTCCGATTGCGGGAGTTTGTGTCGGTCTCATTAGCACCACATATCTGATTCTGGTAGAAAACGCAGCTTTAATTCCCGCCCTTTATATGATATTTGCCGGGACATTATCCGGATTGCTGCGGTTTCGCTTTAGCTTTCACCAGATTAAGCCCCTGACCGGAGCCGGAATTGCGCTATTTGTTGAATTACTTCAACTTATATTTAATACAATGCTTACCAATACCACAACCGCCATGCTGTTATTCAATGTTAAGGCCGCCGTGTTTACTATGCTTGTCAGTATTCTTGGCGTATGGCTGTTTCTGTTCATTATTAATTGGATTGCAGCAGAACAGGATATTTACGGAGCACGGGCAGCGCAATTATCATTAGAAATTGCCAGTCGCACGCTCCCCTATCTTAGGCTGGGTTTCAATACCCACTCAGCCACCGTAACGGCGCAAATCATCTACGAACTGACCGAGGCAGATGCAGTATCCGTTACCGGCAGGTATAAGCGGTTAGCCTTTGTCGGACAAGGAGCGGAACACCATAGGCCGGGTGAACCCATTCTCTCTACCGCAGTAAAGGATGCCATTGCCGATAAAACAATAAAAATTATTAATACACCGGCAGACCGGGGATGTCCTTATCCTGCTTGCCCGTTAAAAGCCGGGGTTGTGGTGCCGTTGTTTACCGGAAATAACATAGTTGGAACCATCGAGCTGGCTCGGACTAGTGGTGAATCGGTGTCAGAACTAGATATCCACATTGCGGATGGTCTTGCTAAATTGCTGTCCGTACAAATTCAACTGGCGGAAATTGATGAGCAGCGGAAAATGAGGGAAAAGGCCGAACTCAAAGCACTTAGGGCACAAATTAACCCTCACTTTCTCTTTAATACGATTAATATTATTATGTCCTTTTGCCGCACCGACCCGGATAAGGCCCGTAATCTGCTGGGGAGTTTGGCCACACTGATGCTGCGGGGCTATTCCAACCAGGACGAGCTGATAACACTGGAAGATGAACTTGCGTCCATTACGGCTTATCTCGAAATTGCCAGATCCCGTTTCGGCGACAGGCTCGATATTGCCGTAAATATTGATGACACCGCTGCACTAGCCTTGATACCGGCCTTATCACTGCAACCGTTAGTAGAAAACGCTTTAAACCACGGACTCTTTCCCAAACTAGGCCATTGCCTGCTGGCAATGGAAGCCTATATTGAAGAAGATACGCTAATTGTTTCTGTTACAGATAATGGCATTGGTATTCCAGCACAAAAGTTAGAGCAAATCCAGGACGGTCATTCTGAAGGCGTCGGTATAAACAATGTCAATAAACGTTTAACCAGTCTCTACGGGTCAAAATATGGCCTGACAATAACTTCCCAGCCGCCGTTTGGTACCGAAGCCAGACTGTGTATTCCTTTCGTGCCTCAAATATCAACCGTTCAGGAGAAAGGAGTGTATCATGAAAACAAAAGCTGTGATTGTTGATGATGAACTGCCTATTTGCGATGAAATTGAATTTCTGCTAAGCCAGCAGAATGATGTTGAAGTATGTAAAAAGTTTACCAGTTGCATAGATGCGCTTGTTTATATTTTGGACAGAAAGCCCCAATTGGTGTTTTTGGATATCAATATGCCCGGTATGTCTGGTATGGAAATGGCGCAAAAGCTAAGCATCCTCCAGAATCCCCCCTATATAGTCTTCATTACCGCCTATCCTGAACATGCTGTCGAAGCCTTTAATACCCCGGCTGTCGCCTATATTACCAAACCTGTTACACAAGAAAAACTCGCCAAGGCATTAGCCAAAATCCGCAATCTGTCTGCAAAAGCTCCTCCGGAAAAAGGGACACTGACAGCAAAAGTCTGTGTCGTATCTGGTGATAAAATTGTGCCGCTAAATAAAAAGGATATTGTTTTTATTTATGTCAAAGACAAAAACGTTTATGTACGCACCCATACTAACGAGTTCTCAACAATGTTAACATTACAGGAATTTGATAACCTCTTGACTGAAACTAACTTTTTCCGCATCCACCGTCAATATGTAATTAACTTAGATGAAATACTGGAAATTACCCCTTGGTTTCACGGTTCCTATCTATTACGTATGAATGATTTCTCTAAACAGGAAGTGCCTGTCAGCCGCAACCGGGTAAAAGCCTTTAGGACAGCGCTTGGGCTTAAATAGATAGTGGCAAGGAGGTTTAGCCGTGGGATTAGGTCTGAAAGCTAAACTTACAGTGTTTGCTGTAGGAATAGCTTTATTGGTCTGTTTAGTGGCAAGCATTCTCATTATCAGAGATATGCAAATTCAGATTGAAACAGCGATGGCCGAAAAATCCAAATCAGATCTTGCCACCGCACTGGAAATTACCGATTATATGCTTCCCGGTTCCTGGCAGGTGAGAAATGGCGAATTATACAAAGGACAGTATCGCATTAATGACAATACCGAGCTGGTAGACAAGATTGCCCGCTTAACAGATGATACGGTTACGATATTTTTAAATAATACCCGTGTGGCTACCAATATCATGCGGGACGGCACCAGAGCAACCGGTACAGTTGCTGCCGACTATGTTACCGAGACAGTGCTTACCAATGGCAATCTCTATATTGGAGAAGCGGAAGTTGTCGGCGAAAACTACCAGACTTGCTACGCCCCGCTTAAAGATGATTCCGGCAACATTATTGGCATGTTCTACATCGGCGTCTCGAAAAAATTGGCAGACCAGCTTAGACACAGCTTTACATCGATTGCAGTATTATCTGCTCGAATTGCCTTGCTGTTCGCATTGGCTGGCACCTGCTTTATCCCGTTGGATACCTGGTCAATCGGCTTTGACAATCGTCCTGTGCTCTGTTGGAAGAAAAACTCTAAACATGGAAAAACGCCACGCTGATTGCGTGGCGTTTTTTAATCTTATAATCCTATATCTTACCTTACTTCACTGTTATTTCTTCTGTAGCTGCAATTTTGGCAGCTCCGCTTGATTCAAACTTTTTATTGCTAAGAGCCAAGGTAATGAGCAAGCCAAGGAACAAGAGTATCGCTGCCGCCACGAAGGTGTACTGGGCAGCCTGATTAGCAAAATTATCTTTCAGAAAAGCTACGATTTGCGGACCAACGATACCGCCACAGCCCCATGCGGTAAGAATGGTGCCATAAACAATCGGCATCAGCTTCTGACCGAATACATCAAGGACAAAGGAAGGCATAGAACCAAATCCGCCGCCATAGCAGAGCAGGACATAGCAGACAAGTACACCAAAGACAATAGGATTGCTAACAAACAGCAAAGCAATAAATACCAGCAGTTGTGTACCGAGAATGAGACGGAATGTCTGAACCCGGCCGATTTTATCGGATAAACCGCCCCAGAAGAAACGGCCTACACCGTTAAAGATGGAGCTAACGGCAATTAAGGTAGCACCGGCAGCGGCCAACCCGGCAATCACCTGCGGGTCTGACAGGGTGGCTGGATCCATAGTCTTTTTCAGAAGATCCTGTAATAAAGGAGATTGGAAACTGATAAACATAATACCTGCAATAATATTAAAGAAGAAAACGGTCCACATCATCAGAAATTTACCGGACATAATACATTCTCTCGCTGTAATTGCATCCTGCGAAGCTTGCGCTGACGCTGAAGTGGCCGGAGGGGTATAGCCTGGCGGCACGAAACCAGCAGGCGGATTAATCATGTAGTAACCTGCCGGTAAGGTAATGAAGAACATGACCGTACCTACATAAGAAAATACCAGAACAAGATTGCCACCTGTCATGCTCATAAAGATGGGAGCCAGAATTTTTGCCATAATGAGGGCGCCAAAACCAAAGCCCATAACTACCATACCGGTAATAAATCCCTTTTTGTCAGGAAACCACTTGGCAGCAGTTGCTACCGGAGTTACATAACCAAGACCCAAACCAATCCCACCAATAACACCATACCCGACATAGAGGAGTCCTAGGCTTTTGATGGAAAGCGCATAGGCAGCAATCAGATAGCCGAGACTGAATAAGAAACCGCCTGTCATGGCAAGCTTGCGCGGTCCGAATTTAGGAAGATTAATGCCGCCCCAGGCTGCAGCCAGCCCGAGAGAGAAAATGGCCAGGCTAAATGCCCAAGCTGCTTCGGAGTTAGTCCAATTGTTGGCATCCATAACTGGCTTTTGGAAAAAGCTCCAGGCATACACAGTTCCCAGGGCAACCTGCAGCAAGGTACCCATGATGGCTATCACCCATCGGTTTGGAATATTTTGTTTTTCTGTTCCCATAGTTCTTCTCTCCTTTACATAGTTCCATTGGTAATAGTAACTTTTGCTTGTCAGCTGACATCGGAGCAAAGACGGTATTACAATAAAATGGTTTTGTGGCAATTGAGTATATACGAAATATTCGCATTACTTAAGCGACATGCTTCCGGCGCCGTGAAAGCTGCCACCCTATCAAATGAGACCTCTTTTACATTACTATTATAGCCACCATCAAAACAATCCCGCCACACTATCCTGCTGAACGGTATAAACTTCGCGCCGAAATGACCCATTTACCAACCGATGTGTCATTGTTTCTCAGCATCGAATATTTTACCAAACAAAAAAATAAGCTTCGAGACTACTCAAAGCTTATTTTGTGGTGGGCGATGACAGGATCGAACTGCCGACATCCTGCTTGTAAGGCAGGCGCTCTCCCGGCTGAGCTAATCGCCCATAATTTGCAAAAGGAGGTTCTTCGCTTTCGCTCAGAACTAAGCGATTCGCACAGGTTCTGGTATCGCTTTCGCTCTCCAAAACCTGGCTCTCTGCTTATCACTCAGGTTCTCATTTCGCCTATCGGCTCGTGAGAACCTGGTTCGCTGCTTATGGTGACCCGTAAGGGAATCGAACCCTTGATACCGCCGTGAAAGGGCGGTGTCTTAACCGCTTGACCAACGGGCCATGAACAATTCTAACAAGGAATACTCTTCTTCACTACCGCTCAGAAGTAAGCGACTCACTCGGGTTCTCATTTCGCCTATCGGCTCGTGAGAACCCGGTTCGCTGCTTATGGTGACCCACGATGGACTCGAACCATCGACACCCTGATTAAAAGTCAGGTGCTCTACCGACTGAGCTAGTGGGTCGTCTTCACAAGATAGAATTATACAAGATACATATAGGCTTGTCAATAATATTTTCCGGAAAAATCGCAAAGTCAAAAAGAGATAACCCGCCAATGCAGGTTATCTCTTTTTGTTAATAGTTTAAAACATATCGGCAAGGATAATTGTCTGCTCGCGGCCAGGGCCAACAGAAACGATCCCGATTTTAATATCGGCAACCTCGCTCAGGCGTTCAATATAACGGCGGGCATTAAGCGGCAGCTCATCATAGCTTCGTACATGGCTTGTCGGCTCCTCCCAGCCTGGCAGTTCCTCATAGATCGGCTCAACCTGGGCAAGCACCTTAAGGCTGGCAGGGAATTCATTCAGGAGTTCGCCTTTATATTTGTAACCGGTGCAAATCTTGAGAGTCTTTAAGCCATCAAGAATATCCAGACGGGTAATTGCCATATAGTCGATTCCACTCACATAACCGGCATAACGCACTACGCAGGCATCCATCCAGCCGCAGCGGCGCGGACGTCCGGTAGTGGTGCCATATTCATGCCCCCGTTCCCGGATAGTGTCACCAACTTCATCATTAAGCTCGGTCGGGAAGGGACCTTCACCAACACGGGTGGTGTATGCTTTCACTACACCAATAACCTTATGAATTTGGGTTGGCCCTACTCCGGCACCGATGCAGGCACCGCCGGCAATCGGGTGTGAAGAGGTTACATAGGGGTAAGTTCCATGGTCTAAATCCAGAAGGGTGGCTTGCGCGCCTTCAAACAGCACTTTTTTATCGTTTTTGATAGCCTGATGCAGCACAGCAGCAGTGTCTGTCACATAGGGTTTAAGTTGACGGGCATATTCCAGATACTCTGCTTTTACTTCTTCATAATCAAAGCCTTCTACCCCATAAACCGCTTTCAGCAAATGGTTTTTGGCTTCCAGGTTATACTCCAACTTAGAGCAGAATTCTTCCTCATCCATCAAATCAACCATGCGGATGCCGGAACGGGAATTCTTATCCATATAGCAAGGGCCGATTCCCCGCTTAGTGGTGCCGATTTTTCGGTCGCCGCGGGACTCTTCCTCCACTTCGTCAAGCAGACGGTGATAGGGCATGATTACATGGGCGCGGTTGGACACTTTAAGGGCCGAAGTATCGATGCCTTTGTCCTGCATCCCTTTCAGTTCTTTAAGCATAACCGCCGGGTCAACCACCACACCGTTGCCCACTACGCAGGTTTTACCGGAATATAATATGCCTGACGGCAATAAATGCAGCTTAAACTCATTGCCATTAACAACAACGGTATGACCGGCATTGTTACCTCCCTGGTAACGAACAACCACATCGGCCTTTTCGGCCAGAAAATCAACAATTTTACCTTTACCTTCGTCGCCCCATTGGGTGCCGATAACCACTACAGAAGACATAGGATCAATCCTTTCTCTTTCTTGTTAAAATATAAGGTAAACTAAAATTACCGGTTTGCTTTATAAGCCAAACCGGGCCATGATGGTATCTACATGTCTGAGATAATGGGAATATTCAAAGCACTCTTCAATCTCTGCCGGGGATAAATATTGTTTAATATCCGGGTCGGCAATTACATTACTTTTAAAGTCGGCGCCTTCCAGCCATCTGGCCATAGCATTCCGCTGTACCCAGCGATAGGCCTCTTCCCTGACGGCACCTTTGTCAACAAGCTTTAAAAGCACCCGTTGACTGAAAATCAAACCGCCGGTTTTTTCAATATTGGCTTGCATGGCATCAGGATACACCAGCAGACGGTCTACAACATCGGTAAGAATTCTCAGCATGTAATCCACTAAAATAGTGCTGTCAGGCAAAATGACGCGCTCCACCGAAGAATGGGAAATATCCCGTTCATGCCATAGCGGCATATCCTCCAGAGCAGCCAGCGCATTGCCGCGTACCACCCGTGCCAGACCACTGACACGTTCACAGGTAATTGGATTGCGTTTATGCGGCATGGCTGAGGAGCCTTTTTGGCCGGGATGGAAATATTCCTCCGCTTCCCGGATATCAGTCCGCTGCAGATTTCTAATCTCAGTGGCAATTTTATCAAGTGAACCGGCCACAATAGCCAGAGTGGTCAAAAACTCTGCATGACGGTCACGCTGAATAACCTGAGTGGCTAATTTAGCCGCTTTAATGCCCATTTGCTGGCATACATGGGTTTCGATATATGGATCAATATTGGCATAGGTACCGACAGCACCTGACAGCTTGCCAATAGCCACTGCCTCTTTGGCCCGTTTGACGCGCTCAATATTGCGTTCTGTTTCATCAAACCATAAAGCAAATTTTAAACCCAGAGTAAGGGGTTCGGCATGAATCCCATGGGTACGGCCAATCATGACCGTATATTTATGTTCAGCCGCGCGGCGTTTTAAGACATCGCGAAGTTTAATAAGATCATCAATAATAATATCTGCCGCTTGTTTCATCATGACACCTAAAGCGGTGTCTTTAACATCACTTGAGGTTAAGCCCATATGAATGTACTTGGCAGGATCGCCCACATTCTCGGCAACCGCCTGCAAAAATGCCAAAATATCATGACGGGTTTCCTTTTCGATTTCGCGGATACGTTCAACCGAAAACTTAGCCTTTTCCTTAATAACAGGTACAGCCTCTGCGGGTATTTGCCCCAGCTTAGCCATAGCTTCGCAAGCAGCAATCTCAATCTCCAGCATCGTCTGAAACTCATTTTGGTCGGTCCAGATATGTCCCATTTCAGGATAAGTATAGCGTTCAATCATGATAACACTTCGCTTTCCGAACTGTTCTCCCGTTTAGCAGCCAGTCCAATTTATTTTATACCATTAAGACCATACGCAAAAACAACTCAGCCTAGTTTTTCCCTTTTTTCCCTTGTTTATCATAGCATTTGCCGCCAATCACTGTCAATAAAATTCGAATGATTATATTAATAATATAAATATCGTTCGGAAACTAAGACAGCCTGCATAGCTGCAGGCTGTCTTAGTTTGCTTTTAAGAGTTAGCAGTAATAAAACGCTCCATCAGAGCACGGATATCACCGGCATTTTGGAGACTAAGGGCTTTAGGCAGCAGTTCCTCGATTTCCCGGTCATGGAGTTTACGGATTACTGCCTTTACTCTGGGTATGGCGGGAGCACTCATGCTAAGTTCATCCAGCCCCATGGCCGCTAAGAGCGGCGCAGCCAATGGGTCCCCGGCCATTTCGCCGCACATGCCCACCCAGATGCCCTGCTCGTGCCCGGCTTTGACAATCCCGTCAATCAGCCTGAGGACAGCCGGATGAAAATGACTGTAAAGCGGGCTGACCGCCGGATTACCGCGGTCCACCGCCAACGTATACTGCACTAAGTCATTGGTCCCAATACTAAAAAAGTCACACTCCGCGGCAAGTTCCCTGGCAGTAACAGCAGCCGCCGGGGTTTCGATCATGATACCCAACGGTACCTTGGCAGCAAAGGGTTTTCCTTCATCTATCAGCTGGGCAGCCGCCTGCTCAAGGCATGCCTTGGCTGCGGTAATTTCGGCGGCGCTGATAATCATTGGCAGCATGATGGCCACATTACCAAAAACACCTGCCCGCAGAATGGCTTTGAGCTGAGTAATGAACAAGTCCGGCTGTTCCAGACTGATACGAATGGCCCGCCAGCCTAAAAATGGATTTTCTTCTTTAGCTATATGCAAATACTGCAGCGGCTTATCACCACCGGCATCCATGGTCCGAACAATGCACAAATGCTTGCCGCACTGGGCTGCCACCGCTTTGTAGGCAGCAAATTGTTCTTCTTCACCAGGCGGGTTATCCCGCCCCAAAAACAAAAACTCACTTCTAAATAAGCCAACCCCTTCGGCTCCCTGCATAAGCGCAGACGCCATATCGGTCGGAGAGCCAATGTTGGCTGCCAGCTGCAGCTTTCTGCCGCCAAGGGTAACCGCAGCTAAAGCAGCCATTTCTCCATCCTGACGCTTCCTGGCCGCTTCAGTTTCAACTTGACTGCGATACTCCGCCAATCGCGCTGCCGCCGGCTGGAGAATGACCTGACCGGTGCTGCCGTCAACAATAACCATAGTACCAGGCAGCAGACGGTCTATTGCTCCTCCCAGGCCGGTGACAGCCGGTATCCCCCGTGCCTTGGCAATAATTACAGCATGCGAGGTAGTGCTGCCCTGCCCCAGTACAATGCCGCATACCTTCTCAGACATACCGGCAGCGGCAGAAGGCGCAAGCTCCTGGGCGCATATGACCACCGGTTCAGGATCTTCATCTTCTATCTGGGCGCCCCCTGCCAGCAGCCGGGCCAGCCTCCGGCCTATGTCCCGCACGTCGGCGGCCCGTTCCCGCAAATAGGCGTCAGGCATTGTGTCAAACAAAGCGGCAAACTCTTCGGTTGCCGCCAGCGCCGCCTGCGGGGCCGCTATACCCTGTCCGGCCTTGTCATGCATGTTAGCAGCCAGTCCCGGATCATTCACCATGGCATGATGCGCTTCTATAATAGCTGCCTGACTTGTCCGTCCGCTTGCTTTCGCCGCCGCAATTAACTGCGCCAGTTCGGTGCTGGCGGCTTTAATGGCCGCAGCAATTTTGCCAGACTCTGCCTCAGGTGTGCCGGCACTATAGGCGGCCAAACGGGGCGCCAAATCTTCTGACAGCACCTTGACGCGGCCAATAGCAATGCCTGGCACTACCCCGGTGCCACGTAATATTTCTTCCATTGTTTAGCCCTCACCAAAATTGTTCTCAACCAGTGCCTGCAAAGCGGTCACACACGCCACCTCGTCCGGCCCATCGGCCAGCAGCGTAAACTTCGCCCCCTGCCGCAGCCCCAAACCCATCACAGCCAGGATGCTTTTAGCATCTGCCGCTCTTTCCCCTGCCTGGATGGTTACTGTGCTCGCAAAACCTGAGGCCTTCTGGATAAATTGCGCAGCCGGCCTGGCATGTAGCCCGGCTGAATTGTTTAGCACCAACTCAATTTTGGTCATATGTTTCCTCCAATTAAGTCAAGGTATATTTCTACTTTGCCAAATCTGTCCGGCAAAAACTGTTAGAGCTTTTGCAGGTTTCTGGCAGCTTCGGCTGTAGCCAGCACACCGGCCAGTGACTGGCCAATAGAAGCATCCACGGCAGCAGCAATCGTTCCTTCCAGAATGGGTGCATCGGCAATAGCTACCCGGGCTTTGTCTGTCGCGCCCAGCATATCTATGGCCAGTTCGGCACTGATAACAGCACTGCCCAAATCAACCATGACCAGCACTCCGTCACCGGTATCGGCGGCTTCAATAGCTGCCCGAATTCTGACGGCATCTGTGCCGATACTGCCGTCCGCCATGCCGCCGGCAGCAATCAGCCTCTGTCCGGCAGCCGCCATTTGACCGGCCAGTTCGCAGATGCCTTCCGCAATCTTGGCGCTGTGCGAAACTACAACAATTCCGACCATCTGCTTATACCCCCGGACTATGCTGCCTGGCAAAACTCGTAAGTGCCTTCAGCATGAGATAGGACGAAGTGGCACCGGCATCCTGATGGCCGAGGCTGCGTTCCCCCAGATAACTGGCCCGCCCTTTGGTTGCAATAATTGTTTTGGTATATTCTACACCGTTGGCGGCAGCTTCTGTGGCCAGTTCCAGACACTGCAGCAAGGTCTCGCCTTCGTTCATAGCCTGCGTAAATGCCTCATACGCCGGTTCAAGGGCATCCAGCATGGTTTTTTCACCGCGAACCGCCTTCCCGCGTTCTTTAATTCCGCCAATCGCAGCCTTCAGCATGGCTGCCGCAGTGTCAGTATCCAGTTCCGCCTGTCCCTGCAAAACAGCACCGGCTCTCAGGAAGGCAGTACCATATAACGGCCCGGCGGCACCGCCTACTGTCGATATGAGCGTCATGCCGGTCAGTTTAAGAACACTGGCAGCATCTTCTGCCTGAGCACCTGCCAGCTTACCGCGTACAGCTTCAAACCCCCGCGCCATGTTAAGTCCATGGTCGGCATCACCGATGGCAGCGTCCAGCTCTGTTAATTTCTCCTTATTGGCAATTATGATCTCAGCCAGTGCTGCAATTGCCGCAATTGCAGTTGCCATAATAAACTCCTTCTCTCCCTTTAGAATTGAACCAGAGCCGGTGTATCTGCCGGCGCCAGCAGCAGTTCTTTGAGCTCGCCGTCCAGCTTTAATACCGTAACCGAAAAACCGGCCATTTCCAGAGAGGTCATGTAGTTGCCGATATAGGTCTTGGCAATGTTGATATTTTTCCCGGCAAGCAGGGCTGCTACCTTGCGGTTAACTACATACAGCTCCATCAGCGGCGTTCCACCCAGCCCGTTGATCATTACCGCCACTTCCTCACCGGCATTCACCGAAAGATCGTCCAGAATTTTGCCAACAAGGTGCTCTGCGGTTGCATCAGCCGTGCGGAGACTCTCGCGATGGGTTCCCGGTTCTCCATGAATGCCCATACCGATTTCCACTTCGTTATCAGCCAGGGTGAAGCTGGGCTTACCGGCTGCGGGAACAATACAAGGCGACAGCGCCATACCCATGGAACGGACATTGGCAATTACCTTTTCGGCAACCCTTTGGACTTCCGCCAGGTCAGCGCCGGTTTCGGCCTTAGCCCCTGCAATCTTATGGACAAACACGGTACCGGCAATGCCGCGCCGGCCTGTGGTCCAGGTACTGTTTTCCACCGCTACGTCATCATTGACAACCACTTTGGCTACAGCAACCCCATCAGCCTCAGCCATCTCTGCCGCCATTTCAAAATTCATAATGTCGCCGGTATAATTTTTGATGATCAGCAGCACTCCTTTACCGCCATCAACAACCTTAACAGCTTCATATACCTGATCAGGTGTGGGTGAAGTAAACACCGCGCCGGCAACGGCCCCGTCAAGCATACCGCGTCCGACATAGCCGGCATGAGACGGTTCATGACCGCTGCCGCCCCCCGATACCAGTGCAACCTTTCCCTGCACCGGCGAGTTGGCCCGCACCAATACATTAAAGCCTTCTACCCGCTTAACATACTGGGGATGTGCCAATACGGCCCCCTGCAGCATTTCCTCAACAACCTGCTCGGCATCATTAATTATCTTTTTCATTACTTACCCCCTCCTCACAAATTACTGATTGTATATATATCAGTAGCTGCTCATAGTCAGAGCAAGAACTATGCCAGGCAAAGCCGCCTGCCATCTTGCCGGCATATCACCAGGATTAGCGAGAATCGCAGACCTGCACGCCAAAAAGAGCACCCAATTTTGCTGGCGCTCTTGTACAAAAATATCAACTTTCTATATTTTTCTTGATACTTTTTACCATACTGCTACAATTTTCCCAGGATACCGTTTTGGCAATTCCGTACTTTTGCGCTTTGGCTGCCACGGTTTTGTGGGTTAACCCCAGCGCCTTGCCTGCGGCGTTAAAGCTGCCATATACAGCCAAAGCTCTGCTGATAATTTCTTTCTCATACTCCGCCCAGGGCAAAACGGCCTCCTGTCCCAGGGAAGCAGGCAGAGTGATATTGCTGCCGGAAAATAAGCCGGAAGGTTGGTTCTCGCTTTCCCGGAGATATAACGGTAAGTCCGCGGCAGTCAATACTTTGCTGTCAGCAAGTGTGACCATCCGTTCAATGACATTCTCCAGCTCCCGCACATTGCCCGGCCAGCGGTAAGCCATCAAGCCGGCAAGCGCTTCCCCGGTTATTCCGGAAATAATTTTACCTTGTTCGGTAATAATTTTATGTAAAAAATAATCGACCAGCAGCGGTATATCCTCCACCCGTTCCCGCAGCGGCGGCAGGAGAATGGGAATGACGTTGAGCCGGTAATACAGATCTTCCCGGAACTCGCCGTCTTCCACCATCTGCACCAGGTTGCGATTGGTAGCGGCGATAATCCGGACATCCACCCTGATAACAGCTTCACCGCCTACCCGGGTAAATTCCTTTTGCTGCAGCACTCTCAGCAGTTTTGCCTGCATACTTTTACTAAGTTCACCAATCTCATCAAGGAAAATCGTTCCCTTATCTGCCAGACTGAATTTACCCGGCTTCTGGCGAACGGCGCCGGTAAACGCGCCTTTTTCATGGCCGAACAGCTCGCTTTCCAACAGGCTGTCAGGAATAGCGGCACAGTTGACTTTGATGAGCGGACCGGCATTACGGCTGCTGGCATAATGGATGCCTTCGGCTACCAATTCCTTGCCGGTACCGCTTTCACCGGAAATCAAAACAGTTGTCCTGCTGGCAGCCGCCTTGGCGGCAACAGCCAAAGCCTCCCGGAGTTTGCCACTGTGTCCAATAAACTTTTCAAAAGACGGTCCGGGTTTTCGGGTTCGCCGCAGTTCCTGTTCCAGATATTCGGCTTTGGCAGAAACATGATTGAGTTTATCTACTAATTTATGTACCTCATTGACACTTTTAACAACAGATACCGCTCCGGTGAGCTCCCCATCCACCAGGATCGGGCTGACATTCGCCACCAGCGTCACGCCATCAGGCTTTACCACAATATTGCCAATAGCCGGCCGGCCTGTGGTCAGGACCCGGCTGCGTATGCCGTCGGGCGACAGGTTGCGGACATTTTGCCCAATCAGGCTCTGGCGCGATTGTTGTACCAGCTCAACATAGGCCGGATTAACGTAAGTTATATACCCCTCCCGGTCGACTACACAGATTCCGTCTTGTACTGAGGCCAATACCAATTGCAAGCGTTCTTTGAGTTCTTTTACTGCCTTCAGTTCACCGGTCACCGCTTCCAGCACCGATATGTCCTCAAAGATAGCCATCGCCCCACGTACTTGCCCTTCGGCAATAATAGGCGTCCGGTTAGTCAGGATGGTCCGCGAACCAATGGACTGGCGGCAGCCTATTTCGGCTGCTTTCGTCTCAACAATGCTGTGCAGCCGTGACCCGGGAATAACGCATTGCGCTTTATTGCCTATGGCCTGGCAGACCGGGATACCCAAGATACGCTCTGCCGCCGGATTAAAGATGGTAATCACATCATTTTCGTCAGTAACCAGCAAACCATTAGCCATGCTGGCAAATATCTGCCCGGCAGTTAACGCATTATCCTGCAGCACATTATCCACCTGATTCATGATGGCAGCATCGGCCGGCAAAAAATCACTTTCCAGAAAGGCTGCCATTTCAGCAGCCGCGGCAGCCGCGGATAACCCTTCCGCCTCTACCCATAACCGATCCCCCTGCTTGACCCGCAATGCCACCAACGGCATCATGCTGGTTGCCAAAATAGCCGCACCACCCGGGGGCCGGAAATATAGCTGGACTTTTCTGCGGTCTTCAATTTCATACGCCTTTTGTACGATCATAGCTGCCACCCGGGCATGCAAGCCTTTATTATGAGTGATAACCGCCTGTTGTCTACTATCCATGACCGCTCACTCCAGTGCCACAGTAATTCTACTATTATTTTACTGTATGACCGGAGCTTCGTAAAGAAACAGCCCCAATAAAGTAAACCACTCTAAGCTCCCTGTCTGTATCAAGCTGGAAGTTTAGAGTGGCTGACTCGAAAAATGAGCTGCTTTAGCTTATACGGTTGCGCAAAGCAGTCCTGTTTGTACCCGGCCGGAGGTGCCTGGTTGTTTATGCTTCTTGCAAAAACTTTTCCATTCTTTCATATGTAATGCCATCTTTTTGCGTGCTCTTTGGACGGCATTGTCTACCACCTTTTCCTGCAAATTCAGCTTTTGCGCAATTTCCCGCTGTTTGTAGCCTTCAATATATAAGTCAATAACTCTTTTCTCCAGGCGTGACAAAACATTTGCCAGCTCGCCATTAATCTTAGTGATGGTTTCCTTTTCAATAATCATATCGGCAGGGTCATCGGAAGAATTCTTATTAAATACTCCCTGTGATTCGAGTTGGCTTTTTGTGTTTGATGATTCAACTATGGTATTAAGTGAAATTGCTTCATTAAGAATATAGTGTTTTTTACGATTGTGCATGGTAACTGCCGATTTAATTGTGTTCTTGATATTAAGCTCGGCAATCAGACGAAAAGAACTGCCGCGGGCTTCATCATAATGACAAACTGCTTTATACAGGCCGATTAATCCCCATTGGTACATATCGCGGTAATCACCGCCAGGCAAATAATAGATCTTGACATAGCGCAGAATTATTTTGTTATATTTGGATACTATTCTTTCAAACTCTTCATTATTAATTCTTCCGTCATTGTAAAAACACTCTGCCAGCACTTTACCTACCCCTTGTTGTCCAATTTTCGTTATTTTATACAAGTACCTTTGTCCATTGACTGCTATTTACTTGTTTTTCGTCTGTTATATTTAATAGCAAAAATCGTGCCAACGTCTGCAAAGCTTATTGTATCAACATTTGTAAAGGATAACGGTCCGGCAAATTTTGTCATATTGTACAAAATTGTACACTCTGCTGTCAATTTTTGTACAACAGAGTCCATATTTTAAATTCCGGTTTTTTACGAAGTAGGCTGCCTCCTTTTTTAGAATGGCGTTTTCCTCTTTTATTTAGAATATAGTTTGAAGGAGCGTGAAAATAATAATTTTTCACACTCTTCTGAATAAGCAGGAATTATAAAAGGAAAGTAGAATATGTATAATCTAGAAGAATATGGGACAGAGATAAAGAAAAGTCCGAATTTCCATCTGGGCAGCACTGACTGCTCTGGTGTTAATTTTGGCTTTTATTTTTTTGCCCAGACAAGAAGGAGGCTCAGGCGGTAGATAGTATTGGCAGATGTTTGTCAGAAAGTCTAAGATGTATATAAGAAGGAGGAGATAGTTTATGTTTAAAAAGAAACGATTACCTTTACAGTTAGTGGCTATCTGTTTAGTATTTTTTTTCTGTATTACCTTTATCACAGGATACTCGCCAATAACTGCCCAATCCGACAAAAGGACTGCTCAGGAAATATCCAGTATTGCTAAAACCAATGTCGATCCTACAGGTGTAAAGCCAAAATATATTTTCTTATTTATTGGTGATGGCATGAGTTTCCCTCAGGCCACAGCATTGGGTCATTATAACGGAACTGTTGACCATAATTTTGTCGGAACCCTGGATAAGCCTACACGCGAAAATATTCCTAAAGCAGAAATGCCCTCCTTTGTTAATTTTCCTGCTGTTGGCGCTGCCACAACCTATGATGCTTCCAAGTTTATTACCGACTCAGCTTCCGCGGCGACAGCCATCGCCTGCAGCGTAAAGACCTTAGACGGCGCGCTTGGCGTTGACCCTTACAACAAGCGCGTTATCTCGATTGCAGAACAGTTAAAAGCACAAGCAGGCTATAAGATTGGTATTGTGACCAGTGTTTCGCTTGATCACGCAACACCGGCAGGTTTTTATGCGCATCTTCCCAACCGGAACAGTTTTTATGAAATTGGACTGGACTTGATTGCCAGTGACTTTGATTTCTTTGGCGGCGGCGGTTTTAAACAACCTACCGGTAAAGATAAGAATCAAACTCATCTGTTCGATTTGGCCAAACAAGCCGGTTATACTATAGCCAATACTTATGAAGACATAAAAGCCTTAAATTCCCGCTCAGGTAAAACCATTGCCATTAATCCCGTTTTGGACAACCCTGGCGATGTGGCCATCCATTATAATATTGACCGTGATGCCGGCGATTTGGCGCTTGCGGATTATGTGCAAAAAGCCATTGATGTTCTAGGAGAAAAGAACAGTTTCTTTATTATGGCTGAGGGCGGCAAAATTGACTGGTCAAGCCATGCCAATGATGCTTATACAACCATTCAGGAAGTGAAAGACCTGGAAAATGCAGTTAATGTAGCAGTGGCTTTTGCCAAAAAGCATCCCAGGGAAACGCTCATTATTGTGACAGGTGATCATGAAACAGGCGGCTTCACCCTGGGCTATAACGGCACCCAATATGACACATATCTTCATTTGCTCCAAAACCAAAAGCTGTCATTTAAAAGGTTTGCCGATGAATATGTACAGCAATATCGCGACAATAAAGTTCCGTTCGAAACTGCAATGGCTGATGTTAAGCAGCTGTTTGGCCTGATGCTGCCCAACGACCCGGCTGTTGCCGGCATGAAGAATCAGCCGCTGGTCTTGACAGCCAAAGAAGTTGCGCAGTTACAGGAAGCTTATGCCGTAAGTATGATTCCCTACAAACAGCGCCAGCGCGATAAGGAATATCAAACCACGTACAGCATGTATGACCAGGAACCTTTCCAAATTGTCATTACCCGTATTTTAAATAGCCGTTCAGGACTTGGCTGGACATCAACTGCTCATACCGGCCTTCCTGTTGCCGTATATGCCTTGGGAACAGGGCAGGATGTATTCAATGGGTTCTATGATAATACCGATATAGCCAAGAAAATCAAAGCTCTTGTAGGCTTGCGCTAATGCTGCGCCTGCCGCCTTTCCTATGGAAAAGGCGGCAGGCGTGACTTATAACTACTATTGCGAGGTTAACCATGATAAAACAATATTACAACAAATGCGTTACTTCAAAATCCTTTATACCGTCAGTAGTGGTTTTGCTGTCAGTTCTTGTACTCCTCATGCTGCCTGATCGATTCGTAAATCCCGTATACAAGCAATTCGAAACTGCAAAAGCCCGGGTGATATCCGTAAATAATAGCGATATCCAAAGAGCCGGTATTGTGGCGTATGGTCAGCAGCAGTGCATGGTTGAACTGCTGGACGGCAGCTACCAGGGAACGGTTGCCGAAGCCATGAATATGCTGTCCGGTTCTCTGGGAACCGATAAGCAGTATCAGGCAGGAGATATTGCGCTGGTTACAGTGGGCGGAAGCCAAAGCCAGGGAGTCTATAAAATATCAATGGTAGATCATTACCGGCTTAATTATCAGCTGTTGCTTGTCGGCGCCTTTATGCTGCTGCTGATTGTCTTGGCCGGTTGGATTGGCGTGCGGGCTATTTTAGCTTTTGCATTTACCATTCTTTGTATCTGGAAAATGCTGATTCCGCTTTTGCTGGCAGGATACCAGCCGATCTTGTGCGGTCTTTTGATTACAGCTATGCTGACAACAGTCATTATCATCTTGGTATATGGTTTTGACAGGCGATTTATTGCTGCGACAATGGGGTCGCTGTTAGGCACCGGTCTGACGGCGCTATTGGCTATTATTTTTGTTAACATGTCGAAAATTCATGGTGCCGTTATGGACTATTCCGAAAGTCTCTTATATACCGGTTTTCAGCTTAACCTGACAGAAATATTTATTGCCAGCATTTTTATTGCTTCAGCGGGAGCGGTAATGGATATTGCCGTAGATATCACCTCTGCCGTTCATGAAGTGATTGAAGCAAATCCGGCAATTAGCAAAGCGGCAGCTATTAAGGCCGGACTGAACGTTGGCCGCACGGTTATTGGGACAATGAGCACTACTTTGCTGTTGGCCTATTCCGGCGGATACATCGGCCTCCTGATGGTGTTTGTGGCTCAGGGTACGCCGGTGATAAATATATTGAACTTAAATTATATTTCAGCGGAAATATTAAATACGATGATTGGCAGTTTCGGTTTAATTACCGTTGCGCCTTTTACGGCTGTCACCAGCGCGACCTTGCTTACCAGGAAAAAGAGCAATGCGGCTGAAGCCGCTGTATAAGTATATATATATTAGGCAGTAGCACGTAAAGAAAACACGGCTTGCGCCAAGCCTTTGGCGACAGCGCAAACCGATGTTGCCCTTATCCTGCTTTTAAGAAAGTTATACTTTCTGTTAGGACAAAAAAATAGAGAAGGCGATAGCCTTCTCTATTTTTGTATTGCTTGCGGCAAAATTCTCTAACCTCACCCTGATATTCTCGATAAATCACTAAACTTCGTAAATTGTTTATGAAAGAACAGCTGAACGCTGTCAACAGGTCCGTTACGGTGTTTGGCAACAATAATATCGGTAATATTCTTCCGTTCGGTTTCCGGCTCATAATAATCTTCCCGGTAAATAAAGGCAACAATGTCGGCATCCTGCTCAAGTGAGCCTGATTCTCTAAGGTCACTAAGCATGGGTTTTTTGACCTGACGGGATTCGACACCCCGGCTGAGCTGGGATAAAGCGATAACAGGCACTTTAAGTTCACGGGCCAGGGCTTTCAAGGAACGGGAAATTTCGGAAATCTCCTGCTGGCGGTTTTCGCTGCGGGAGCTGCCGGTGCCGCCCTGCATGAGCTGAAGATAGTCAATGATAATCAGCTGTAAATCATGTTCAATTTTGAGGCGGCGGGCCTTGGAACGCATCTCCATCACCGTAATACCGGCGGTATCATCAATAAAAATCGGTGCCGCCGCCAGCCGGTCGGCAGCCCGTACCAGCTTGTCCCAGTCATTGTTTTCCAATTCGCCGATTCTAAGGCGCTGCGCGTCAATCGGAGCCTCGGCGCACAGCATCCGCTGCACCAGCTGCTCTTTGGACATCTCCAGACTGAAAAAAGCCACCGCTTTCTTTTCCTTGACGGCAATATTCTGGGCAATATTAAGGACAAACGCTGTTTTACCCATACTGGGACGGGCCGCAATCAGGATAAGATCAGAAGGCTGGAGGCCTGATGTCAGCTTATCGAGGTCTTTAAACCCGGTTGGCAGCCCCGTAATCCCGCCCTTGGAGGAATATAGCTCCGATACTTTGTCAAATACGTCAAAAATGATATTTTTAATTGAAGCAAATTCCTGGCCGGCCTTGCGGTTGGATACTTCAAGAATCAATTTCTCGGCTTTGTCCATAATTACGGCTACTTCTTCATTGGCTTCATAGCCCATACCGGCCACATGGGTCGCGGTATTGATCAGTTGACGCAATAAGGCCTTTTCCTCCACAATCCGGGCATGGTACATCACATTAGCGGCTGTCGGCACACTGTTGGCCAGTGCCGATACATAAGCAATCCCACCGGCACCCTCAAGCTTTTCGTCCCGGCGCAATACTTCAACTACGGTTACCAGATCGACAGCTTCATTCTTATTGAATAATTCCATCATGGCATTAAAGATCAACCGGTGGGCCTCACGATAAAAATCCTCCGGCCGGATAACTTCCGATACCTTGGAAATAGCCTCGCGTTCAATCATCATAGCGCCCAGTACCGCTTGCTCAGCTTCAACGTTTTGGGGGGGAACGCGGTCAATCATGTAAACTCTCCTCGCTTAAAATGCCGCGCCTGCCGGGATTATCGCACAGAAAACCCGGGTAAGCGCGGCAATTTCATCTCTAAGCTAACTCAGCACTGGCTTCCTGACTTTCCGCAAACAGAATTGCCAACGCTTCCTCGACGGTGGCAACAGGACGAATATCCAGGCCCAGATGACTTTCCGGAATGTCTGACTTATTTTCCTCAGGAATAACCATTGTGGTAATACCGGCTTGTTTGGCACCATAAGCCTTTTCAAAAACACCGCCAACGGCTTTCACCCGGCCTTGGATAGAAATTTCACCGGTAATGGCTACATCCTGACGGATAGGTTTACCGTTTATGGCGGAAATAATGGCTGAAAGAATCGCCGTACCGGCTGACGGGCCGTCAATCCGGCCACCGCCGATAATGTTTATATGCAAATCAAAGCTGGCTAAATCCTGGCCGGTAATTTTCCTGACAACAGCCGCGGCGTTAAATACCGAGTCCTTGGCCATGCTGCCGGCAGTGTCATTAAAGCGAATACTGCCTTTACCCTTTTCTGACGGAAAAGCTACTGCTTCAATTTCCAGAACAGAACCAAGGTAGCCGCTTACCCCCAAGCCAAACACTTTCCCCACTTCCAGGGTAGCTGCTGCCTTACGGTTAACATACGGCGACAACCGGCTGACCTGAGCCACCCGGTACACATCCTCCCGGGTAATGGTAACCGGCTCTTGGGTCTCACCCACCCGCATAAGCGCCATGCTGTAGGCATCTGACAAGATGTTGACAGCTTTCCGGCCTTCGATGGTATAATCGCTAATCAGCTGCGGCACTTCCGGCTCAATGACAACCTCCAGCTTGACTGCCGCATTATAGACAATTTCCTCAATATGCTTGGGTGTCAACGGTTCAAAGTATATCTCCGCACACCGCGACCGTACGGCAGGCATAACATCGCCGGCCTCACGGGTGGTAGCGCCAATGAGGATAAAATCGGCCGGCGCCCCTTCCTCAAACAGCTTTTTAATGTACTTAGGTACATTACTATCAGAAGGATCATAGTACGCCGAATCAAAAAACACCCGTTTATCTTCCAGAACCTTTAACAGCTTATTTTGCAGCATCGGGTCCATCTCGCCAATTTCATCAATAAACAGAATGCCGCCATGGGCATCTGTCGCCAAACCCGGTTTCGGCTCCGGCACACCACTGTCGGCTAAATCCCGGCGCGCTCCCTGATAAATGGGGTCATGCACCGAGCCTAAGAGCGGATTGGTGACATCGCGGGGGTCCCAGCGCAAAGTAGTCCCGTCGACTTCAATAAACGGAGCATCCTGGGTAAAAGGTGTCTTTTTAATTTGCTTGGCTGCTTCCAGTACCAGCCGGGCGGCTGTGGTTTTACCCACTCCCGGCGGTCCGTAAAGAATCAGATGCTGAGGATAGGGAGAGGCAAGTTTGGCCTTAAGCGCCTCCACCGCCCGCTCCTGCCCGATGATTTCATCAAGAGTGGCCGGACGCAACAGCTCCATAGCCGAACGGGTTAATTTACGGGTCTCCAGTTTTTCCAAAAGGGCATATTTCTTGAGAGTCTGAGGGTTCTCGGCATTGACCGGGGCTTCTTCCTTGATAACCTGGGTACGGATTTCCTGGACATATTCCTGATGGCGTTCTTCCATCTTTTCGGCAATTTTCTTCTCAATACGGTCTTCTACTGTACGGCGGGCACACAGGTCTGCCAGCTCATCTTCGATTTCACTAAGCAGCTCCGGAATTTCACCCACAGACGGTAATTTATCAATTGTCGGATCTTCAAACACCAGCTTCTGCAGCGCCAGCACCCGTTCCGGCAGGCTGTTTGAACGCATAAGTTCCAGCGCTCCCAGTTTGCCTGCTTTGAGCACCACCTTTTCTGCGCCCAGAACACCGGTGTACAAACCGTACAAGGCGGCTACCTGGCGTTTGAGCTGATCTTCCTGGTTGCCATGACCGCTGCTGACAGCGCGGTCGATGTTGCCACTACGTACTAGTTTGTTAAAAAAATCTTTCATAATTATACCTTTCTAATAGTAAGGGTTAGAAACAAAAAGCAAAAACGCAATTGGCGCACAGCTTTCGCAATGACCGTTTGGGGTAAACCACGTATACATTGCGAGTGCGGGCAGCGCGAAACCGTCACTGCCTATCCATTCGCTCTGGATTTACTCGGCTTTAATGATTACCTGGATTTCGGTGCTTACTTCAGGATGAAGCTTTATGGGTACGGTAAATGTCCCCAAAGACTTGATGGCATCTTTAAGCTCAATTTTACGCTTATCCAGATCAAGTTTGTGCTCCCGGGCCACAGCCTCGGCAATGTCCTTGGCCGTTACCGAGCCAAACAGGCGGCCGCCCTCTCCCATTTTGACCGGGATGGTGACAACAATTTTGGCCATCTGTGCGGCCAGCAGCTTGGCTTCATCCAGAGCGCGCTCTTTTTTGCGCTCCTCGGCTGCCTTTTGCAGATTAGCATTATTCACATTATTGGCAGTGGCCGCAATGGCCAGTTTTTGCGGTAAAAGATAGTTGCGGGCATAACCCTCAGAGACTTCAATGATGTCGCCCTTCTTACCGAGTTTTTTCACTTCTTGCTGCAGAATTACTTTCATGTATTGCACTCTCCTTTATGTAACTATCTACTATATCAATAATTCTTGCTTTCACTTCATCAATGCTGGCATCTTTTACTTTAGCACCGGCTACCGATTGATGACCGCCGCCATCTAATTGCTCCATGATCACCTGGACGTTAATATCGCCATGCGATCTGGCGCTGATAGCAACACCCTCTTCAACCTCAAACAGAACAAAGCTCACCCGCACACCTTCAATATTCAGCAGCATATCTGCCGTCTGCGCCGCCGCCACCTGAGGATTTTTGACATCAGCCGGACAGACGGCGATAACTACACCCTCGTATGGCATCTCGGTATTATCAATGATTGCCGCCCGGTTTTTCATTGTCTGGAAATCGACGCGGAATAAGTGGCGCACCAGTGTAGGATCGGCACCTGCCCGGCGCAGATAAGAAGCCGCTTCGAAGGTACGCACCCCTGTCTGAACCGCGAAATTCTTGGTATCCACCACAATCCCCGCATAGAGTGCCGAAGCTTCCAGGCGGTTTAGTTCAATTTTTTCGTCAAAGTAACCTAATAGCTCTGTTACCAGTTCACTGGTGGACGAAGCCGAAGGTTCAAGATACACCAGCAGCGTATTGGGAATAATGGTCTCAGCCCGGCGATGATGGTCAATAATAACCGTCCGTTCGGCTCTGGCCAGTACATCCGGTGCCGCCACCAGTTCCGGCCGGTGGGTGTCAACAACAAATACCAGTGTTTTGGAATTGCCCAGGAAGGCCGCCTGCATCGGCGATATAAAGAGGTCCCGGAATTCTTCATAGTCCAGCAGCAGCTCTGACAGCTTATCCATAGCCATCCCCGGCTGACTGACAACAATATGGACTTGCTTGCCCATATGGCGCACCATTTTGGCTACCCCAAAGGCTGCTCCCAGGCTGTCAAAATCTTCACCGGCATGCCCCATAATCACAATACTGTCCGCCTGGTCGATGAGCTCTCTGATAGCTTGCGCCACAATCCGGGCTTTCACCCTGGTATTTTTCTCAACCGCCTTGGCTTTACCGCCAAAAAACTGAACTTTGCTGCTAATATTCACCGCTGCCTGATCACCGCCGCGGCTTAACGCCAGATCCAGCCCGGCCTGAGCCCGCTGTCCCAGTTCCGCAATTGAGATTTCGCCGGTGGCGGCACCAATGCTTAGCGTTACCGGGATTTTATTGCCTGCCTGAATGGCGCGAATGCGGTCCAAAATCTCAAATTTATCATCAGTCATCAGACGGTCAAGGGCTAAACGATTTAAAACAGCAATATAGGTGTCTTCACTGTATTTTTTTATATGTCCGTCCAGCTCTGTCATCCACTCTGCCAGCATGCGGTTGACCTCACCCAGGATAGTCGTACGCTGGCTTTCATTCAAGCCGGTTAAGGCATCATCATAATTGTCAATTTGAATATAGGCAAGTACGGTCTGAATCTGGCAGCAGGATGCCCGGTAAGACTCCAAACCGGTAACATCCGATATATAAAATACCGTAAGCTCATGGTCAACAGCCCTGTGGACAATGTCGTAATGCTGCTGCCCGGCTTCAAATTTAAGCTGTCCGTCTTTGCCTGTCATTTTTTCTAACGGCAGGGCAGGCCAAATGGCGGCTAACGATTCCCCCGGTTCAACCGACTCGGTAACCCATTCGCTCAGCAGTTCATTGCGCCAGTAAATAATACCCTGCTGGTCAACAATTACTATTGCCAGCGGTAAATTGGTAAACGCCTGGACTGCCGCATTATCCACACTGCGCCCTACAGTTTCCAGATAATTATTCACTTCTTTTTGCCGCATAGTATAGCGTTCCCGCCCATATAAATAGAGAGCATAGAGCAAAATAGCGCCAAGAATGGCCGCATAATGGTTATAATAACTGATAATCACTAAAAAGGCTGCCATCACTGCTAAATAAATACGGGTGTCAAACCAAAACGATGGTCCTTGAGGCATATGCTTTCCTCCTGTTACTCCATATGCGGAGCACGCAGTTGACGATAGTCGAAAATGAGATCAAAGGCACCGGCGAGAATCAGTCCCTGCATGATAAACCCGTTAGAAAATATCAAGAATATTATAAGCCCCTTGACGATTCTTGACAAATTGTATTTATCGGCAAGGAAGTAAAACAAAGCCATTCCCTGAACAAAAAGCACCATAGTGGTAATAACCTGAAGATTCATGCCCACCTGATACAAAAGCTCAATTTCCCGGGTCTGACCCCAGTAAATGGATACCAGCGCCACCGCCAGCGCATATACCGTAATACGCGGCATTGTCCAGTGACGAAACAGGGGAAATGGCTCAATCCTTTGCCCCAGCTTGGCAAGTACGGCTTTAGCCACCTGATAATTCAGGAAGGTGTCAAGAAAGGCTGCGAGGACAAAGCCGGCAGGCAGAATAACCTTCACAAGCTCCAGCATGGGGCCCATAGCGGCTTCCATTTGCGCCAAATCTTCCGCTTTCATCCCCATCTCCCGGTAAAACGCTATCGCCTGCTCCAGACCGTGAGCCATAGCCTCGGTCTGAAAGTTAAGGGGATTAAAGCCCATAATAACAGCGGTAAGCGCCAAAACGGCAGCTTTAGAAACCAAGGAAGCAACCGCACCAAGCAAAACGGTTTTTGCCGGGGAAAACCCTTCTTTAATTGCATAACCCAAGGCAATACCAATCAGTCCAAAACCTACCACCACCGAGATGGCACTAAGCGGGTGCATAAGCATGGAAATAATGATCCCTGCCGCGACGACAGCCATAATACTCCGCCGATAGCCATGCCGCACTCCCAGTAATACAATCGGGACCGGCCAAATTAAATTGACAAAAGCACCCAGTATCGGCACATACGTACTGATAAGAGCAAAAATTATAGCCACTGCGGTAAGTATGCCGCCTTCAACCACCGGCCTAACCGGACTTTTTTGCATATTTCACCTCTTCTGGCGAAGATGTCGGCGATATTCGCTCATATCTCCAAACCAACGTTCGATTTCAGGCTCCTGGTTTATATTGGTTCCAAGCCTGTTATTTATAAGCTCATCCATTTGCGGGTAATCAATACCCAGCCGCCGTCCTAAAGCAAAGGCTGAAATAATAATCTGGGCCAGCGCTTCACCAATGGCTTCCCGCTTATTGCGGGCCATTGCCTGGTATAGTTTACCCACTTCGGTCAGAAGATCGGCTTTAAGGCCTTCGATCAGCCTAAGTTTACGCAAGATATCCGATTCCTGTGAAAACACTAAACCGCCTCCTTACTCCATCCTGTTTATATTCGAAAGAGGCCGGGCTATTTCCTGCTTTTCTATTTAGGAAAATAGTATGAAACCCTGGCACTGGCCAGGGCGGTTCGCTGGTAAAGTTCCGTGTTGGCAAATTAAAACTCCCTGCCAGACAGTCTTATCCACATATGTTAGTAACATTTTATGCAAGCAATTAACAAATTATTACTGCCTGGCTATATAATTATGCAAGCCCGGCTAAACTCAGCAGCCGGGTTTTGTGCCGGCACACAAAACTATACCAGCTGTTAGACATAAAAAGGGCAAGAAGTCTGCCATGGCAGACATTCTTGCCCTTTATCAATCTTATTCTGCTGTAAACGGCAGCAGAGCGATATTACGCGCCCGCTTAACAGCCAAGGTCAGTTGGCGTTGATGTTTGGCGCAGTTACCGGAAATGCGGCGCGGCAGAATTTTGCCACGCTCGGTGGTGTACCGGCGCAATTTCGGAACATCCTTATAATCAATATCGGTTACTTTATCAACACAGAAGCTACAAACTTTTTTCTTAGGTTTGCGACCTCTTTCGCGTTTTATAGCCATTCATTTACCCCCCTTTTAAAACGGTATTTCCTCTTCAGGGAAGACATCTTTGCCGAACGAATTTATATCTATATTCCCGGCCTCAGTGCCGGATGTCTGTCTGCTGTCCAGATATTCAACATTCTGTGCTACCACTTCGGTAACACGGCGTTTTTGGCCATCATTAGCTTCATATGAGCGAACTGAGAGCCTGCCCTCCACCAGAACCCGCCGACCTTTGGTAAGGTTATTGCCACAAGTCTCGGCCAGCTTCTCCCAAGCTACAATCGGAATGAAATCCGCTTGCTCTTGGCCACCGGCAAAACGGTTAACTGCAATAGAAAAAGATGCCACTGCTTTACCGCTCTGTGTATATCTCACCTCAGGATCTCGCGTCAAACGACCGAGAAGGATGACTTTATTCATAATTCCTCATACCCCCGGCTAAAACATTAGTCTTCCAACTTGATAACCATGTGCTTAAGAACATCGTCAGTAATTTTGAGTACACGCTCCAGCTCAAATACGGTAGCTGGCTCAGCAGTGAAGTTAATCAGGGTATAGTACCCTTCCATGACGTCTTTTACTTCATAAGCCAGGCGCTTTTTGCCCCAGCGATCCACTTTGTCGACATTGCCGCCAGTGTTCTTAATGATGTTTTCGAACTTAGCGATGGTGGCGTTAAGAACCTCTTCGTCACCAACTTTACTAATAATCACGACTTCGTATTTTCTCACGAAATCACCTCCTCCTTTGGACTATTGGCCCCCACAGACGGGAGCAGGGAAGGTTTTGAATAACAAAACCATGTCACAATATGTACTTTTGCGACTAAACTATTATAGCATTAGTTGTCCGCCAAATGCAAGGAAAAAGCAAAGATTTTCATGGCAACCCATGAAAATCTTTAGAAACACTATTGAGGCGTGGGCGGCCGTTGTGCATAAGCGGAGGTTAAGCGCCAGCGGCGCAGCGTTGCATGACGGGCGCCAGCGCCAGTCCTAGGTATACTTATTATAACGATTGCTCGGCAACTCTCTCGGCCTGTTTCCGGCCCGGCTCTGAAATGGCGACAGCCAATACGGCGGCAGCTGCCAGCGAAAGCAGTGACCACATCAACGCGGCCTCCAAACCGATTCTGTCTCCCAGAGCGCCGGTTATGGCCGCGCCCACGCCGCCCAGGCCGAATGCCAGCCCCAGCATCATGCCTGATGCCATGGCTGCATTGCCGGGAATAAGCTCCTGTGCCCAGACAACCGAGGTCGGTGCCGTGCTTTGTAATAAAGCGCCGCTGACTGCCAGTAACAAATAACTCATCGGCGACGGACTGATATCAATTAAAAACAGATAAGTAACAGGCAGACACAGGGCCATAGAACCAATAACGCCGGCCTTACGGCCAATCCTGTCACCCACCCAGCCGCCGACCAGCGAGCCGCCCGCAGCCCCCAGCAGCAGCACGGTGACCATAGTGGCGGCAACTGCCGGTGGTTGCCCGGCCCGAACTAAGAGCAGCGGCAGAAACGTGAGCAAGGCCACTTGCATCCACGATCTAAGGGCTGTAACAACATTTAACAGCAGCAGGTCGCGCGACTTATGCCAGGGTGCTGCCGCCACAGCAACGGCAGTATTTTGCTCCCGGCGGACTGCCGGACTGATATCCACCTTGTGCAAGCCGGCGAAATAAGACGCTGCCGTAAAGATAATTCCGGGAATAATTAACCATAGCAGACTGGCCGTCCCCCATACAGTAAGGCAATACATAATAACAGCAGGCGCTATGGCAAAACCGGCATTGCCGCCGAAGACAAAGACCGACATTGCCGTGCCCTTGGTTTCCGCAGTAACTACCTTGCCCATCAGGCTGGCAGCCAGGGGATGAAAAATCGAAGAACCCAAGCCGGCCAAACCGACTAAGAGAAATAGCACAAGCTTACTGTCAGCCAACCCGGCCAGACAAATAAATATTGCGCTTACCGGGGTTGTAACCAGGATTAGCCAGGAATAGCCATACTTGTCAATAATATAGCCGGAAACCGGCTGAAGCACACTGGATAATACCGAATAAGCCATGACCAGCATGCCGCTCAGCGTGAGTGACAAGCCCAGCTTAATCATCACAACAGGCAGTAACGCCGGTAAGAAGTTGGCATAAAAGTCACTGAAAAAGTGCCCTGTTCCTAATAAGGATACCTGAAAAACCGTAGATTTTCTGAACTCCTTTTCCATTACAATTCCCTCCTTAAAAGGAAAAGAACGGCCCAAAAACCGTTCACCCTCCAGC
Organism: Sporomusa sp. GT1; assembly: GCF_014634905.1. Taxonomy (NCBI): domain Bacteria; kingdom Bacillati; phylum Bacillota; class Negativicutes; order Selenomonadales; family Sporomusaceae; genus Sporomusa; species Sporomusa sp. GT1. The sequence continues at coordinate 72,768 of NZ_BMBX01000012.1, read as the reverse complement.
AGCCTAATTACACATTAAATCTAAAATAGGTTACATCGCCATCCTGCATAATGTACTCTTTGCCTTCCAGGCGCACCAGCCCTTTTTCCTTGGCGGCACCATGCGACCCGGCAGCCATTAAGTCATTATAGGAAACAATTTCGGCCCGGATAAAGCCACGTTCAATATCGCTGTGGATCTTGCCGGCAGCCTGTGGCGCTTTGGTCCCCCGCACAATGGTCCAGGCCCGTACTTCCTGCTCACCTGCGGTAAAAAAGGTCATCAGTCCCAGCAGGGTAAAGCTGGCGCGAATGAGCTTATCCAGTCCGGATTCCTCCAGCCCTAAATCTGCCAGGAACTCGCGGGACTCCTCAGCGTCCAGTTCGGCAATCTCGGATTCTACTTTGGCTGATACAACAATCACTTCCGCACCCTCACGGGCAGCGTACTCGCACACTTTGGCGACATGCGGATTGGCACTGGCATCTGCCGCCTCCTGCTCGCTGACATTGGCAACAAACAATGTAGGCTTTAAGGTCAATAAGAATAAATCGCGCAGTAAGGCTGCGGTTTCTTCATCTTGAACAACACGGCGGGCAGGCTGTCCGTCTGAAAGTGCCTGCTGCACCTGCTTAAGGACTTCCAGCTCGGCCGGCGCCTTTTTATCGCCGCTTTTCAACAGTTTCTGCAGCCGTTCTATGCGCTTTTCCACCGTTTCCAAATCGGCAAGACACAGTTCGGTATTGATGATTTCAATATCTCTGATGGGATCAAGACCACCGGCCACATGGGTAATGTTTTCATCAGTAAAACAGCGCACCACCTGTGCGACCGCATCTACCTGACGGATATGGGACAAAAACTTATTGCCAAGTCCCTCCCCCTGGGCCGCCCCGGCCACCAAGCCGGCAATATCAACAAACCGCATGGCAGCAGGTATTGTCCGTTGTTTCGGCTTATACATCTCCGTCAGTTTCCACAGACGGTCATCAGGTACATCAACAACACCAACATTGGGTTCGATCGTACAAAAGGGATAATTGGCCGCCTCGGCTCCGGCCTTGGTAATGGCGTTAAACAGTGTGCTTTTGCCGACATTCGGCAGGCCCACGATACCTACTTCTAAGTTAGTACTCATAAATGCTACTCCACCTTTAAGGCTGGTTACAGGGTACAGCCTGAATGTTTACTTTGCTATTACCCTATTGTAAGATACTGACGGTGTAATTTCAAGTAGAGAAATACTATTACGCCTGCGGGCCGGAAATAACCGTTTTTACCCCTTTTTCAAACTTGGGCCGGGGAATCATAACCTGCCGGCCGCACTGCAGGCATTTAAGCCCGAAATCAATGCCGGTGCGGGTGATCTCCCAGCGGTCACCGCCACAGGGATGAGCTTTCTTCATTTTTACAATTTCGCCAACTTTATAATTATATCTTTCCTGACTCATAGTAACCTCCCGTATCCCCTAGCGACCTATACGCTGATCTTAAGCTGCGGCGGCGGAATTCTGGCGGCGGCAAACTTCTCCCTTACCAGGCGGCGCAACGCCGTTTCCACTTTCGTCTGCTGCAAGGGCATCGATTTGGCCGTTATCCGGATAACCACTTCACCGGGCTTAAAGTCAACCACCCCGACTACCCTGGGGCCGTCCAGCACCTCTGGTACAGTGTCGCCGATAGTAGTGCAGACCTCCTCCAGGAGAGCAAATACCTGGTCAAGGTCGGCCTCGTAGGAAACCGGCACATTCACCGTTGCCAGCATTTGTCCTCTGGTATGGTTACTGACTCTGAGCACCGAGCCATTGGGAATAATGTGCAGAATACCGTTGCCGTCCCGCAGCTTGGTAACGCGAAAACCCATTTCCTCAACTGTTCCGGCCATATCACCCAGTACCACATAGTCGCCTACCCCATACTGGTCTTCCAAAATAATAAAAAATCCGGTCATAAAATCTTTAACAAGGCTTTGCGCGCCAAAGCCTACCGCTAAACCGATAATACTGGCACCGGCTAAAACCGAAGTGGTATCTACCTTAAACTCCCGTAAAACCATTACCGCCACAATAAAATAAATAATATAGCGAATTACGCTGCGCAGGAGACTGCTGAGTGTCCTGGCCCGTTTTTCATCTATATACATTGTCGCTCCCGGTCTGGGTACAAAAAACTGGTCAACCAGCATATTGGTAATCCGCAGCAGCAGGTATCCCCCGCAGAGAATAATCACCGCGCGGATAAGGCTTACCGTCGCGTTTAGCCAAAAATCAGGTGTCAACAGCTGTTCCACGCTAACCTCCATATTCGGTTATTTTTTCATAAATAACGGCACTGCCTGCCGCTGTCCGGCTAAATAATTTTGACCAACGCACATTGGTCTGAGCAAAGAGGCGGATAAGCTCTTCTTGCCATCCTGCCATAAACAGCAGGCACTGACCGCAGCTAATATCAATCTCGCGCGGCGTGGGCAAGGCATAAACAGGAATGCCTTGCCGGCTTAAAAGCGTCTCCGCCTTAATGGCCTGATGTACCGAATCAAAGGAAATCAACCGGTCATAGTGCTGGTTTGTAATAAAATCACCTGCTTATAAAGTCACCGTTTTATTAGTGGAAATGGTCTCAAGTATGGTATACATATTCGTAATTTCACCGATTGCCAGGTCGGATTTGTGCTGATAATAATCCAGGCAGGTACCGCAGGACAAAATGCTTACGCCCCGCCCGGCCAAAGTCCGGAGTTGTTCAAGCACCGGCGAATCCTGTATGGTCAGCTTGATACCGCTATTGATGAACAAGAGTGCGGCCGGCTGCGGTTTGATCTCCAGCAGTGTCGTCATGAAGGCCTTCATCAATACGGCACCCAGTTCCGGCGAACCCTGACCTAAGGTATTTTGGGTAATCAGGTACACCTGGCCGCCGGCCTCAGCGTCCGGAAGCAGGCTTGCGGCTGCTTTCGGCTGCTGGCCTGTCCCCTTGATCATGCTGATATAGTAGTTTCCGTCTTTGGCTTCGACCGCGACCCCCAGTGCATGGGCAGCCGCAAATTTAACAACATTGGTTTTAGCCACTTCATTGTCTACAATAATGGTAATTTTTCCTGAAACCGTTTCTTCCACCGCTTTTTTGGTATGAATGACCGGCTGCGGACAAACCAGCCCCCGGCAATCAACAATTCTATCTGACATGCACTTCTCCCTCTCCAATTCCAGTTACTTCTCCAATAATACTAGCCGGCACCAGGCCTGCGGCCTTAAGTGCCGCAACCAAAGGCCCGGCCTCGCTGGCCGGCACGGCCAGTAAAAGTCCGCCAGAGGTCTGCGGATCAAAACAAATGTCCCGGATAGGTTCCGGTACGTTCCCGGCAAAAGTTGCGGCCGTGAGATAGTTCCGGTTCTGATAAGCCCCTCCGGGCACAAAGCCCATGGCAGCAGCCTCTGCCGCCTCCGGCAATAACGGCAATGCCGTACTGTCAAGGCGGATTGTCACTTTGCTGCCTGCCGCCATTTCGTACACATGCCCAATAAGTCCAAACCCGGTAATATCGGTGCAGGCATGGACACTAAAGCCGGCTGCTATTTTAGCTGCCGTTGCATTCAGTGCAGCCATGCTGGCGGTAGCTGCCGCCACACCCTGCAAAAACAAATCAGCCCTTGCTGCCGAAGCTAAAATTCCTGTTCCCAACGCTTTCGTTAATACCAGACAATCGCCCGGCTGCGCACCGGCATTGGTCCATATCCTGTCAGGATGGGTAATCCCCGTAACCGCCAGGCCATATTTGGGCTCAGTATCATCAATGGTATGGCCCCCGATAATCACTGCCCCGGCCTCGGCAACTTTATCCTGGCCGCCTTGTAAAATAGCCAGCAAGGCTTCACCAGGAAGTTTGCAGTTAGGAAATGCCACCAGGTTGAGTGCTGTCAACGGTGTCGCCCCCATGGCATAAATATCGCTCAAACTATTGGCTGCCGCAATTTGGCCAAACAGATACGGGTCGTCCACAATCGGCGTAAAAAAATCCACTGTTTGCACCAAGGCGGTTGTTTCATTCAATTTATAAACACCGGCGTCATCTGACGTAGTAATGCCAACAAGCACGTTGGGGTTAGTCATTACCGGCAGCTGATTTAATATTCCGGCCAGGTCCCCTGGCCCCACTTTAGCAGCTCAGCCGCCCCGTGTTGTATACTGTGTAAGTTTCACCACAATAAAGTCCCCCTTTCCTATCCTATATTATACCCTTAAACTATTCTAAGCTGCTATAGAAAAAACCAATAAATAAAAAACTACGGCTTGTGCCGTGCCTGTGGCAACGGCGCAAGCCGATAGTGTCCTCTTTACCCTAATCACGCTTGCAATTTTCACCACATTCGGCCGGACAGGTACTAAAGCCCTCGGTATAATCACAAGGCTCTAAATGGATAGTAACATCACAGGGTATGAATTGTTGCTTGATTAAGGCCTCAAGCTCGTCACATACAGCATGAGCCTTATCGAGATGCATATTTTTTTGCAGGACAATATGCATGTCAATAAGCCGGCAACTGCCTGACCGCCGGGTGCGCAGCTGATGAAAGGCAATAACAGCCGGATGAGCGTAAACAATGCCTCTGATGATTTCTTCTTCTTCCGGCGGCAAACTGACATCTGTCAGTTCATAGATGCTTTTCATGGTCATCGAAAAACCGGCCTTAAAGACAATGACCGCCACCACAATGGCAATAACCGGGTCCAGCCAATACAGATTGGTCAGTTTGATAATAACCAACCCGATAAAGACCCCCATACTTGTCCAGATGTCGGCTCTGAGGTGAAGCGCATCGGCTTCCAGCGCTTGTGAACCGGTCAGGCGGGCCACAGCATACAGTTTGCTGGATACCCAATAGTTCACAGCGACCGACAGGGCCATGACAATAAGTCCATATTCCAGGTATTCCGGCACATGCGGATTATTTATTTTATCTACCGCCTCATATACAATCCATAGTGCTGCCAGCACAATCAGCACCGCTTCAAAGGCTGCCGACAGGTTTTCAATTTTGCCATGACCGTACGCATGCTGGCCATCAGGTGGCTGAGCAGACTTCTTTACAGCAAAATAGGCAACCAAAGCAGCAATCAAGTCCACGCCGGAATGGGCTGCCTCAGAGATAATACTTACAGCACCGGTCATTATCCCCACAAATAATTTTAACGCCACAAGCAGGGTGTTTGATACTACCGACAGCCGTGCGGTTTTCTGCTTTAGTTGATTGTAATCTTTATCCAAACCGTTCCCTCCCAATAAATGGAAAATCAAAATAAGCCTGCGGGATATAGGTCCCGCAGGCTTTCCTGCTGCTTGCTGCCCGGCTGCGCCTTATGGTAAAGGCCGCCTGTTCCTACTTTATATTATATTAACACAGCAAACAAAATGTGTAAAATTTTGTGAGGGAACCGTTACTTACTAACCGATATGCACAACATGCTGCACCGGGTAGCCCACTGCCGCCAGTCGTTCGGTAAAGGCTTTCACATCTTTAATATCGGCCCGGATAACCACTTCATACTGCCCCTCATCGGTTGGGTAGCTGGCAAAGCTGCCGATGCTAATCCCGAACTCTTTGAACACGCCGGAAATATCATGAACAACGCCTAACCGGTCAGGCACCACAATACTTAAGCGGGTTTTCCCCTGCGGTAATCCCATGATATCCACAAAGGTTTTAAAAATATCGGTTTCGGTTAAGATTCCGACAACTTGCTGGTTCTGATCCATAACAACCAGGCCGCCGATCTTATGATTGTACATAATCAGCGCGGCTTCTTCCACAGTAGCGTCCGCACTCACCGTCAGCACCTTTTTGGTCATAATGTCTTTAACCTGCATTTTGGACAAAAGATAGTTAAGTTCAAATACAGACAGCGAGGTAGCCGGTGAAGCCGATACTTCCCTAAGGTCCCTATCGGTGACAATACCAACCAGCTTGCCGTTATCCACCACCGGCAAACGGCGGAACTTGTTATTGCGCATGATTTGCAGCGCATCCACAATAGTCATGGCAGACGTTATGGTAGTGGGATTGGGTGTCATTCGTTTGGATACGATCATAACATAACACTTCCCTGCATATGTATTTTAGCTATGGGTATTTGGGCGGCTGTTAGCCGCCCAAATAAGCTTTACGTATTTCTTCGCTTTCCGCCAACTCCTGGCCACTGCCTGACAGAATTATCCGGCCGGTTTCCAGTACATAGGCCTTATGCGCAATAGACAATGCCATATTGGCGTTTTGCTCCACCAACAGAATGGTAGTACCTGTTTCATTAATATCTTTAATGATGGAGAATATCTCTTTTATCAGGAGCGGTGCCAGACCCATCGAGGGTTCGTCCAGGAGTAAAATCCGGGGACGGCTCATTAGCGCCCGGCCCATGGCCAGCATTTGCTGCTCACCGCCGGAAAGCGTCCCGGCCAGCTGGCTGCGCCGTTCTGCCAGTCGGGGAAAACGTCCGAATACGACATCCATATCGGCTTTAATTTCTTTGGTATCAGAACGAAGATAGGCGCCCAGTTCCAGATTCTCCAGCACCGACATATGGGCAAATACCCGGCGGCCTTCCGGAACCTGTGAAATTCCCAGTTTAACGATATTTTGAGCCGCCATACCGGCAATGTCCTGGCCCTCAAAAATGATCTGACCGATTTTAGGCTTGAGCAGACCGGATATGGTACGCAGTGTCGTGCTCTTACCGGCGCCATTAGCGCCGATTAAGGTTACGATTTCCCCTTGGTTAACATCAACACTGATGCCCTTTAAGGCGTGAATAGCGCCATAGTATACATTTATATTATCAATTTTTAACATTGTCATGGTCTATACCTCCTCGCCGAGGTAAGCCTCGATAACCCGCGGATTATTTTTGATTTCCTCCGGCGTTCCAGAAGCGATAATACTGCCATAATCAAGCACGTAAATGCGCTCACATACACCCATAACCAGACTCATATCGTGCTCAATCAGGAGGATGGTCAGGTCAAACTTTGTTTTTATCCAGCGGATCATTTCCATCAGTTGCTGTGTTTCCTGGGGATTCATGCCGGCAGCAGGTTCATCCAGCAAGAGTAGCTTAGGCTGGGCGGCCAGGGCGCGGGCAATTTCCAGGCGGCGCTGCTCACCGTAGGGCAGATTTTTGGCGATCTCATCTTTTTTATCGGCCAGCTGAAATATCTCCAGAAACTTTATGGCTTTTTCCTCAATTTCAGCTTCTTCCTTATGGTAACGGCCGACGCGAAACAGCGATTCCAGCAAACCATACTGCACGTGAAAATGATAGGCAATTTTAACATTGTCAAGCACACTCAGATCGGCAAACAGCCTGATGTTCTGAAAAGTACGGGCAATACCGCGCTGCGTGATTTGATAGGGTTTAAGCCCGACAACGCTTTTGCCGTCAAACTCAATTTGCCCCTCTGTCGGCTCATACACCCCGGTTAAGAGGTTAAATGCCGTTGTTTTACCCGCGCCATTAGGACCGATAAGACCAACCAGCTCGCCTGGCGCAATGTCGACTTCGAAATTGGATACCGCTCTTAAGCCGCCAAAGACTTTCGATAGCTTAGTTGCCTTGAGTAGAGCCATCTTTCTTACCTCCTGTCACGCGGCTAAACATTTTCAAGCTTAGCTCTTTGTTGCCAAACAGCCCCTGCGGCCGGTAAAGCATTAAAATAATGAGCAGCAGCGAGTAAATAATCATCCGCCACTCAGGATAACTGGCCAGTGCTGCCGAAATAAAGGTCAACAAAACAGCGCCGGTAATACTGCCGCTAATGCTGCCCAGACCGCCCAGTACCACCATGGTCAAAATGTCAAACGACCGCATGAAGGTAAAAGAGGCCGGATGGGCAATGTAAAAGTAATGGGAAAACAGTGAGCCGGCCACACCGGCAAAGGCTGCCCCCATGGTAAAGGCCAATACTTTGTATTTTGTCGTATCCACACCCATGGCTTCGGCGGCAATTTCGTTTTCGCGAATAGAAATACAAGCCCGCCCATGTGTTGAATTAACAAAATTCTTAATGGCATATACGGTAAACACAACAAACGCAAATACCCAGGTAAAATCAGTATAGCGGGGAATGCCCATAAAACCGGAGGCGCCGCCGACATACTGAATATTGAGAATACAGATCCGGATAATTTCACCCAGACCTAATGTGGCAATTGCCAGGTAATCGCCATTTAACCGCAAGGTCGGCAGGCCAATCGCAAAGCCTAATACCCCGGCGGCCATTGCGCCGCCTAAAATAGCGGCTAAAAATGGCAACTGCATTTTCACCGTAAGCACGGCGCTTACATAAGCGCCAACCGCCATAAACCCGGCATGGCCGATGGAAAACTGACCGGTAAAGCCATTAATAAGGTTAAGGCTTACTGCCAAGATAATATTGATACCGATTAAGATGATATTAAGCTGCCAGAACGAGCCGATAACATCTGCCATCATCAGGCCTTGAATACTAGCGTAAATGACCAAACAGGCCAACAATGCCTTTATATCTGTTTTAGTTTTTTTATTCACGGCCTGCCACCTACACTTTCTCCCGGATATTTTTACCCAAGAGGCCTGCCGGTCTCCATATTAAAATAATAATCAGGATGGCAAACGCTGCCGCGTCCCGGAAAGTGGAAGACCAGAAGCCGCTGACCAATGCTTCGATAACACCTAAAATAGTGCCGCCAAGCATAGCACCCGGAATATTGCCGATACCACCCAGTACGGCGGCAACAAAGGCCTTTAGCCCGGGCATAATGCCCATAAGCGGATCAATTGAGTTATAGTAGATACCGACAAGCACACCGGCTGCAGCCGCTAAGGCCGAGCCGATACCGAAAGTAAAAGAAATTACTTTATCAACATCAATGCCCATGAGACGGGCGGCATCGGTATCAAAGGATACAGCACGCATAGCCTTGCCCATCTTTGTGCGGTGTACGACATAGGTCAGAGTGACCATAAGCAGCAGGGACACCCCTAAGATGACGATTTGCTGGCTGTTAATTACCAGGCCGCCCAAATTATAAATCTCCGCGGCAAATATCGCCGGGAAAGTACGCGGCTGTGGTGTCACCAAAAGCATCCCGCCATACTCTAAAAACAAGGACACACCGATAGCAGTAATCAGTATGGCTATTTTAGGTGCATTCCTCAGTGGACGGTACGCAACCCGTTCAATAACCATACCCAGGATACCGGCAACAGACATAGAAAAAATCAAGGCCGGCACAAAAGAAAACTTCAGTATCGATGTAGCAAAGAACCCTGCATAGGCGCCCACCATATAAATGTCGCCGTGGGCAAAGTTGATCAGCCTGATTATACCGTAAACCATAGTATAACCCAGTGCAATGAGCGCATAAATACTGCCCAGGGATATACCATTAATTAATTGTTGTCCTAACTGTACAATTATGTGTGAAGATTCCAATGCGCTCTCCCCTCTCCATTTCAAAATAGTATAGTGTGTTGAAGGGCCGGTTGGTCCGGATGGCCGGGGCAACAGCCCCGGCCACAGGGAACGCAACGCACCCTTAATTAGGGATTAACCTTTTCTTTAAAGGTTTTATTGCCGTCTTTCATCTCAATAATTACGGCACTCTTAATCGGATCATGGTTGGCATCAAAAGAGATTAAACCGGAAACTGCCTGATAATCCTTGGTTTTGGCCAATTCATCCTTGATTTTAACCGGATCGGCGCTGTTGGAACGTTTCATGGCTTCAATGACCATCATGGTAGCATCATAGGATAATGCCGCAAAGGCGTCAGGAGTTTGATTGTATTCTTTCTTATAAGCTTCAACGAAAGTCTGTACCGCCGGACTGTTGTCATCAGGCGAATAGTGATTGCTGAAGAAGGTATTATTTAAGGCTTGTGCGCCGCCGATTTCCGGCAGCTTAGCCGAATCCCAGCCGTCGCCGCCCAGGAAAGGCACTGTAAGACCAAGCTCGCGGGCTTGCTTAATAATCATGCCCACTTCCTGATAATAGCCGGGAACAAATACTACATCCGGATTCTGGGCCTTGATTTTGGTCAATGTGGCTTTGAAATCAGTATCCTTGGCCAGATAAGCTTCACTGGCAACAATTTTGCCGCCGTTTTTCTCGAAGGTTTCTTTAAAGAACTGGCCTAAGCCTTTAGCATAGTCACTGGAGTTATCAATATATAAAGCTGCTGTTTTGGCTTTAAGCGAGTTTTGCGCAAAGGTAGCCATTACCGACCCCTGGAACGGATCAATAAAGGCGGCCCGGAAATTGAATTCGCGAACCTTGCCGGTATTAGGATCAACCGTAACTTTAGGATTGGATGCGGTCGGGCTGATTGCCAGCACCTTATTGTCGGCATTAACCTGCGCTGCCGCAATTACACTGGATGAGGCAATAGGAGCAATAACCGCTACCACTTTATCTTGAGTAAGTAATTTTTGCATAGCATTGGCTGCCTCGGCTGCTTCGCTCTTATTGTCGGCAACTACCAGGGTAAGCTGCTTGCCCAATACGCCGCCTTTAGCGTTGACTTCTTTAATTGCCAGTTTAGCGCCATTTGTAGCCGACTGACCGAAAGTGGCATTATTGCCGGTCATCTCCAAGTTGGCTCCAAACTTAATTACATCTTCCTTCTGGCCGCCACAGCCGGCAACAAGCCCTGCCACCATAAGCACACCAACCATTACACTTACGAGCTTGAAGAATTTTGTCTTTACCATAGTTTCCCCTCCCAAAATACTAAATACGGATGCAGCTGGCCCGGGTAATATATGCACTATCTCCCGCCATACTGCTGGAGGACTCAGCAAACAATGTACGATAAGTCCTCCGGTTGCTAGCACTCCGTGTCCACTAACAACATATCATTGTATGCCATACAGTGTAATTATAGGGGTCTTGTCCATCGCTGTCAATACTCTCAGCATAGTACATCTGCCTCAATGTACACCACACATGGACATATCCCTATGGTTTCCTTTGAAGCCGGAAAAGGGGTAAGGCCTCCGCCTTACCCCTTCACCGCATTGTACACTGACAGTATCATTGAGTATCTGTTTTTTTGTATATCCGGGGTTAAGGACCAACAAGCGCAAGCAAGGTGCTTAGCCAGAAATTAACACCTTGTTCTTATTCGTTTTGCCATTAAGGGTTGATTTTCTCTTTGAACATTTGCTTTCCGTCTTTCATTTCAATAACTACCGCACTTTTAACCGGATTATGGTTAGCGTCAAGCGTCAGAATACCCGTACTTACCTGGAGGTTTTTCGTTTGTTCCAGGGCCTCACGGATTTTAGCCGGATCATCGCTGCCGGCACGTTTAATGGCGTCAATAATCATGATACCGGAATCATAACCAAGGGCAGCCAGCGCGCTGGGCTCCTGCCCATACTCTTTTTTGTAAGCTTCCACAAATTTTACGATGTTGGGGTCTTTATCCTGCGAGGAATAGTGATTGCTGAAGAAACCGTCATTAAGGGCAGCCGCACCGGCAATTTCAACCAGCTTGCCATCATCCCAGCCGTCGGTGCCCAGCAGCGGTACAGTAATTCCCAGCTCGCGGGCCTGTTTCACAATCTTGCCTACTTCTTCGTAATACGCCGGAATAAAGATAACATCAGGGTTGGTGGCTTTTATCTTGGTTAAAGTGGCTTTAAAATCTGTATCTTTTTGCAAGAAACCTTCTTTGGCTACGATCTTGCCGCCATCCTGGACAAAAGCAGCTGCAAAAACCTCAGCCAGGCCTTTGGAATAATCAGAACTGCTATCCAGGTAGACGGCGGCGGTTTTGGCCTTAACCGACTTGATGGCAAAATCGGACATTACCTTGCCCTGAAAGGGATCAATAAAGCAGGCGCGGAAAACATAGGAACGCACCTTGCCATTGTCTACTGTGACTTTAGGGTTGGTCGCGGTAGCGGTTAGTACAGGAATTTTATGATCTTCGGCAATCTGAAGGGTAGCCAGTACGTTGGAGCTGGATACCGGCCCCAGTACTGTTACCACTTTATCCTGCGTGATAAGTTTGGTAATGGCATTGGCGGCTTCGGCCGGTTCTGATTTGTTATCGGCCAGAATAAGGGTAATCTGCTTGCCAAGCACACCGCCGGCGGCATTGGCTTCTTTGAACGCCAGTTTAATTCCATTTGAAGTCTGGGTGCCAAAGTTGGCAATACCACCGGTCAGTTCATAGTTGCCACCGATTTTAATAACTTTTGAGTCAGCCGGTTTGGAGGTGGTCGAGCTGCCGCAGCCTGTTACTAAAGCTGCCAACATGGTAAAAGTTACTGCCAGACTGATCAATATCAGCCATTTTTTCTTCATACAGATTTCTCCTCTTTCCCTTTACAGATTTAGCTCATTCGTTACACTAAAACAGATTTCCGGGAAACCTACTGAGTTACCATTAAGCAGCAATATAGATTTGTAGCGGCCGCGTCTCAACCCCCCCTATACAAATTTACCTTCGTCCAATAACAGGATAATGTTTTTTACTTGTAGATGTTTGTGTTTATTATCCTGTAGCATTCATTATATTTGCAAATTATCAGAACTGTCAATATATTTATTTTTGTTCCCTGTATGCCTCTGCTTTCGCACAAAGAACATAACTCCCATGACAGAATACATGGCCGGCATATAGCTGCCGTGTCAGAGATAACGGCACGGCAGCCAAAGGCCGGCCAGCTTTAAGGCTTCCTGTTTCTAGCAACAGAGTTATGCCTGAGTCTCCATTTATCGGTAAAATTTAATCGGTTCGGCATTTGTCTCCATATTCCAGACACCGCAGGGACAAATACCGGCACAAATACCGCACCCAATACAGCTTGCCGGATCTGACACATATTCGGCGCCATTTTCCCCGGCCAGCCGGGTGATGGCATTTTCCGGGCAGGATTTAAGGCACATATGGCAATCACGGCAAGTACCACAGCTAATGCAGCGGGCGTAGTCACCGCTGGCGTCAGGTACATCGCAGCTATGACATTTTTTAAAGTAGGCGGTACTCATCCGCTCTGCCGGAATCCTAATCTTCCCTGCAGGCATATAGGCGGCACTCCTCAGATAGGCGTCGGCAGCCAGGGCGGCCTCGCGGCCGGCACCGATGGCGTCCACCAGCCGACCGGGACGAATGGTGTCACCGGCCGTAAAGATACCGGGAGCCACACTATAATTACCGGCCGGCTGCAAAAAGCCGCGTTCCAAAGCAATACCGTCAGGCACAAAATCCAGGTCAGGCACTTCACCAATAGCAATGATTACGGTATCGCCTTTAATCAGCTTGCCATCTTGCGTGATGATTCCCTCGTCTGTCACCTCTTTGGTAAACACCGGCCAGCAAATTTCTCCGCCCAGCGCCTTAACGTGCGCCATCTCCGCCGCGAAGGCAGCCGGCCGCTGCACGTCAATGCAGGTAACCTGTTCTGCGCCAAGGCCATAAGCCCCGACAGCCACATCCATGCCCGAGTTGCCGCAGCCGATAACGATGATCTGTTTACCGATAGCCGGTTTTTCTCCTTTGTTGATGGCTTTAAGGAAATCCAGACCTTTGATAATGCGTTCATGCCCCGGCCAGGGAATCACTTTGGTTACATGCGTCCCGGTGGCCACCACTACCGCATCATGGCAGTCTTTAATAGAAGTAAATTTTTCTTTGTCCACACTTACCCCGGTTTTATAGGCAACACCCATGGCCGCAATGCGGGCGATCTCCCGTGTCAGCGTCTCCTGCGGCAGACGGGAGCGCGGGATAACCTGCTCCATTTTACCGCCCATTTTTTCATCGGCTTCAAATACGGTTACCTTATGGCCCAGCCGCGCCAGCTGCCAGGCAGCCGTCAGTCCGGCGGCGCCGCCACCGATGACGGCCACATGTTTGCCGGTTTCAGCCTCAGGCATAGGTAAGTCAACGGCTGACGAATATCGTCCCAGTTTACCGATTTGCGCTGAAATATCCACGGTTTTGCGGGTACAGTCATCCATGCAGAGATTAGGGCATACTGCGCCGCACACAGAACCGGGGAAGGGTGTATATTCAAGCACCAGACGGTAAGCTTCCTCAATCCTGCCGTCCCGGAGCAAGTTGAAACGCTGCTGGGATGGGATTGAGGCCGTGCAGTTAAATTCGCAGGGGGCGCTATATTTTCCATTCTCCCAGACAGGGACGCGCCGGCGGTATTCTCCTGTCGCAACAGTATCGATAACGGTAAAGTCGTCGTCACAGACATCACTGAAAATACTGCCAGGCACCCAGGCACTGTTTCGGAAGGAAAACAAGTCGGTGTTGGCTTTTTTGGGGCGTTCGTCATAAGAAAGCGGTACTACCTTGTGCCATTCCTGCCAGTCAGTCAGTTCTGTTCTTAGTTCCGGCCGGCCGACTGCATTCAGGAAGTCCTCCATTTTTCCGTCAAGATAGGCAATATCTTCTGCTGCCAACGGCAGAATCTTGGTATCTTTAGCCGATATGCCGCCGGCACTGCCCCGGAAGTAAACAATACCTCCCACCATCCCGGTGCAAGCCCGGTCACCCAATACCGACTCAAACTGTTCACTGTCATAGCCGCACACTACGGCAATGCCGCCACCCATAAACTCAAAGGCAAAGCTGCCGACATTTTTAAGTACCCAGAATTCCGGCGCGTCAAACAGCGGATCATGCTTCATCAGCGAACCGGAGCGGGTTCCCGCCCTGCCGCCGACATAAATGGTGCCGGCAGCAGCACAATGGGCAGCCGTATCGCCGCCATCGCCTTTTACGATAATCCGGCCACCGGCGTTAAGCCAGCCGATATCGGCCGAGGCAGAACCTTCCACAATAATTTCCGTTCCCGGCAAACACATGGAGCCTACCCGCTGACCGGCATTTTTGACCAGGAAGGTAAGCGGTTTTCCTTCCGGATGCCACAGCGGGCCGCCAATATCATGCTGACCTGCCGCTTCAATATAAAATTCGGTTTCTCCCTGCGCCAACGCTGCATTAATGCTTTCTAAGAGGTCCTGCGTGGACATCCGGTTGTTACCGTCAATAGTATTTATTTTAAACATGCAGAGGTCCCCCTAACATACATATTGGATAGCCAGCTTGTCGGCAATGGCTTTATCGGTACTAACCAGGGCATCAGAGCGTCCCACAGGCAGCGAGCTGTTGCCGACAGGCGCCATAAGCTTTTTGAGTTCGCTGTCTAAGGCCAGCATGTAGTCAACAATGTTTTGCGCCGCTTTATCAATATCCAGACGCTTTACCAGCCGCGGATTCTGGGTACAAATACCGGCAGGACAGTTACCGGTGTTGCAGGCATTGCAGCGGCCAAGTTCATTGCCGACACAGCCGCACAGCTGAATCAGCATTTTGCCCATAAAGACACCATTGGCACCCAGACAGATGAGTTTGAAGGCATCGGCTGCCGCGTTGCCGGTTAAGCCTACGCCGCCACCGGCCCATAACGGGATTTGTCCCTGGCGGCCCTGCTTAACCGCAGCAAGATAACATTCGCGGGCTTTGGACACCACCGGATGTCCGGTATGGTCAAGCGACACTTCATTAGCGGCGCCGGTCCCCCCCTGGATGCCGTCAATGAAAAAGCCGCCGCAAATTTTGTATGGGTCGCGCAGCAAGTTGTTATAAACGGAAACCGAGGTCGCTGAAGCCGCACATTTGATGGCAACAGGTACCCGGAACTTGAAGGCGGCATTCATGGACATAAACATCTTTTGTACCGACTCTTCAATCGAATACAGTCCCTGGTGATTAGGCGGTGATAACAGGTCGGCCTTAGGTACGCCGCGAATAGACTGTACCGGTTTAGATACTTTGGCTGCCGGCAATAGTCCGCCGTCACCCGGTTTGGCACCCTGACCGATTTTGATCAGAATGCCGGCCGGGTCTGCCTTCATGTGCGGCAATGCCTGGATAATCCGGTTCCAGCCAAAATGACCTGAGGCAATTTGCAGAATCATATATTTCAGCTGCTCGGATTGCAGGAGCTTTTTCGGCATGCCGCCTTCACCGGAGCACATCCGCACAGGCAGATTATGTTTTTCGTTGAGATACGCCGTGGCCATGGCAACAGCTTCCCAGGCCCGGGTTGAAAGGGCACCAATAGACATATCGCTGAAGATTACCGGATAAATCCAGTTTACCGGCGGTGTCTGAGTCGTCAGTTTAAGTTCCCGGCCATCGGAAGCCAGCGGCAATTCATGGGGCAAAAGCACCCGGCCAAAAGGAGCCAGGATATCAAACGTATGCCGTTCAGAGTCTAACGCCGGGTCGGTCATTTGCGAAATCCGGCCAACCACAATCCGGTCCAGTGTCCGGTCGCCGCCGCTAAGATTGTTGCGTCCGCCGCGTTTAACCGGCGAGCCGCCGCTCCGGTTCAGATAATTTATCCGTGAATCCAGGTTGCGCACAGGCTTAATGGCACTGTTCGGGCACACCTTTTCACACATGCCGCAGCCCACACAGGCGTTGCCTACAGCTGCCTTCTGCTTAATGACCGGAATAGCCATATGCCGCTGGCTGGGTTCAGGCTGGTGGCCGGTGGATACGGTAACAGACCGCCGCTCCATGGCCGCCTCTATTGCGTTAAAGGTACAGGCAGCCACACAGCTGCCGCACATGGTACAGCGTTCATGAACATATTGTAATTTCCACGGCAGATCATTAACGCTGACATCCTGCACTTTTACTGTTTCCATCGTTCCACCTCCAATTCCGAAGTAATAACTACAACTTCCCGTTCATTCGGATAAATATCAAGCTCCTGGTTACGGTTAGGCAAAATTTGGTTTATACCGCAAACTTCCGAGGATATCGCAATAGTGGTACCGTCACCGCCCACAACTACCGGGCGCAGCTTTTTCGAGTCACAACAGGTCATCATCCGCCCATCAGGCAGCATAGCAATAATGGTATTAGGCCCGTTAATTTCCAGATGGCCTAAGGATTGGCGGATGGCTGTCAACTCCCGGTGGTCTGCCCGTTTGGCAATCTCGGCAAAGGGCAGCGGCGTAATCACATGCTTGTAGTACTTTATCGGCCATTTGAGCACATCAAGAACATAATGCAAAGTATAAAGGAAGTTTTGCGAATCTGATTCAAAGCCGATATAGCCGCGATGCAGCGATTTTTGATATTCTTTATTTTTGGTATAAAAGGTATTTTCACCATTGGCACACAGCGTATATCCCTGTAAAAAGAAAGGATGGGCAGCATATCGCACAATCTCATAGTTGGTATTTTGCCGGCACTGCACAACAACATTTTTGGCCATTAAATCGCCGTTATTGTCCCATAATTTAAAATAGACGGCAATATCGCGGGGATCGCCAATTTCCTTTAAGGTTAAAACATCAGGCCAGAAAGAATAGACATAGCCTTCTTCCTCCTTGGCTAACAGCTCCCTGAGGGCCAGGCGAATATCCAGCAGCAGTTCTGCTTTTGCCTCCTGGGTGGCCTGGCGATAATACTCAGGATAATCATAAGCCCGAAAAATATAATAAGGCATGGCCTTGATGTCAAGCCCTGTCTGACGGACACCTCGCGGAATCCACTCATGCACCGGGGTAAAGTTATTGGTTTCCATGAAAAGCTCTACCATAGAGGCGCCCTTTTGGGTACAAGCCAATGACAGTAACGGCTTATCCTTATAATCGGCAAATACTCCTTCCAAATCCTGCATGACCATGGCGAACCCGGAGTTGTCATGTCCTTCCTGCTGGGGCAGCATTAACTGTAACGCCAGTGACGGATGAAAGGCCACTTTACTTTTAATAGCTCCAATTCTACACATCCTACTTCTCTCCCACCCTCTTAGACTCGTTAAACGGCCGGCTGCTTTGCCGCGTCTGGCAGCCGGCCTTGCTCACAAGTCTTATTTTTTAAAGAAAACACGGCTGGCTCCGAGCCTTTGGCGACAGCGGAAACCGGTGTTGCCCTTATCCTGCGTTTAAAGAAAGTTATACTTTCTGTTAGAATAAAGACAATAAAAAGACCTGGCGAAATATCCTAACCTAGGACTTTCCGCCGGGTCTTTTATACCCACGGTGTAGTGCTCGTTACGTCGCACCTGTGCCGCTTGGTCCAGCCCACTTTGCAGCGCGGAACCCTAGGCACACTCCTTAAAGTACGTTTGTACGTAACAGATGCACGACGCTGTACACTGTTTCTCTTGAGTATATTATAAAAACGAATTGTTATACTGTCAATATGCAAATTTAAAAAAAATTATTCTGAAAAATCCATGATTTTACGGCTTGGTCGACGAATATCACCTTCTCTTATAGTATATTTATTCATATCAAGATATTCCATGATTGGAACTGCAATTTTCCGGGAAGTGTTCAGAATATCTCGCAACTCTGCCACTGTTAAGGTCTCTTTCTCCTGAAAATATGTATGAATAAGCTGTACAATGTTTTGAATTGTTTTGCTGTATACAAACATATCTCCAAGCTTAATCAATACCCCTGCCCGGACCAGCTCACCATGGGCAACTTTAATTTTATCCGGCGGCAGACCAATTTTTTGCGCCAATAACTCCGGATCAATATTTATCAATCCAATATTTTCAAACGCAACTGCCGCTTTGGCCACAACCTCCTGCTGCCAGCCGCCATGACGCTCGGCGTGATTTTTTAATGCCAGCTGGCCGCCGTCGATTACCACTACACCGGTTTCCAGCCAGCAAGCAAGCAGGATGTCAAAGTTTTTCTCCCCAAGGGACATTTTTTGCCGGACTATTTCCTTGGACAAACCATTCCGGTCAGGATCACGTCTATGATAATCCTGCAAAATGCCGGTAACAGTATGACTCAGCCGCTCAAGAACCACAGTCGCAATATACGACTTGTCCAGCTTACGAATTTTTTCCGCCGCAGTCAGCCGCTCAATCGCCTGATTCACCGCCCGGTCAGGAAGATAGCCGCTCTGCCGTTTGATTTCCTCTTTTGTTAACAGTTGGCGACTCTCTGCCAGACGATAATACAGGGAGGCCGCTTCGTCGGAGCACGCCACCGCTGCGGCTAAAGCAGCCCTGGCAGCAGTTAACCGCCTGGTATTACGCCCGGGAGCGATCAAGGTCACACCGCCCAGCAGATGCTGTGGCGAATACAGTCTAATAATCCCCCTGTCGCCAGCCCCTGCGGCTAACGGCTGTTCCAAAATCAGCCGCATATAGCGATTATCCGTGCCTTTAAAGGAATAAATCCGGCCCAAAAACTCACCTGTTCCCAGATGCAGCCGGACCCGCAAACCGTTTTCCACTTCCTGCCGCCAGTCGGCGGCTACATCCCAGAGGCAGCTTATTTCACCACGGGTGCTTGCACTGAGCATCATTCCCCGGGAAAGCTGTTCCTGTTCTATTCCCGTCAGATTAATGGCTGCCCGCTGGCCGGCAATAATATTGCCGGCTTTCTCACCATGCGATTCTAACCCGCGAATCCGTACAACCGTTTCTGCCGGGTATAACAGCAAGCTGTCACCCACACCGGCTTGCCCGCTCAGCACCGACCCGGTCACTACCGCGCCATGCCCCTTAACGGTAAACACCCTGTCGATCCACAGCCGGAACGGAGCGGTGCTGTCCCGGGCAGGTATTTTTTCCGCCAGTTCTGCCAGAGAGGCTTTAAGCCCCGCAAAGCCTTCGCCGGTTATGGCCGATACGCGGCAAATGGCGGCAGCCTGCAAAAAAGTGTCTTTCATATATTCTCTTATTTCTTCTTCGACAAGTTCCAGCCATTCGCCGTCTACTTTATCAATTTTATTGATAACAATAATTCCCTGCCTGATGCCGTACAATTGGAGCATAGCCAAATGTTCTTTGGTCTGCGGCATAATCCCTTCATCGGCGGCAATTACCAGCATGGCCAGATCAATGCCGCCTGTGCCGGCCAGCATATTTTTAAGAAACCGTTCATGTCCCGGAACATCAACAATCCCTGCCTTTAGCTTATCGCCCAAAGACAGGGAGGCAAACCCCAGATCAATTGAGATGCCGCGCATTTGTTCTTCTTTCAGCCTGTCGGTCTCTGTCCCGGTCAAGGCTTTAATAATGGCTGACTTTCCATGGTCCACATGACCGGCCGTACCAATGATGACATACTTCATGCCCCAGGCCTCCCTATCTCGCTGAGCGCTGCCGCAATTTCCTCCATATCTGTCTCAACCAGACAGCGCACATCGAAAATAATCCGCTCTTCCTGAATCCGGACAATAATGGGTATATTCCGCTGCCTCAGGCGGCTTTCAAGCTTATCGGCACTCATCCCCGGCATATTGACAGCCACACCATAGCCCCGCAAAGCGGCAAGCGGGAGCGCGCCGCCGCCGGCGGGTGAACTCAGCGGTACGACCTCGGCCGTCAGACCGCTTAGTTCCGGCTGCAGAATTAACCGGTTAAGCTGTATGGCCCGTTCTTTCAATATATCCTCAGCAATAGTAAGCATCGCTAATGCCGGTACAGTCTGTTCAGGCTCTCCCAGCACATATTCCATCAAAGTTCCTTCCAAGGCTGCTAACGATAGCTTGTCAATACGTACAGCCCTGAGCAGCGGATGTTTTTTCATCATGGCCACATATTGAGCTTTGCCGGCAATAATACCTGCTTGCCCTGCGCCCAGCAGTTTATCGCCGCTAAAAGTAACTATATCAAAACCCAGCTGCAGCCGTTCTGCCACCGTGGGTTCTGTCTGTCCGCCGGCAGCCAGCGGCAGCAGTGTCCCGCTCCCTAAGTCTTCAATAACCGGCAATTGATAGCGATGCGCTAAAGCGGCCAGTTCCCGGCTGTCCGGTTGGGCTGTAAAGCCGATGATGCGATAATTGCTGGTATGCACCTTTAAAATAGCCCCCGTATTGGGCCCAATGGCTTGTTCGTAATCTGACAAATGGGTTTTATTAGTGGTTCCCACTTCAACAAGGGTGGCGCCGCTTTGTCTGAGAACATCCGGAATGCGGAAAGAACCGCCAATTTCCACAAGTTCACCACGGCTGACAATAACCTCCCGCCCTTTCGTTACAGCGGACAAGACTAACAGCACAGCTGCTGCATTATTATTTACCACAATAGCATCTTCCGCGCCTGTTAACTGACACAATTGCTCCGATACATGGGCATAACGGCTGCCGCGCCCGCCTGTTTCCGTATCATATTCCAGCGTGCTATAGCCTGCCATTACATCGGTTACACATTCCCTGGCCCGCCTGCCTAACGGCGCCCGCCCCAGATTGGTATGCAGCACTACGCCTGTGGCATTAATAACCCGGCGCAGGCTGGGACGGCTGCACCGGCTCAGCATTTCCCTGGCCTCAACCAGCAGGGCTGCCGGACTGCATTCCTGCTCAGAGTTCAGCCTGAGTGCCTCTCTGGCCTCAGCCGCCACCTGGCGCAAACAAGCAACCACCAGTTCGCGCGGATAGGCGTTGATCTCTTTATCGGCTGACGCAATCGACAGTAGCCGGTCGATCGACGGTATAGAACGTAACTTGTTATTCCCCTCCATCTATCTTGCTGCCTCCCTATTGTTCCTTAACTATTGATATAACCTGGTAAACATTTCATAGTGTATTCCTGTTTTCTGGCAAAAATTCCTGCCCGGATGTATAGATTATTGCTTTTTCACACATACTGGTAATAGTAAATATGCAACAGGAGTTTGCCTATGCTAAATAATCTTTTAAACTTTCCCCGTTTAAACAAATTAGCTCCGCCTAAGCCATCACCACCGGTTCCCGGGCCAAGCCGCGAATTAAAGTTCAATGTCACTCAAGCGAATGTTATGTACGATTTAGCCATTTCCATCCGTAATCTGATTGAAACCGCCAGGGCCGACGGAAATGACATTATCGTATTATGTATTGGTACCGACCGCTCAACAGGTGATTCTCTCGGTCCGCTAACCGGTACAAAACTAAAAACGCTTAATCTATTTCCCCACATTTACGGCACCCTGGACGATCCGGTACACGCCACCAATCTGGAAGACAAACTCAAATTTATTGGCAGTTCCTTCAGTCATCCTTTTGTCATTGCCGTAGATGCCTGCCTGGGAAAACTGGAGAATGTCGGCTGCGTGACACTGGGTCATGGCTCTGTTAAGCCAGGTGCTGCCGTCAACAAAAACCTGCCGCCGGTAGGGAATGCTTATATCACCGGTATTGTTAATGTTGGCGGCTTTATGGAACATTTGGTGCTGCAAAGCACCAGACTGAATCTGGTAATGAAAATGGCCGACACAATTGCCCATAGCTTATCTTTTGGTCTGGGCCGTTCACATACGCATTCACAAAACTGAAAATAAGCCGGCCTTGTAATAGCGCGCCAAACTTATACATTCTGGTAAATATAGAAAATCCCCGGGATACTTGTCGTCAAACAGTATTCCGGGGGTTTTTTATAATCATTTCACTCGTTTTCTTCGGCCGGTACTTCCTTAAGCATCTGACAGGCACCACGAAACACGGCGCCTTCGTTAATGGTGAGAGTACCCACCTTAATATCCCCATAAACTTTGGCGGTAGGCATAAGCTCCAGTTTATCCGTGGCCTCAATATTGCCGCTGATCATGCCGGCAACAAGTATGCTGCGGGCTTTGATCTGCGATTGGAGCTGGCCGCGTTCGCCAATTACCAGATCACCGGCTATAGTCAAATCCCCTTCATGCTGGCCATCAATACGAATGGTGCCTTGTGAAGTAATGCTGCCTTTAAAAGAAGTATCACTGCCAATAATAGTGCCGACTTGCTCGCCAATGTTACCGCTGCCTGCCTGCTTCTTCATGCCAAACATTAATGCTTAACCTCCTATTTTATAAAAAAGTTGACGGGTTAACAGCCGTGCCATTGACACGAACCTCATAGTGCAGGTGCGGCCCTGTACTTATTCCTGTGCTTCCCATATGAGCGATGGTTTCACCTTTTTTAACCCTCTGGCCTGCTTCCACCAGGTTGCGGGAATTATGTCCGTAAATAGTGACAATGCCATTGCCATGATCAATTTCTATCATTTTACCGTAACCGCCATACCAGCCGCTATTGACAACCGTACCGTCGGCTGCGGCAACAATAGGCGTACCGATATCGTTAGCGATATCAATGCCCGGATGCCAACTGCTTCCCATACCCCAGGGCGAACTGCGCCAGCCGAAGCGGGAAGATACTTCGCCATTCGTCGGCCAAATGGAGGGCGTAACCGCTAAACGTTCATTTTTCTCTATTAACGCGTCTTTCAAATTGCTAAGACTTTTCTCCCGCTCACTTACTGATGCCTTAAGCTCGTTGACCAGGGTGGTCAACTGTTTAATATCCGGCTTAACCTCAGGCCCGCCTTGTCCGTTGTAGTTTGCGATACGTACCGGCGCCGAACGGGAAACAGCAGCCGACTCCTCACTGTTTACCATGCGGCGAAGGTCGCTGTCCAACTGGTTGAGACGGTTCATATTGTCCTGGAGCTCGGCAGTCGCCTTAGCCAGCTCTTCCAGCTCTACATTTTGCTTACTGCTCACTTCCCGCAATTGAACTAGCTCGATCTTTTCCTGGGTGGCTATATTGGCCTGATACCGGTAATTTAACATTGTGCCGGAAAGTATCGTAAGACAGATACCCAGCGTTACTGCTGCGTATTTGACTATTTTTATAGGTATACGAAGACTAAATACCGATTTGCCATGATGGGGCACAATCATTAGTGTATATTCGCGCTTGTCAGGCTTCTGCATTTTTTGTTTCAACAAATATCACCTTCTTCGTAAAGTAGACTTAGCTTCAGGTGGATTTAACCCTTCTGAAGGTTCGTCGTCCTCATCCAAGGGCTTGTCCGCTCTAAATACCCTTTGTAACAACCCGAAATCTTAAAGCGGCTAGTCATTAGACAAGATTGCATTACTCCAACCCTGGTGTTATTCGCCAAAAAATGCAAAAATCCTGCCAATCTATGAAATTTTTCCCAAAGCTTTGTCTATAGCTTCTTTTTCTTCGCCTGTTAATAAATAGGTTGACTGACCGTTAACCACCGGTTTGGCATATACCCGCGACTCACTGCGCCCGTAAATGCTGGATAACACAACTCCATTCCTTTTGCTGTCAAGCAGTGCCAGGGAAAAGCTAAGGTCACTGCCAATCTCCTCAAACGCGCTAAAGCGTACAACACCTACATGTTGTACGGAGGCAGCGGCGACAGCCTGCAAACGGCGATATTCCCCGTCAAGCTGATTTACTTTGGTAACTGCCTGACGTACTTCTTCCATATGCACCTGCAGCAACCGCTCAATATTACCGCCGTCGATTCCTGTCATCATTCTCCGGTAACGCTTGTTGAGCTTATTCATTTTAATGCTAATATTAATAAAAACAAGTAATGCCAAAAAGATTAAAGCTGTCAGTATAAGAAGTATATAGGGCAAATTGGCAGTAATTAATGCGGTATACTGCGATAAATCCACGTTAGTCATTGCATCACCTTTCTTTTTTGCGACAAAAGTTTCACACAAAATTCCGGGCATAGGATTATTAGCTGTGATCAACTGTCAAAGCTGGATTTCACTGCTATTATGACCGGCAAATCTTTTCGAAAGCCAACTATTACGCCTATACCGGCCAAAAGTAGGCTAAAGCGGCGGCAGCCGGTATGGCAGGCAGCAAATTGGCCAGCTTTATCTTTTTAATTTCCAGCATTAGTATGCTCACTCCGACAATAAGAATCCCGCCGGTTGCCGTTAATTCGGTAACCACCCGGTCAGACAGCACCGAGCTGAAAAATCCGGCAAGTAAAGTTATCGAGCCTTGGTATGCCAGAATGGACAGGCTGGAAAAGGTTACTCCCACCCCCATACTGGAAGCAAATACAATCGAAGTAATCCCATCCAGTAACGATTTGGCGTATAAGGTACTGGTGTCTCCGGTTAAACCGTCCTGGATTGCCCCCACAACCGCCATGGCACCAATACAATACACTAAACTGGCAGTAACAAATCCGTGCCCGATGTTGTTTTGTCCGGGCTGGTCTTTGCCTCCCAGTTTCTCTGACAGCCAATTACCTATTTGGTTTAAACCGCCATCAATATTGAGTGCCTCTCCGATAACAGCCCCGGCAGCTAACCCCAAAATAACGATAAGCATATTCTCTGTCTTAAATGCCATCTGCAGGCCAATGACACCGACGGCCAGCGCCATCCCGTGCATGATGGTATTTTGATATTTTTCGGGAATACCGCGTTTTAGCACCAGGCCCAAGCCTGAGCCAACGACTACAGCCGCGACATTAACTAAAGTCCCTTTCATGAATGAATCCTCCCTGAGCGGCAATTTCGCGAATGGCGGCAAGCGCCTGCTCAATTTCTTGTTGTGTATTGAAATATCCCGGACTTAGGCGCACAGTGCCGGTCTCAAGCGTACCGATGGTTTTATGCGCCCAGGGTGCGCAATGTAAGCCGGAACGGCAGGCAATGGCATACTGCTGGTCAAGCAGGTGCGCTATCTGCCCACTGTCCTGCCCTTTCAGGGTAAACGAAACCACTGCCGTCCGTCCTAAAAGATCAAGCCTGCCATAGACACTGGCTGCCGGTATTGCCAGCAAGCCTGCCAGTAATTGTCCGGTCAGCTCCATTTCTTTCGCCCGGATAACAGCCTGACCGGTTTGCAGAATAAATTGCACTCCGGCATTAAGTCCGGCAATACCGGGTGTATTGGGTGTACCGCTTTCCAAGCTGTCAGGCATAAACTCCGGCTGCAAATCAGATTCAGACAAGCTGCCGGTACCGCCAACCCTCAGCGGCCGTACGGTAATAGCCTCATGGATATACAAACCGCCTGTCCCTTGCGGGCCAAGCAACCCTTTATGCCCGCTAAAAGCCAGGATATCAATCCCCATATCGGCTACATGGATATCCTCCACACCGGCGGTTTGTGCCGCATCAACCACCAGCGCAACACCTTGCTCTTTTGTTAGTTTACCTACCTCGGCAACCGGCATAATAGTACCGGTAACATTAGAGGCGTGGGTCATCACCACCGCTTTCGGCTTTTGCCTGATGGCTGCTGCCATTGCCTGCATATCAAGCTGCCCGGTCGAATCACAGGGAATTACATGAATCGTTACCCCTCGCGACTGGGCAAGCCGAAGCGTTCTGGCTACAGCATTATGCTCCATGGATGTAGTCACAATGCTGTCACCCGGGTCTGCCAATCCCATAACCGCCATACTGATGGCATCAGTAGCATTATAGGTAAAGACCAGTTGATTGGCATCGGCAATGCCAAATAGCTCCGCTAAAGCTTCGCGGGTTTCATATAATAACAAGCTGGCCGCCCGCGCCATGCCATGTCCGCCACGTCCGGGATTAGCCCCCCTTGTTCGCAGGCACTGATCTACCGCCTGATACACACTTTCCGGTTTAGGCCACGTCGTAGCGGCATTATCAAGATATATCACAATTCGTTCAGCCCCTACTCTGTCAAAATCATTTGTGCCAGCGGAAAAGGCGCAAGCGCCCGGTGCAAAATGCCATGAAGGTGAGCAATCAACAAGCCGTAATTTACTATTGGCACCCCTGCTTCTCTGGCCGTAGCCAAACGGTACAGCATTTCCCGGCGATTGAGCATACATCCGCCACAATGTACAATCAATTTATATTTTGTCAAATCCGGCGGAAAAGTCCCGCCAGACACCCATTCAAATTCCAGTTCGCCACCGACATTCTGTCTAAGCCAGCGAGGAATTTTCATTTTCCCGATATCGTCAGCCTGACGGTGATGGGTACAGCCTTCCGCTATGAGCACCTTATCGCCCGGCTCCAGACTGTCAATGGCTTTAGCCCCCGTTACCAGGGTTTCCAGGTCGCCTTTATGACGCGCCAGGAGAATCGAAAATGAGGTTAGCATTACACCCGGCGGCGTATCTGCACCTACTTTCATAAATTCCTGCGAATCAGTAACCACCAAATGCGGTGGCTGCTTTAAACCCGCTAATGCTTCTTTGAGCTCGCGTTCCTTAACCACAACAGCACAGGCGTCATTGTCCAAAATATCCCGGATGGTCTGCACCTGCGGTAAAATCAAGCGCCCTTTAGGCGCTGCCAAATCAATGGGAACAACCAAAACGACAGTGTCTCCCGGTGAAACCAAATCACCAATCAGCGGCGGCCCTTCCCAGTCATCAGGAGCCAGCTTAATCATGAGACGTTTTAGTTCCTCAATTCCCTGACCGGTTTTGGCACTAATGCCAATCAGCGGCACATCTATCTCGACACTCCACTGTGCCAGCAGCTCCGGACTTATTGACAGCAAATCACTTTTATTGATTACACCGGCAATCGGCAAATTACGTTTTCTGATTGCTTTAACAAGCTGTTGTTCAAACTCTGTCACACCTTGTTCCGGCTCAATTACCATAACTGCCAAATCGGTTTTATTAAGCACTTGCATGGTTCGTTCTACCCGCAGTGCGCCTAAATCTCCCACATCATCAATACCGGCTGTGTCAATAATCATGACCGGACCAATCGGCAATATTTCCATGGCTTTATATACCGGATCAGTGGTAGTGCCTGGCACATCAGAAACCAGAGCAATATCCTGACTGGTAAGAGCGTTGATTAAACTGGACTTACCGGCATTTCGCCGGCCAAAGATGGCAATATGCAGCCGGGAACCTTTCGGTGTTTCTTCCATATTATTTTCCCCCTATTTTCGCGCTCCGGCAATACCCGGTCTAGTCATAGCCCGCGGGTCCAGGACGGCGTCAAGCTGTTGTTCAGACAATACGGCCAGTTCAATGGCGGCTTGCCGCACTGTCATTTTTCCCTCCATGGCTCTGCGAGCCACTTTAGATGCCAAATCATAACCAATATGCGGCACCAGTGCTGTTACGCTAACCTGGCTGTTATGCAATAAGTTTTGACAGCGTTCGACCTCTGCCGTTATTCCCTGTACACAAAATTCATTGACAACTTTTACAGTATTCTTTAAGATGGTCAGACTTTCCAACAGATGATGCGCAATAAGTGGCATAAATGGGTTCAGTTCAAGCTGACCTGATTGTGCCGCCATAGCAATGGCCATATCGGAGGCCATAACATGAAAGACAGTTTGGTTAACCGCTTCCGGGATTATCGGGTTAACTTTGCCAGGCATGATGGAAGACCCGGCCTGCCGTTCAGGCAGTCGTATCTCACCCAAACCGGCACATGGTCCTGATGACATTAATCTAAAATCATGCGCCATTTTACCTAGATTGACAGCCAACGCTTTTAGCAGCCCGGATACTTCCACAAATACGTCAGCATTTTGAATAACATCAATCATGTTTTCCGCTCTGGCTACGCCCACACCAGCATACTGCCGTACCCGTTCATTAACCATAAATAGATATTTCTTATCCGCATTGAGCCCGGTACCAATGGCAGTACCACCTAAACCAACCTGACGCAGCCGTTCCTCAACTTTGTACAAGCGCCAGCGGTCACGGGCGATTGCACTGGCATAGGCACTAAACTCCTGTCCTAACATAACCGGCACAGCATCCTGCATTTCCGTTCGGCCAACCTTGATAATTCCCGCAAACTCGGCTTCTTTGGCCTGCAGCGCCTCTTGCAACGCTGCACAGCCATCGCTCAAAGGCTTCAGCAGCCAAATGGCGGCAATTCTGAGGGCTGTCGGATAAACATCATTGGTAGACTGATGCATGTTAACATGATTAAGGGGGTGAATCAGCGAATAATTGCCGCGCTGCCCGCCCAGAAGTTCGATGGCCCGGTTTGCCAGCACTTCATTGACATTCATGTTTGTCGAAGTTCCTGCCCCTCCCTGTAATGCATCAACGACAAACTGTTCCTCCCACTGTCCGTCCATAACCTCATCTGCTGCTAAAGCTATCGCGTGGGCCTTATCATTCGGTAAATACCCCAGTTCGGCATTAACCTCAGCCGCTGCTTTTTTGATTAGCGCAATGGCTTTAATCAGCTCTACCGATACTTTATAACCGGAGAGAGGAAAATTTTCTACTGCCCGCAAGGTATGAATACCATAATATACGTCTGCCGGCACTTCCCGCTCACCCAGCAAATCTTTTTCCAGGCGCATCCTCACGCACCTCCGTCACCAAGAATCCCTTGCTAATGTTTCACGTGAAACATCTACAGCACCAGCCACTACTATGCCGCTACCGCAATTTGGCCTAACTGCTACACAATTAATTGTCCATGAAATTTAGAACCAGCTACTTCCTGACGAGTAGATAGCATTTCCATAATGCGTTCTAAATCTTCATTGGAATAGTACTCAATTTCAATCTTGCTTTTTAATTTGCCGGGTTTAATTCTAACTTGTGTACCAAGTAATACTTTTAATCGGTCCTCAAATTCATTCATGAAGAATTGATCTTCCTGTATCTCCTGCTTTGGCTCAGCCGGTTTTACCGGACGGCGAGCTGCCAGGCGGCGTACCAACTCTTCAGCGTCACGCGCCGAAAGATCCTCTTCCATAATTTGATTAGCCGCATCTAGTTGAAGTTCC
The DNA here is from genome assembly GCF_014634905.1 of Sporomusa sp. GT1. Classification (NCBI taxonomy): domain Bacteria; kingdom Bacillati; phylum Bacillota; class Negativicutes; order Selenomonadales; family Sporomusaceae; genus Sporomusa; species Sporomusa sp. GT1. The sequence continues at coordinate 43,267 of NZ_BMBX01000012.1, read as the reverse complement.
GGATTTTCTAAAGCAAGCAGCGGGCGAGCCTGTCCCATATTTAATGTTCCACGTGAAACAAAACTCTGCACTTCAGGATGAAGCTTGAGTAATCTAACGGTATTGGCAATCATTGAGCGACTGCGCCCAATTCTTTGCGCCACCTCTTCCTGGGTGAGGCCAAATTCCTCCATCAGGCTGCGGAAAGCCATAGCTTCTTCAATTGCATTCAGGTCACGGCGTTGAAGATTTTCAATAAGCGCTATTTCCATCATTTCCGCATCGGTATATTCACGTACCACTGCCGGAATCATTTTCAATCCGGCTATTTGGGAGGCGCGCCACCGCCGTTCACCGGCCACCAGTTCATAGCCGCTAAGGGTCTTTCTCACTACTACCGGCTGAATAACCCCATGCTGCTTAATTGACTGCGCCAGTTCTGCCAATGCTTCTTCATCAAAATCCCGCCGGGGTTGATGCAGGTTGGGAGTAATATCTTTAATTGCAATCTCATTCACCGGTTCGTTAGTATCTATAGCCTGCGCTGCATCAGGTGCAGCAAATAAGGCATCCAGCCCTCTACCCAATCCACGTTTACTCATCACCAATCACCTCACGTGCTAAATCAAAATAGACTTCCGTCCCTTTTGATTTAGGATCATATTTTATCACCGGTTGCCCATGGCTGGGAGCCTCGCTTAAGCGAACATTTCTCGGCACAATGGTTTGATACACCTTATGCCGGAAATGATTTTTCACCTCGTCAACAACCTGAATCGACAAATTAGTCCGGGCATCAAACATGGTAAGTACGACCCCTTCCAGGGTAAGCACCGGATTGAGATTTTTCTGGACCAAACTAACGGTATTCATTAGCTGGGTCAAACCCTCCAAAGCATAAAATTCGCATTGAATGGGTACAAGCACAGAATTAGCTGCTGTCAACGAGTTGATGGTAAGCAGGCCTAACGAAGGTGGACAATCAATTAATACATAGTCATAAGCAAACTTAGCCTTATCAAGTGCCCGCTTAAGTTTTCCCTCCCGTGACATCATTGATACCAGTTCAATTTCTGCACCGGCTAATTGAATGGTAGCCGGCAGTAATTTAAGCTTATCAATTTGAGTTTGGACGACAATGGATTCAACCGGAACATCATTAACCAGAGCATCATAGACACAACGTTTAATAGTCCCCTTATTGAAGCCCAACCCACTGGTAGAGTTACCCTGGGGGTCTATATCGATAAGTAATACCTGTTTGCCCAACTCAGCCAAACAGGCCGCGAGATTGACCGCAGTCGTGGTTTTACCGACCCCGCCTTTTTGATTGGCGATAGCAATCACTTTAACCAAGCTTTTTTCACCTCAAAATAGTGACTCATCCGGCGGGGTTATGGAGTATAGCGCCGAGCATTTTTGTCGTCAGGCGCGGCGAAGGAGGCGCGCATATCAGACATATGTAAGCCGACACCAACAAAGCATGGCGGCAAAAAGGCCGGTGATATACTTCATGGTCTCGCCGGATGAGGCAATAATTAGTTCCATCTTTTCATTCCACATATCTGCGCAATTTCCTGCCAAAAACTGCTGCAAAGTAGAACTTACAGTAAAGGAAGTTTTACTTTGCAGCATAATATTTTCTTAATATATTACATAATTAATTAGTTATGTTAATAACAAGGTCGTAAACTGTTTAATCCGCTAAGTCTTACTTTAACTAATCAGCAAAATATACTATAATGCTAATAATACCGCTTGTCGCTAAGGAGGTATCCAGAGAAATGCCCATGTACCACCCGCGCTTAACTACCATTGACCCTGCCGAAACCAAACGCTATGCCGGGCTCACCAGTAAATCCGATTTTTCCGCAGCTTTGCTGGCAGAAGCCTGCACGCAAGGTCAACTTTTAGCTATGCCGAAAGGGGTCTGGCAGGTTTATGTCTATGATCAGGAAGAGCATACCATCCTGTCTCCCGAGCCGCTGGTACTGACTGCCGACAGTGTGATTAAACACTTGCATGGAGCCTCCCAGGTAGCCGTAATGGCGGTAACCATCGGTCTGCCGCTGGAGCAGGAAGTTTCTAATCTATTTTCGCAAAATCAATATACCTTAGCCCTGCTGTTAGATGCTGCCGGAACAACAGCAGTTGAAACAGCTTGCGATGCTGTCTGCACTATCATCGGTCAGCATGCCGGCCGCTCAGGCCTGACAGCCGGACGCCGCTTCAGTCCTGGCTATGGCGGTTGGTCTATCGAAGTGCAGCCTGAAATATTAAAACTAGCGACAGGTGCCAGTATTGAGCTTAGTGTCACTGACACAAAAATGCTGGTACCGCGCAAATCGGTTACTGCCATTGTTGGTCTATATCCCTACCACCAGACAGTAAACTTATCCCATCAGCAAGAACTGGCCTGTGATAAATGCGGGCAAGCCGGTTGCCACGCACGAAAGGAGACTATTAGCAAATGATCGCAATTTTTGATGGTGCTATGGGTACCATGCTGCAGCAAGCAGGTTTGGAACCAGGCCAATGTCCGGAAGTATGGAATATCGAAGCAGCAGCTAAGATAACGGCTATTCACCGCCAATATGTAGCAGCAGGCGCCACTATAATAGAAACAAATACCTTTGGCGCCAACCGTATCAAACTATCCCACTATGGCCTGGAGAACAAAGTCACAGCAATAAATGCCGCCGGTGTAGCCGCCGCCCGTCAGGCAGCAGGCGCCCACGCTAAAATTGCCGGCTCTGTCGGTCCGACAGGCAAGTTTATTGCACCTTTGGGTGAACTCACTTTTGCTGACGCCTACGCGGTATATTATGAGCAGATTAATGCTCTGGCTCAAGCCGGGGTTGACTACATAATTATTGAAACAATTATTGATATCCAGGAGATGCGGGCAGCGCTGCTGGCAGCTAAAGCCGTTAGCCCACAACCTGTGATTTGCCAACTCTCCTTTGATGCCGACGGCCGGACAGTAACCGGTACCGACCCGCGAACGGCTGCCATTACCTTAGAAGCTTTAGGTGCAAGCGTTATCGGCGCCAACTGCTCTTTGGGGCCGGCACAGCTGTTGCCGGTGGTGGAAATATTGGCACAAGCCTGCTCTCTCCCCATCAGTGTACAGCCTAACGCCGGCATGCCTGAACTGGTCAACGGTCAAACGGTATTCCCGATGTCGGCAGAAGAAATGGCCGTCTGGGTACCCAAACTGGCTGCTGCCGGTGCCAGTTACATTGGCGGCTGCTGCGGCACTACCCCTGCACACATACAGGCCATTCGCCAAACGGCTGATAAGCTGACAGCCACGCCGGCCAAACAGATTCAGACATTCACCGCACTAACCAGCCGCACCCGTACGGTATACCTTGGCCCCCAGGTTTCGCCGGTAATAATCGGTGAAAGAATTAATCCCACAGGCCGCAAAGCCCTCGCGGCTGAGATCAAGGCCGGTAGTTTTGTCACCGTAAAAAAAGAAGCACTGGCACAAATCAAGGCCGGTGCCGGTATTTTAGATGTCAATATGGGTGTACCCGGTATTGACCAGGTACTTGTCATGAAACAGGCTATCGAAGATTTATCGGCCTTGGTCGATGTACCCCTGGCCATTGATACCACCGACCCGGCAGCGCTGGAAGCCGGACTAAAAGCTTATCCCGGCCGGGCGCTGATTAATTCCGTCAGCGCCGAGACCGAGCGCTTAGATACCTTCCTGCCACTTGCAAAAAAATACGGCGCAGCTGTTTTATGTCTGCCGCTATCAGATAGCGGTGTACCAAAAACCGCAGCCGAACGCATAAAAATAGCCAGACAAATTATTCAGCAGGCAGAGGAGCATGGACTAAACCGCCAGGATCTGCTGCTGGATGCTTTGGTTATGACGGTGGCAACAGACTCCCAGGCTGCGGCTGAAACGCTGTTAACCCTGAAATTATATCGCGAACAACTCGGCTGCCCGGCAGTCATGGGACTCAGTAATGTCTCCTTCGGCCTGCCGCGGCGTGATGTAATGAATGCCGCCTTTTGCGCTATGGCGTTAGATGCCGGGCTTGATGCCCCCATTCTCAATCCTTTTGATCCGTTAATGCAAGACATCTGGTCGGCTGCGGTGGCTTTAGGGGGACGCCACCGCCAGGCGGTGGCCGAATACAGCAAAAAATATGTGAATATGCCCGCTCAGGCGCCGGAGTCTGCCACAACTGCCCCTGATATCTTAACGCAAATTCGCCAAACAGTAATCAATGGCGAAACAACAGGAGTAGCGCCGCTGATCCGCCAGGCCTTAGCCGAAAATCATAGCCCGCTTGCCATTACCGAACAGGCACTGACAGCTGCAATGAACGAGGTCGGGCAAGCCTTCGGGCAGGGGCGTTGCTTCCTGCCGCAGGTACTCTTATCGGCCGAAACCATGCGCACGGCTTTTACCACGATTAAAGAGGTACTCCCCTCCCATACCACCCAAAGCCTGGGTACGGTAGTACTGGCCACAGTAAAAGGGGATATTCATGACCTGGGAAAAAACATTGTTGCCGCATTATTAGAGAACAATGGCTTTACAGTCATTGATTTAGGTAAAGATGTTACTGCCGAAACCATTGTCGATGCCGCCCGGAACCATCAGGCCCATATTGTCGGTTTATGCGCCCTGATGACCACCACCTTGCCGCAAGTCGATGCCACCATTACCGCGCTCAAGGCTGACGGCTTCCCCGGTCAAACCATAGTAGGCGGTGCTGTACTTACCGAAAGCTATGCCCGGCAGGCCGGAGCCGATGCTTACGCGGCCAACGGCGTAGCGGCGGTGAATATTGCTAAACAACTGCTTGGCTGTTAAGCCAAGCAGCCACCCCGGGCCTTTGGCTTTGCCCAATATCAGCAAATCCGGGAATACAAGAAGAACGGTTTTACTTTTGGCATTGCCCCAAAAGTAACAAAAAGTCTAGGCCTGAAGCCTCCAAAAGCTGAAAAGCGGGTGGTATTCCTAAAATCCGTAAACTCGCTACGCTCAAACAGTACGGATTTTTTAACGGAATACCACCCGGCTTTTCTCCTGCGGAACGCTTTTTCCGGCAATGGCCGGAGGGTCACGGAAGCAACCGGGGCTGGCCGAACCTAAACAGTACTGAGGCACGGGCGGCCGTTAAGCATAAGCGGAGGTTAAGCGCCAGCGGCGCAGCGTTGGCTGACGGTCGCCCGTGCCGGGTCTTGTATATAATAAAAACACGGGAGTGAATATCGATGAAACATAACCGTTACCGGGGCGCACTCTTGGGGCTGGCAACCGGGGATGCCCTGGGAGTACCGCTTGAAGGCAAGCTGCCAGGCAGTTTTGCGCCGATAACCGGCCTGATCGGCGGCGGTACTTTTGCGCTCAAGCCCGGCTACTGGACTGATGATACCTCTATGGCTTTATGCCTGGCAGAAAGCTTGATCCACAGTCAGAAATTTGATCCGGCCGATCAAATGGAGCATTACCTGCGGTGGTACAAAGAAGGCTATCTAAGCAGTACAGGCAGCTGCTTTTCCATTGGCCAAACCGTACGCGCCGCCCTGGAAACTTACAGCCGTACCGGCCAGCCTTACACCGGCTCGGAAGACCCCCGTACCGCCGGCAATGGCTCCCTTATGCGCCTGGCGCCTGTCCCGCTGCGGTATGCAGCAAACCCGGCGCTGGCTATCGACCTGGCAGCAGACAGTTCCCGTACCACCCACGCCGCGCCTGAAGCCGTTGATGCTTGCCGCTATTTAGCCGCCCTGCTGATCGGCGCACTTCAGGATCAGGATAAGGCCACACTGCTTACCCGGCATTACTCACCCCTGCCGGAAGGCTGGATCAGGCCATTGTCGCCAAATATCGCCGCCATTGCTGCCGGCTCGTATAAGTCCAAAAACCCGCCGGACATTCGCGGCACAGGTTATGTTGTTGATTGCCTGGAAGCAGCACTATGGGCTTTTTATCATAGCGACAGCTTTGCCGAGGGTGCTTTGCTTGCCGTAAACCTTGGTGATGACGCCGATACCACCGCTGCTGTCTACGGGCAATTAGCCGGAACCTATTACGGGGCAAACAGCATACCCGCTTCCTGGCTTGCCAAAGTATACCGGCGGGAATATATAGAAGAACTGGCCGATTCGTTATGCAAACTCTCCGCACAGTAAATAAACGAATAAATCCTGACACCCCTTTCCTGGTGTCAGGATTTATTTTGTCTTAGTCAAGATATCTATAGGCGATTATCCTGGTGCCCTGTACCGGAACAAGTTTACCGGGGTAAATAAACATAAAATATGCTGCCTTTGCCAAGTTGGCTCTCAACCATGATTTTGCCGCCATGAAGCTCAACCAGTCGTTTGACTATCGCCAAACCAATGCCCGACCCGCCGCTCCGGCGGTCACGCGCGGCATTCACACGATAAAAATGATTAAAAATATGGGGCAGATGCTCAGCGGGAATTCCCTGGCCTGTATCCTGGATCGCTATCTGCCGCCAGCAGCTGCCTGCCTCTGCTGTCTCCCGCAGCTCAACCGTTATCTCGCCGCCAGGAGGCGTGTAGCGAATAGCATTGGTAAGCAGGTTATATACAACCTGGTTCAGGCGCTGAATATCAATATCTGCCATTACCGGTTGTGGCGCAATAACCTGAATGGCAATATCTTTTTCTTCAGCCATAGGCTTTAGCATATTGACGGCTCTTGTCAGCAGCTGACACAAATCGGCCGGCTCCTTTTCCAGCGACAGCTGCCCGGCCTCGGCCAGCGATAATTCCCGTAAATCTTTAATCATCCGGTTAAGCTGTTTGGTCTCATCTAAAAGAGAGTGCAGTTGTCCACTGTCTCTGGCCACTACCCCGTCAATCATGCCTTCCAGATTTCCCTGAATGACGGTAAGCGGTGTTTTCAGCTCATGGGCGACATCTACCAGCAGCTGCCGGCGCAAACGGTTATTAACCGCCAACACTTCGGTCATATGGTTAAAAGCGTTGGCCAGCTGACCCACCTCATCCTTTGACTCTACCAGCACTTTTTGGCCAAAATGGCCTTCGGCAATTTGTGCCGCCGCCTGATTCAATTTTCGCAGGGGTACAGTTATGCTGCGCGCCAGGGCAAAACTGACACCTAAGCCAAATACCAAAATGGCTAATCCAACCCAGATCAGCGCCCGGTGTACCGAGGATAAATAGATCAATTCAGAGGCGCCCAGCAGCTGCCCGTGCATCGGCTGATGACCCGAAAATCCGTCAGTCGTCCTGTCACTGCTGCCTAAAAGATAATTATGAAATAAATCTGTCATTTGCCATTCTGCCAGTGTGATCAAACTAACAACGGTAAACAATACCATTAAAAACATGAGTCCGGTAATCCGGTAAGTAATGCTATTCATATTCTCCTCCGAACTTGTACCCGATACCGTATACGGTTTGAATATATCGCGGTTCTTTAGGATTGTCGCCAATCTTACGGCGCAGGTTTTTCACATGGGCATCAATGGTACGCTCAAAGCCCTCAAACGCATAGCCCTGCACCGCGTCAACAATTTGCAGCCGGGAAAATACCTGACCCGGTTTTTTAGCAAGCAGTTCCAATATCTTAAACTCTGTGGGAGTAAGTTCAACAACATTGCCATTAAATACAACCTGATGGCGCAAAGAATCAATTTCAAGCAAGCCAAAACGCAAAATATCGGCTTTATTTATTGCGCGTCCTACCCGCCGCAGAATGGCTTTGGCTCTGGCCACCACTTCCCGTGGGCTGAATGGCTTGGCAACATAATCATCAGCCCCCAGCTCCAGGCCAACCAAACGGTCGCTCTCCTCATCCCGCGCCGTCAGCATAAGTATCGCCACCTCACTCTCCTGCCGCAGGCGCCGGCATACTTCCCAGCCGTCAAGTTCAGGCAGCATAAGATCCAGCACAACAATATCAGGAGCATGTTCTTTTACCGCAGTCAGCGCGGCCAAACCATCATAGGCAGTAAACACGGCAAAGCCTTCTTTTTCAAAATACGCTTTCAACAACCGGACAATTTTTTCATCATCATCAACAATAACTACAGAATACTGGGCCATGATTTCTCCCTCCGTCTGAAGCTTAGATGCGCAGCCTTCAGTCAACCAGCCACAAGTTTTATCCCTCGCTATTACCACCATCAACGATACAAAAGCCTCCCTAACACAGGGAGGCTTTGTCTCAGCATAGCTATTCCGGGGCAACAACCTGCTGTGAGCCGCAGCAAGAACCAGTATCATCCGGCATGCCGCCCCTTTTATTATTCATCATCTCCGGCATAGTATTCATGTGCCGGGACATGGTTTCCGCCATTCTGCTTTGAATAGTTGCAGCTTGTTCTGAGGAAATAACCTGATCTTGCACCAATTGATCCAGCATCACCCGGTGCTGTCTATCCATGGGGGCAATACAGTCATTTGCAGTTGATGCAGCCATAGCTGCCGCACCAACCATCAGAATAATCAGGGCAGCCGCACCAATAATCAGATACATTTTTTTATTGCTCATAATATCGCCTCCTAGTTAAATTCTGGACTGTTTCCGTCTGTCTATATCATACCGCGACATTATGAATTTCTTATGAAGAATGAATTCGTATAAAACTTAGTTACTTACGGCTATTTTTCACCTGAATATTAATAGTAACATAATCGCCCTCAATATCCTGTTTAACCTTTATATCCATACCGCTTTTCTTCATCTGGCTGATTACACTGTTAATAGTATTAATAAAAATGCGGACATCTTTGATTATTTTAACCAGCGTCTGTTTTGGGGTGACTTCTTTATTATTCTTTTCCCGGGAAATATTATCTGTATAGGTTTCAATCAAGTCTTCTGTTGCCCGGACATTTAAACCATTTTCCCTGACCCCGTCAAGCACTTCCATTTGCACACGCGTATCTTCCAGTTTCAATAACGCACGCGCATGGCGCTCTGTCAAACTCTGCCCCACGACAGCTTGGCGCACTTCTGGCGCAAGTTTTAACAAACGGAGTTTATTGGCAATGGTTGATTGGTTTTTGCCTACCCGTCTGGCTAATTCTTCTTGAGTAAAATTAAAACTGGCAATCAGATGCTGATAGCCTTCAGCCTCCTCCAGGAAATGCAGATCTTCCCGCTGAAGATTCTCAATCATCGCTAATTCAGCCATTTCCTTGTCGTCCAGCTCGCGTACTATGACCGGAACTTCGTCAAGGCCAGCCAGTTTTGAGGCCCTAAGCCGCCGTTCACCGGCAATAAGTTCGAAGCGTTCTCCCTGGCGGCGGACTAACAGCGGCTGAATTACACCGAACTCCCGGATAGATGCGGACAATTCCTGCAGCGACTCGTCATGGAAAGTCTTACGCGGCTGAAAAGGATTGGGCACAATGATTTCCGGTGAAACCCGCTGCACTGATTGCAGCTCGCTGGCACTAACCTCTATCGCAGTATCAGAAGCATCATTAGCTGTATCATGCTGTTCACCGGCAACTGACGGAACCAATTCCGGGACAGCCTCGGCAACAACTTCGGGAACATTTGGCGAAGCATCTCCGATGCCAAATAACCTGGCCAAATTTCTCATGTTTCCACCACCTACAAAACAACATTAAGACATGTTGTACTTTTATCCTGATATATTCTACAAATAATGGAATTTTCCTTTAAATCACAAGGGCTTTTTTTCGGGTGTTCCAGCCTTGCGCGGATACGAGAGCGGTGTTGCGGCAACCTTTTTAATATAGATTACCGCACGTTTGTCAGCAAGCCCCGGCAGGCTGACAGGCCGGATGTCTGCCACTTTGCCGCCAAGAATAGTCAGCGCTTTGGCGGCTTCGTGCACTTCATCCTCATATTGGGCGCCTTTAAGCGCAATAAACCAGCCGCCCACCTTGACCATCGGCAGGCATAGCTCGCATAATACATTCAGTCTGGCAACCGCCCGTGATACGGCGATATCATAACTTTCACGGTGCTGTTTATTTTTCCCGGCTTCCTCCGCCCGGGCATGAACAAAAGCAACCCCTTGCAGACCCAGGTTACCTGCAACTTCCCGCAAAAAATTCAGCCGCTTATTGAGCGAATCCATCAGGATAAGCTCTAGCTCCGGCTGAAAAATTTTCAGTGGAATCCCGGGAAACCCGGCGCCGGTACCAACATCAACAATCCTGGCAGCAGCAGTAAAAATTTCCTCCCGGTAACAGGATAACGAATCAATCATATGTTTTACAGCCACTTCGTGAGGCTCAGTTATGGCTGTCAAATTCATTTTTTCATTCCATTCAAGCAACAGCCGGTAATAGGTATCCATTGCCGCTATTTGCCCGTTTGTCAGTTGCAGTCCATATTCAGCAGCAGCATTAGCCACCAGCTCCTGAAAACTCCCCATAACCGTCTCCTTTCTATGCCTGACGACTTCGCCGCTGCTCTAAATACACCATTAATATGGCGATGTCTGCCGGTGAAACACCGGAAATGCGGGCTGCCTGGCCAACCGACAGGGGCCGGATTTTGTTGAGCTTTTGCCGGGCTTCCAGCGACAAGCCGCTGATTTGGCTATAGTCGATATCCTCAGGCAAATGCTTGACCTCAAGCTTGGCTGACCGCTCCACCTGTTCTACCTGCTTTTGAATATAGCCTTCATACTTAACCGCAATTTCCACCTGTTCACGTACCAGTGACGGTATTTCCGGTAAATCAAACTGCGCCCGTATGGCTTCATACGTTACTTCTGTGCGCCGGAGTAAATCATACAAAGTAATCCCTGTCCTAAGCTCTGCTGTGCCAAGGGCTGTCATTTTAGCCTGGGTTTCGGGAATAGGGGTAATTTGCCTGCTTTTTAAGAGTTCCAGAGTAGTGTCAATGGCCTCGCGCTTGGCCGCAAACCGTTCATACCGCTCCTGGGTAACCAGCCCAAGGGCCCGCCCTTTTTCCGTCAGCCGGAGGTCGGCGTTGTCCTGCCGCAGAATCAGACGATATTCCGCCCGGGAAGTCATCATTCTGTAAGGTTCACTTGTTCCCTTTGTCACCAGATCGTCAATCAGCACACCAATATAAGCCTCAGACCGGGACAAAATAAAAGGCGGCTTGCCTTGTACCAGCAAAGCGGCATTAATACCGGCCATCAGCCCCTGGGCGGCAGCTTCTTCATACCCGGAAGTACCATTGGCCTGTCCGGCTGAAAATAAACCGCCGACCTTTTTGGTTTCCAGGGTTGGCTTAAGCTCTGTCGGGTCAACACAATCATATTCGATCGCATAGCCTGGACGCATAATTTCCGCCTGCTCCAGACCGGGGATGGTTCGTAAAAAAGCCAGCTGCACATCTACAGGCAGGCTTGACGACATACCCTGGACATACATTTCCGTAGTACTGGCGCCTTCCGGCTCAATAAATGTCTGATGAGCCAATTTCTCGGCAAACCGTACTACCTTATCCTCAATCGAAGGACAATAGCGCGGTCCGGTACCCTCGATCATGCCGGTATACATCGGGGCACGATGCAGGTTGGCCCTGATAATCTCATGGGTTCGTTCATTGGTATATGTCAGCCAGCAGGGAATTTGCTCCCGGTCAGCAATATCGCTCATAAACGAGAAATTATGGACCACACTGTCACCAGGCTGAATGGTCATTTTACCGGTATCAACCGTCCGGGCATCCACCCGTGCCGGTGTGCCGGTCTTAAACCGCATCAGTGTAATACCTAATGCTTTAAGCACTTCAGACAGTTTTTCCGCAGTCCGCTGTCCGGCCGGCCCGCCAGGGTAAGTAGTTTCACCAAGGATGACCTTACCCCGCAGATAGGTGCCGGTAGCAATCACAACACATTTGGCATTGTAGATTTCCCCCAGCTCGGTAACAACACCGCTAATCCGGCCATTTTCCACAAGTATATTGTCAATCAACGCCTGTTTGACATCCAGCTTGGGCTGACTTTCCAGAGTATGCTTCATACCCGACTGATACAGGCGTTTGTCAGCCTGCGCCCGTAAGGCATGTACCGCCGGTCCCTTCCCGGTATTAAGCATCCGCATCTGGATGCAGGTCTTATCGGTATTAATCCCCATTTCACCGCCCAGCGCGTCCACTTCCCGCACCAAATGGCCTTTGGCCGGTCCGCCTATCGACGGATTGCATGGCAGCATAGCGATATTATCCATATTCAGAGTGGTAACCAGTGTCCGGCAGCCCAGCCGCGCTGCTGCCAGCGCCGCCTCACACCCGGCATGTCCGGCACCGATAACCACCACATCATAACTTCCTGCTTGAAACAACATTGTCACCTCTTCTTACTTACCGATACAAAACTGTGTAAATATCTGATCAATTATATCTTCACCCACGGTGTCGCCGGTAACCTCACCCAGCTTTTCCCAAGCCGCACGCAGATCAACAACAATACAGTCGGCCGGCATGCCGGCCTCAATCGTGACTTCAGCATCGTTAAGCCGCTCCAGCGCCGCCCGGAGCGCGGCACTATGACGGACATTATTAACAAAAGCTGCCTCGCCCGGGCTGACTTGACCACCATACACCATATCGACAATCGCCTGCTCCAGTGCAGCCAGCCCCTCTTCCCTGGCGACCGATATCTTTAGTACCAGCCGGCCGCCGGTATATTTCTCAACTTCTTCAGTCTCCAGCCGGGCTGGCAAATCACTTTTGTTAATCAGCACAATGGCTTGTTTGCCTGGCAAAAGCTCCAGAACGGCCCGGTCCTCCGGTGACAGCGGTGCTGATGAATCCAATAATAACAAAATCAAATCCGCCTGCTCCACCAAAGCTTTTGCCCGCTCTACCCCGATTTTCTCCACTACATCGGCGGTATCGCGAATACCTGCCGTATCAATGATTTTAAGCGGTATACCACCAATATTGACATATTCTTCAATAATATCCCGGGTAGTACCGGGAATGTCGGTTACAATGGCCCGCTTCTCCCGCAGCAGGGCATTTAGCAGACTGGATTTACCGACATTGGGTTTGCCGATAATAACGGTTGCCAGGCCCTCGCGTAAAATTCGCCCCGTTTGGGCGGTAGCCAACAGTGTGGTAAGCCGGCTCTTAACTTCAGCAATTAATTGGGCAACATCAGCGGCTGCCGCCTCTTCGATATCCTCTTCCGGAAAATCAATGGCCGCCTCCAGCTGGGCAATCATTCGCAAAACAGCATGGCGCAAGGCTCTTACTTGTTCGGATAATTGACCTGACAAATTGCCCACAGCCACTTTAAGCGACGCATCGGTTTTTGACCTGATAATATCAATGACCGCTTCGGCTTGCGCCAAATCCAGCCTGCCGTTTAAAAAGGCCCGTTTGGTAAATTCTCCGGGATCCGCCAATCTCGCCCCCTGGACAAGGGTCAAATCTAAGATACGCTTTAACGGAACCGGCCCTCCGTGACAGTGAATCTCCACAACATCCTCACAAGTATATGACCTGGGAGCACGCATAATCAGCAAAATGGCTTCATCTACCGTCTCACCACTCGCGGGATCAATAATATGCCCATACATAACCTGATGGGACAAAAGACTGTCAACCGTTTTACCTGATTTACTGATAAACAGTTTGCCGGCAATAGCCATGGCCTTACTGCCGCTTATCCGGATAATGCCAATACCGCCTTCGCCGATTGCTGTAGCGATAGCGCTAATAGTATCATCGCCTGTCAGCATGCTCAAGTACTTTCACTCCTTATATCTACATATACGTCCCATATCCGCTATATTAATACTGCAAAAATATATTGTTCCCCACTCTTTCCCAATTTCCTGCAAAATATGATTAATCTATATAGTATTCTCCGGCTAAGTTGAATAATACCTGTAAAAAATTATTATTAATTATAAATTATTAGCAGGTAAAGTAAGCAAAGTATAGAAATATTTACTATTCCGATTTATCTACACACTATAGCAGGTACAAATGTGACATAAGATATAAGAAAGAAGGGACGGCAATGTCTGATAAAAAGGGAATTTTACTGGAAACCGGTACTAATGAATTTGAGATAGTAGAGTTTTCAATTGGCCCTGTCAGTTATGGCATTAATGTGGCCAAAGTAAGGGAAGTTATTAACCCGGTTCCTGTCACAAAAATGCCCAATATTCATCCATGGGTTGACGGCATATTTACTTTGCGCGGCCGGGTTATGCCGCTTGTTAATCTCCCCCGCTGCCTTGGCAATCAATCAACAACCACTTCCCCCAAAGTTATTGTCAGTGAACTTAATAACTACTATGTAGCTTTTCTGGTGGATGAAGTATCACGCATTCACCGCATTTCCTGGACAGCCATGGAACCGCCTCCCCATATTGCAAACTCCGATATGGTTGTCGGCATTATTAAGATGGCGGAAAAAATGGTTGTATTGCTGGATTTCGAAAAAATAGTGGCCGACATAAACCCGGAAATGAATGAAAAGTTCAGCCAAATAGATTCCACCTCTTCCACCATACTTGATAACCGTAAAAATAAAACCATCCTGGTTGCCGAAGATTCCAAAATGCTGCGTGATCTGCTATTAAGTACGCTGCATACTGCCGGTTATGCCAAGATAATCTCAACAGAAAATGGGCAGGAAGCCTGGAACAAAATTGAGCAGCTTGTTAAAAGTGGCGAACCGATTGAAAATAATATCCAATTGGTAATAACAGATATTGAGATGCCGCAAATGGATGGTCATCATCTCACAAAACGCATCAAAGAAAATGAGAAATGCAAGCATTTGCCGGTAGTTATCTTTTCTTCGCTTATTAACGAAGAAATGCGCTTAAAAGGTGAGTCCATCGGAGCTAACGGACAAGTATCCAAGCCTGAAATCAATCAATTAATAGAACTTGTCGACAGGTTCATTTTATAGTGAGTAAAATTAAGTGGCTGCTCATTAACCGGAGTGGCCATTTTCCCTGTTATTCTTCAAATACTGTAAGCAGTACACAATATTGGTGAAAGCGAGGTGCCTGTATTGGACTGTAAACCCAACTACTACAGTGTTATTTTGAAAAACTGCTCCCGCCGGGAAAGCCTGGGGCAGCGTTTAGACAAGATTCTACTCCGCGGACGATTGGCAATAAAACTGGCTCTGGATAATATGCCGTCTGTTATTATCTATAAGGGCAACACTAACAAAATTCTGCCAATACTTAACGCGTTTAAAGCTGAATTTGCCGCAATAACTGTTCTGCCGGAAAATATGCCGCCAGTTTTACCGCTTTATAGGCTATACCGTAATTTTGACAAGTTAAGTCTTGACTTACAAGCGCTGCTTGCCAATGTCCCTCATAACCTTTGGCTGGGAGAAGCTATTTATCATATTTCTCCGGCCAGTTTTGCCGGAGAAAACGGAGCCTTAGTCATCACCAGCCATGCCTTGTATTTTATTGACAAGCCTGCCGGTGATCAGAGTTCCCGTTGGCTAATCATTCCCTATGACCAAATCAGCAGCCTTTCCCCTGCGGCAACATCACCGGAAACAAACCTGATGATCAGCTATCAGGATGCCGCCGGTTGCCAAAATACAATGTTCATTATTCCGAAAGAAGGGCTAAACGCAGTCACAACCGCCATAAACCAGGCAAAAACAGCCGGTCACTATCTGGTTAAACTAAAAACAGCCTGCACAGTCTGTGATTATGTGTCGGAAAGCAATACCGACAACGCCTCCACTGAAGAATACTGCCATTGCGGCGGCCAATACCAGCGCACACTGATTACCTATTGAATAAACAGCAAAACCGTTAATACGCTGCTACCACCGCCGAGGCGTGGCTAGCCGTTATGCATAAGCGGCGGTTAAGCACCAGCAGCGTTTAAAACATATACATGCTGTCAGGACAAATAAAAACCGGGGAATATCCCCGGTTTTTTTATTATCCGCTGACTCAGCCTCAGCAAGGATGAAAACCCCACCTGAAGCTAAATCTACTTTATCTGCCGTTGTTTTTTAAGGCAATTACAACCTTGCGGTAGGGCTCGTCGCCTTCACTATAGGTAACAATTCTGTTATCATTCTGAAGTGCCATGTGAATAATCTTGCGTTCCTGCGGGCTCATAGGCTCAAGCACCACGCGCTCTCCCCGGCGCTTAACCTTATCGGCTAACCGTGTAGCCAGACGGGACAGCGTTTCGGCACGGCGTTTACGGTAATCTTCCACATCAAGGATAATCCGGGTGCGTTCGTCAGCCTCCCGATTAGCGGCAAGATTAGTCAAATACTGCAGGGCATCCAGTGTTTGTCCATGTTTACCAATAAGCACACCCAAATCTTCACCGCGTAAATTGATAACCACATGATCACCCTGGTTCATCTTTTCCATACTTACGGTAACATTCATGGCTTTAAATACATTGTTTAAGAACTGTTTTGCTTCTTCCACCGAATCAATAGCCCGGACAGTCACTCTTACTTTAGCAAGCTTAGAACCGATAAACCCGAACAGCCCTTTGCTAGGAACTTCCAATACTTCATAATCAATCCGGTCACGACTTACATTAAGATCTGCCAATGCAAGTTCAATTGCCTCGTCAATTGTCTTTCCGGTCTTTTCCGTAACAGTAAGCTTACCAGCCATCAATTAGCGTACCTCCTCCTGAACGACAGACGGATTATTACGATACATAAACCACTGCTGAAAAATCTGGAATATATTGCTGACTACCCAATATAGTACTAAACCACCCGGGAAAGTTATGCTAATATACCCGATAAACAGCGGCATAAAAATCATCATCATCTTGGTTTGCTGATTCATTTCGGTAGTTGTTTGCTTTTGCTGGATATAAGTAGTAACAGCCGACAAAACCGGCAGTATATATGTAGGATCAGGCTGAGCCAAATCTGTCATCCATAAAAAACTTGGCGGCAATTGAGCATACTGGTAATCACGGATGGCAAAGAATATGGCAATTAAAAACGGCATTTGCACCAGCAGTGGCAAACAGCCTGCCAGCGGGTTTACGCCTGCCTCTTTATAAAGAGCAGCCAGTTCTTTATTGAGCTTTTCCGGATTGCCTTTGTATTTATCCTGCAGCGCCTTCATTTTAGGCTGAATTTCCTGCATTGCTTTCATTGACCTTACTTGCTTTACAGTTAGCGGATACAGCACTAATTTAATCGCGATAGTTAACAAAATTATCGCAATACCATAGTTGGCAAACCCCATGCTAATTGTTAAATTGTAGAAGAAAGTCAATGCAGTTTGCATAATGTTGCTTAAAAAATCCAAAAAAGTTTCCCTCCTGCAAGCAATAGGATATGTATTTTAAACAGGGTCATATCCGCCGGGGTGAAACGGATGACAGCGCAAGATACGCCGCACAGCCATCACTAAGCCGCGGGCAACCCCATACTTTTCGATAGCCAGTAACGCATATTCGGAACAGGTAGGCACAAACCGGCAGCTTGGCGGCTTTAATGGTGAAATAAAGCCCCGGTAAAACTTAATCAAACCGATAACTAATAAAGTTACTAGTTTTTTCATAGTTTTTCTGCCAATATTTTTGCTTTGGCACTAAGCTCCAATACAGCCTTCGTTGTTTGAGCCAATCCGGCTCCAACCAATGGCTTACGGCCAACAAGCACCAGGTCAACACCGGTGATAAATTTATCCTGGTGCAGCCGATAGGCTTCCCGTAACAGACGTTTCAGGCGATTGCGCACAACAGCCGACCCTAAACGTTTTCCCGCCGCAAAACCAACCTGCCGTTTAGCAGAACGATTAGGCAAGACATATACTACCAATTGTTTATTGGCATATGACTTACCTGATCGATATACTGCCTGAAAGCTCTTATTCTTACAAAGTCTGCCCCATTTAGGCAGAGTAAACCTTTTGACCATGTTCAATCATCCGGTTTCTTAATTATTTTTCGCCACTGCTTACAAAACATATAAATATAAGTAAGTTTCATAATCAGGTTTAATTAATGGAAAAAATAGGCCACTAAAGCGGCCTACTGACTATGCTCTATGCGGACAATTTTTTTCTGCCTTTGGCACGTCTTCTTTTCAATACAGCTTGGCCACCGGCTGTTGACATACGCTCACGGAAACCATGAGTTCTTTTCTTCCAAAGCGTATTAGGTTGATAAGTACGTTTCACTCTAAACACCTCCTTATATAAAAGGGAGAAACCCACTAAAATCTACAAAATTTCACTAGTATAGATTATAGACCAGCGTAAGGCTCTATGTCAAGAATATTGATGCCGACAAAATTGGATATCTGTGGATAAATTATCCCTTTTTTAGTCATGACTGAAAATATCTTGTTGATAACTGGCAGATGATTTGTTAATATAGTTATGCACAGTTATCAACAATTTTGGTGGAAATGTCCCTTATTATCCACATTTATCAACTTATCCCCAGAAAAACATAGTTATTCACAGGTTTATCCACAAGATTAAATAACTTGCTAATACACGCTTGCGGACTTGTTATGTACCGCCGTTGTATTTTTTTTTCGCCCTAAATACTTTTTTTACAAAAGTTATTCACAGTTGTTGATATCTTTGTGGATAACTTATGTTAATCTCTCATATATTTTGTGGAAATATTTCATAACAACAGAAAGGAATGATTACTTACAATGAGCGCTGATACCGCTTATATGGCAAGCATATGGCAGCAGGCTCTGGTACATATGAAAAAAGCATTTATCAAGCCGCTTTTTGAAACATGGATCAAATCAACCATGCCATTATCCATTAATGATAACGTTATTGAAATTGGCACTCCCAAGCAATTTGTCAAGGAATGGCTGGAAAGCCGTTACGTCCCGATCATTAAGGAAGCCTTAAAAGCTGCCGCCAACAAAGACTTTGAGATTGTTTTTATTAATATGGATATGGAGGAAGAAGTAGACGAAACTGCCCTACTGGACATTGAACTGGAAGCACAGATCGATTCCATACAAGAAAAACAAAAGGAACAGCAACAGCAGGAAAAAAACATTACCCCTTCAGACCAACTATCCCAACCGGCAGAAGATGTTGACATAGATAATGTAGATTATTTAAAATACCTTGACGACATCGGCGATATTCCTCAAGCCGCCGCCCTTGCTCCTTCCCCGGCTATCCTGGAGGCCCCCTCCCGGCCGGCTGTGCCAAAAACAAAACGTTTTGACCAGCAGCCAAACAACAATATGCCGGCAACAGAAGATTTTAACCTAAATCCCAAATATGTATTTTCCACCTTTGTTATCGGCAATTCCAACCGATTGGCCCACGCAGCTTCGCTGGCTGTTTCAGAGGCGCCGGCTCAGGTATATAATCCTTTTTTTATCTATGGCGGTGTAGGCCTTGGCAAAACACATCTGATGCATGCCATTGGTCACCGTATTAGGGAAAATAACCCTAATATTAAGGTTGTCTATATTTCCAGCGAAAAATTCACCAATGAGCTCATTAACTCGATTATTAGCGGCAATCCCGAGAGTTTCCGCCAGCGTTACCGCAATATCGATGTTCTCTTAGTGGATGATATCCAGTTTTTGTCGAAAAAAGAGCATACCCAGGAAGAGTTTTTCCATACCTTCAACACCTTGCATGAAGCCAATAAACAGATCATTATTTCCAGCGACCGGCCGCCGCGGGAAATTCAGACACTGGAAGACCGGCTGCGTTCCCGTTTTGAATGGGGGCTGATCACAGATATTCAGCCACCTGATCTGGAAACACGTATTGCCGTCCTCCGTAAAAAAGCCATGATAGAAAGCCTCAATGTCCCTAATGAAGTCATTGTCTATATTGCCAGCCGGATTGAAAATAACATCCGCGAACTGGAAGGCGCTCTTATCCGCGTAGTTGCCTATGCTTCTTTAAATAATCAGCCAATTGATATTGATTTAGCCACCGAAGCCTTAAAAGATATCTTTCCCAACGGCCGGCCAAAACAAATCACCACAGAACTTATTCAAGATATTGTCGCCGGTCATTTTAAAATCAAGCTGGAAGATCTTTCAGCCAAAAAACGCACCCGCAATGTAACCTATCCCCGGCAAATTGCCATGTATTTATGCCGGGAACTAACCGAAACGTCATTGCCTAAGATCGGTGAAATCTTTGGCGGCCGTGATCATACCACAGTTATCCATGCCCATGATAAAATCAGCCGCGAAAGACAAATGGACGCCAAATTGAACAATACAATCAAGGATCTGGTTAAACGTATTGAATCATAGTGTATAAACCTGTTAATAACCTCTTATTAAAGATGTACACAAAATGTGTATAACTTTATTCAGGTATTTTTGTGTTAATATGTTGATAACTGCCCTATCACTTATCGACATATTACTAACATCATAAATTCATATACTGCAAGCATTCGACATATTTATCAACATATCAACAGCGCCTACTACTATTACGGCTATTTATTACTATATGCATTAAATAATAATAATATTACAGCTTTAAATAAAAAATTTTTCTTATTTTCAATCGCAAGGAGGCTCCTCTAATGAAAATTACCTGTTCTAAAGACAGGCTGAATCACGCAGTGCAAACAGTCCAAAAAGCAGTTGCGGCTAAAGCTACGCTGCCGATTTTATCAGGCATCTATTTATCTGCGGAAAATAACAAATTGGAACTGCAGGCCACCGATTATGAACTTGGCATTTGCTGCACGATTGATGCACAGGTGGATATTCCCGGGAAGATAGTTATTTCTGGCAGATATTTTCAAGAATTAGTAAAAAGGCTCCCTGGCGACACAGTAGAAATTGCCTCTTCAACCGAAGACCGGACAATAAAAATTATGGCAGGCACTTCCCAATTTAACTTATTGAGCTTGCCAGCCGATGAATTTCCTGTATTAAAATCCTTATTTGACAAGCAAAATGGTACAAGCAACTTAACTATTAAAGATAATGTTTTACGCGATTTAATTAAAAGAACAGTCTTTGCCTGCGCCACCGAAGAAAGCAGACCGATATTTACGGGAGCATTGTTGGAGCTAACAGAAAATGATGTACGGATGGTGGCCACAAATACTCACAGGCTGGCGTTAAAAAAGAGTATAACTGAGCAAACTACAAGCAACAGCAACCTAAAAATCATTGTTCCTTCCAAGATTCTTAATGAATTAGCCCGTTTACTCAATTCGGAATTACCGGTAGATGTAAATATTTGCTGGGAAAAGAACAAAGTAGCTTTTCGCTTCGAAAATGTATATTTGGAATCAAGACTGATCGAAGGACAATACCCTGACTATAATCGGGTTATACCACCAGAATTTGGTACAACCGCCACCATCAATACCGCATTATTTATCGATGCTGTAGAACGTGTTTCCCTGATGGCCAAAGACGGCGAATATAATGTAATAAAATTCCAGTTTAATACCAGTGAAGTCAGCATTACCTCCAATAACCCTGATATCGGCAAAGCTTATGAAACCATACCTGTTTCCACCGAGGGTACTGACATCACCATTGCTTTTAATGCCAAATATGTAACCGACATTCTTAAAAATATCGGTAGTCCTGAACTGCTATTTTCGCTGAATACACCGCTTAGCCCGGCCAGTATCAGACCGGTTAATGACGAAAATTACACGTATATTATTACTCCGGTTCGTACTTTGTAAAAATAGAGGATTGACGATGGAAGAAATTGAAATACACACACAGGAAATTAATATTGACCAGCTGTTAAAATGGGCAGGCATTACTGATAATGGAGCCCAAATAAAACCGCTTATTGAAGATCAACTGATAAAGCTTAATGGTGCTATTGTTACTGAACGCCGGAAAAAAGTCCGTCCTGGAGATATTATTGAAATAGCCGGAATTGGCAGCTGGAGAATTATTACAGGTGAGGTATGAGAGTAAACCGGCTTAGTTTACGTAATTTTCGTAATTATAAACACATTGATATTGATTTTACTGCCAATATCAATGTGTTTATTGGCCCTAATGCGCAAGGCAAGACTAATCTGTTAGAAGCTTTATACCTGGCAGCTATGGGGCGTTCACACCGGACCAATACCGATCAGGAGCTTATTTACTGGGACCAGCCGGCAGCCAGTATTGAAGTTATGTTTGTTCGCCAGGAGCTTGAAAACTCTTTAAAAATTAAATTTATAGCTAACCAAAATAAGGAGATACTATATAATAGTCACCCCTTACCGGCCCGGGAAATTGTAGGCTCACTCAATGCCATATTATTTTCACCGGAGGATTTGTTATTAATAAAAGGAGCGCCGGCTTTACGTCGGCGCTTTTTGGATAATGAAATTTCGCAGGCGAATCCGTCCTATTACCGGCAGTTGTTAAACTATAACAGAATGCTTAGTCAACGTAATAACCTCTTAAAAAAAATCCGGGAACGAAAAGCCTGTCAAGAATTACTTGCTCCCTGGGACGAGCAAATAGCCGGCGCTGCTGCGGTTATAACCAAAAAACGCTTAGAGGCTGTAAAAAAACTAACCATGCTGGCTAACCTTCATCACCGCAAAATTACCAACAGTCGTGAAAATTTAATAGTATCCTATCATCTGAACGGTTTACAGCAAGATAAAACCGAGGATTTAAGCGGCTGGTATCATGAACAGCTTGGCCGGCAGCGGCAACAGGATATTTTTAGCGGCAGTACCGGCGTTGGTCCGCATCGTGATGATCTTATTCTGTTAGTGAACGGAAAAAATTTGCGCAACTTTGGTTCACAAGGCCAGCAGCGAACCGGTGTATTGGCTCTAAAGCTGGCAGAGCTGGAATTTATTAAATCAGAAACCGGTGAATATCCGATATTACTACTAGATGACGTTATGAGTGAACTTGACGCCGCCCGCCGTTCCGAGCTGCTCTTGTTTATCAAAGAGCGTGTTCAGACCTTTATTACCGCTGCGGACGAACAATATTTTGGCCAAACAAAGTTGGGAAAATTTTATCGCATACTGGGCGGTACAGTAACGGAGTGATTACGATGTTTCGGCTAAAGGATATATTGCCAAATACGCTAAAAACCATCGGTTTGACCAAGCAATACAATACCCAGTCGGTTATTGTTCATTGGCAGGAGATTGCCGGTGACGAAATTGCCAGCCATGCCTGGCCGATATCCATTCAGCGTGGAGTTTTATTGCTGGCTGTAAATAATCCGGTATGGAGCCATCATCTTATGATGCTAAAACCCATACTTATGGACAAAATCAATACATACTTAAACGAAAAACTAGTATTTGATATTAGATTCCAAGCAGGAAATTTGCAAAACTACCAGAATAATCAAGAAGATGGGGTGAATATTCCCTTATTGCAGCCAGCAAAGTTAAATTCGGAAGAATTAGCTGCCCTGTGGCAGGCAACAGCAGCAATACAAGATGACAGTCTAAGAAAAAAATGTTATTATGTGTTAATAAAACAAACGGCATTGCATAAAGCCAAGCAACAAGAAGGCTGGAAATCCTGTAAGCGCTGCAATGTATTGGTGCCACCTGCTCAAGTGTATTGCACAGTATGCAGTATTGAGTGTAAGCAGGAGACAAAACAGGCTATTACCAAACTGCTGACAGAAGCTCCCTGGCTTACTTATAAAGAAGTTTGCCAGTTTGTTCCGTGCAGCCCACGTCAATTCCATGCTGCGAAAAAGCGTTTAGTCCATAAGCTGATTCATGCTTTATTTGAACCCGGCTGGGACAAGCTTAACGAAGCCACTCTGGTTATGTTAATGACCGGAGTTAAGCCAGGCAGGATCAATGATACAATGGTAGATACCGTAATCGGTAAGATAAAAGTGCGACTTGCGGAAAAAGTCAGGAGGAAAAGTCATGTTTCTGCATATAGGCGCTGATACTGTTATTCCCTTACGCAGCGTAATTGCTATCTTGGACTTTAAAATAACCGGGTCAGCGGTTACTGACCAATATATGAAAAACAGTAAATCTACAAATAAAGTTATTGATATTTCTGATAATAATGCTAAAAGTTTTGTTATAACCGACCAAAATGTTTATTTATCAGCTATCTCCTCGCAAACGCTGAAAAAGCGGGCAGGCTATATACCGGTCGATGAAGAGTAGCAGTAATGCCGCAGATGGCGGCACAGTCGTAACTTGTTGTAGAAGATAACGGGGGTTTGACATAATGGTAGATATGGTGGATATAAGTGATACAACAGTAAATGGCAGCTATGGCGCGCAACAGATTCAGGTTCTTGAAGGCTTGGAAGCTGTTCGTAAACGTCCTGGCATGTATATTGGCAGCACCTCGGCCAGAGGTTTGCATCATCTGGTATATGAGGTTGTGGACAACAGTATTGACGAAGCCTTAGCCGGTTTTTGCAATAAAGTGACAGTTAAAATACATCCGGATAACAGTATAACGGTTACTGACAACGGCCGCGGCATCCCGGTAGATATGCATGAAACAGGGAAACCGGCCGTTGAAGTTGTGCTCACCATCCTTCACGCCGGGGGAAAATTCGGCGGTGAAGGCTATAAAGTATCAGGTGGTCTTCATGGGGTTGGTGTATCGGTAGTAAATGCGCTGTCAGAATGGATGGAAGTAGAAGTCAAAAGAAACGGCAAAATTCACTTTATCCGGTTTGAGCGCGGCAATACTGTTCAAAGCCTTACAGTTACTGGTGAAACAGAGGAGACAGGCACTAAAGTTTCTTTTAAACCGGATAAAGAAATATTTGAGGAGCTTGAATATAGTTTTGATACCTTAAAAACCCGCCTGCGTGAGCTTGCTTTTCTTAATAAAACCCTTACCATTGTTTTGGAAGATGAACGGAATGATGAAAAGAAAGAATTTTATTATGAAGGCGGTATAGTTTCATTTGTTGAACATCTTAATAAAAGTAAAGATGTTGTTCATGCTGTCCCCATATATGTAAATGGTTCCAAAGACACCACTATTGCGGAAATTGCTATTCAATACAATGACAGCTATGCGGAAAATATCCATTCTTTTGTTAATAATATCAATACCCAGGAGGGCGGTACCCATTTAAGCGGGTTTAAAATCGCTCTGACCCGGACGATCAATGATTTTGGCCGTAAGCTTAATTTACTTAAAGAAAATGATGAAAATTTGAGCGGTGAAGATGTTCGCGAAGGCCTAACCGCTGTTATTAGTGTCAAAATTCAGGAACCGCAATTTGAGGGCCAAACCAAAACTAAACTTGGCAATAGTGAGGTTCGTGGCATTATTGACAATATTATATCCGAAGGACTTAATGAATTTTTCGAGGAAAACCCCGGTATAACTAAAAAAATTATTGAAAAATCCGTTATGGCCTCCCGTGCCCGGGAAGCTGCCCGCAAAGCGCGTGAGCTGACAAGGCGTAAAAGTGCCCTGGAATCCAGCTCACTGCCAGGAAAACTTGCTGATTGCTCGATAAAAGATCCTGATCAGGCTGAAATTTATCTGGTCGAGGGCGATAGTGCAGGCGGTTCGGC
Source organism: Sporomusa sp. GT1 (assembly GCF_014634905.1). Taxonomy (NCBI): domain Bacteria; kingdom Bacillati; phylum Bacillota; class Negativicutes; order Selenomonadales; family Sporomusaceae; genus Sporomusa; species Sporomusa sp. GT1. The sequence goes on along the minus strand of NZ_BMBX01000012.1, from coordinate 17,874 downwards.
AAAACAGGGCCGCGACCGCCGGTTCCAGGCTATTTTGCCGTTACGGGGCAAAATTCTTAATGTAGAGAAAGCCCGTATGGACAAAATTCTTAACAATGAGGAAATTCGTGCCATGATTACTGCCTTTGGCAGCGGTATTGGCGAAGAATTTGATCTTGAAAAACGCCGTTATGGAAGAATCATTATTATGACAGACGCTGATGTTGATGGTTCTCATATCCGTACCCTGCTGTTGACCTTCTTTTATCGCCATATGCAGCCGTTAATCCAAAATGGCCATGTATATATTGCTCAGCCACCATTGTATCTTATAAAAAAAGGTAAAGAAAGCTGGTATCTTTACAGTGATGCTGAGATGGACAGCCTGCTGGAAAGGATTGGCCGGGAAAATATCAATGTACAGCGCTATAAAGGCCTGGGTGAGATGAATCCTGAGCAGTTATGGGAAACAACCATGAATCCTGAAACAAGGACAATTCTCAGAGTGGAGCTTGAGGATGGCATTGCTGCCGATGAAATTTTCACAGTGCTGATGGGCGACAAAGTGGAGCCAAGACGTAATTTTATTGAGGAAAATGCAAGTAAGGTTAGAAATCTGGATATATAATTTAGCAAGAATGTAACATAAAGGCAGAATACCAGTTGATAGCTGGTCAATTATCAAAAATAGCAGCCTGATGGCTGCTATTTTTTAAATCGAATAAAATGTCAAGTTGTTTGCTGGACAATGTCAGCTAATAATTTTTTTGCCTGGCGTGAGGCCCATTTGATTTCATTTGCTGTTACGGCTATATCAAGCAGGGGGTGTACATAATCAATATTGTTAGGGTCGGCTTGAAATTGTTCAATGGCCTCGGTTAATTTTTCCCAGTATTCTTCATTAATTTCTTCAGGTTCTACAGCTGCTCCGTCAATAATAACAGACAGTATTTTTTCATTGACTCTGGTTATGGTATTACAGCTGCTTGCCAGCAATTCCAAAATAACCCGGAAACTTGGGGCGATAGGCGGGGAGCCTAATTGCAGCCGGCGCTCAAAGCGGGGTGGTAAGATTTCATATACCCGATCGGCTTTGCGAAGGAGAGACTGGTTATAATCGATCAGTTTTTCCGCAAGAGCAAGCCAGTCTTCCTGCTCTGACGCTCCCGGTTTTAATAATTCTCCTTCCCGTCTCATAAAATTCATCAGTTTGCGTGATTCTTTATTAATCGCATGAACACTTTCTTTTAATTCCTGGCGAAGCGGCGGCTGGGTATCTTTAAGCTCGACATAATCCTGGATAGCCTGGCAAAAGTAACGGACAATCTGCTGATTGCTTTTTTTCAGTTGTTCTTTAAGCTGCTGTTGATAACGGGGAGGCCAAAGTGTAATATTAACAAGCATGGCCACAAGTAAACCAACAAAAATTACGGCTGTTCTCATTAATGCATGTGGCAGAAATTGTTCGGCACTGGAGCTCAGGATGAATAAAGCCGCAATAATTCCCATGGTGATACTGCTCTGAAAGCGGAATTTTATATGTAAATATATGAGCAGAATCGTTACAAGTCCCATGATAATGGGATGGTTGCCTAAAGTGTAGCCACATATCAGGCCAACGGAAACTCCTAAAATGTGCACCATAACCTGGTCTTTGGCTGATTCAATAGTTAGCAGTATTGATGGCTGCATATTAACAATAGCCGAGACTGCGCCGAAAAAGGCCGGTTCCAGGCTAAGCGTATTGCAGATAAACATGGTGATGGTTACCGCAATACCTGTTTTTATAATACGGGCTCCTATTTTCATTTTATTTTATCAATCCTTTTTGCGTTTTATTATAAAGTTAATATAATGGATATCGGTAATATTCTCAAGGGCAACCTATGATTTTGGGTAAGATATTATTTGTAAGGCCGTGCAGGATACAGCCGGGCTTATGGCGAAAAATAGCAACTCTATGAAATCAAATAAAAATAGAGGGGATGAGTTGTGAATTTTATCAATGAGTACAAAGCAAAGTTATGTAGTCCGGAGACAGCAGTAAAAGTTGTCAAATCAGGCGACTGGGTGGATTATGGCTTTGGCTCCGGTCAACCGGTGCTGCTTGATCAGGCGTTGGCTAAACGCAAAACAGAGTTGAAGGATATAAAAATTCGCAGCGCTTTGTCGCTAAGGCCGCGGGAGATCATCAACGCAGACCCGGAGCGGGAGGTTTTTACTTATTCAAGCTGGCATTTTAGCGGTTATGACCGTCAATTGCACGACCGTAACCTTTGTAACTATATTCCCATGATTTTTCGCAACAAACCCCATTTTTATCGCAATGAGCTTGCTGTTGATGTTGCTATGGTTGCCGTGTCACCGATGGATAAGCACGGTTACTTTAATTTTTCCCTGTCAACGGCTGCTATGCGTGCTATTCTGGAAACCGCCAAAGTTGTTATTATTGAAACAAATGAGCGGTTGCCGATAGCTTTAGGCGGCCGGGAGGAATGTATTCATATTTCTGAAGTGGATTTCATTGTTGAAGGCGGCAGTGCGGCTATTCCTGAATTGTTGCCAACCGTACCTGATGAACTGGATGAAAAAGTGGCCAGACTGATTGTCGAGGAGATTATTAATGGAGCAACCATTCAATTGGGGATTGGCGGTATGCCGAATGCTGTTGGTAATTTAATTGCCGACTCAGATGTAAAAGACCTGGGTATGCATACCGAAATGCTGGTGGATGCCTATCTTTCAATGTATAAAAAAGGAAAATTAACCAATAAATATAAGAAACTGGATAAGGGCAAAGGGGTTTGGGCATTTTGTGCCGGAACCCGGGAGTTGTATGACTGGGTGGATTGTAATCCGGCTTTAGCCAGTTTTCCGGTGGATTATACCAATAATCCGGCCGTTATTGCGCAAATTGATAACTTCGTTTCGGTTAACAATTGTGTTGAAGTGGATTTATATGGACAAATATCTTCAGAATCTGCCGGAATACGGCAAATCAGCGGTACCGGCGGACAGCTTGATTTTGTTACAGGCAGCTATTTATCCCCGGGCGGAAAAAGTTTTATTTGCTTTCGCTCGTCCTTTACTGATAAGCAATCAGGGGTAATGTCTTCCCGGGTGGTACCGGTACTGCCGGCAGGCGGTATTGTGACAGACCCGCGGGCTCAAGTCAACTATCTTGTTACCGAGTGGGGCAAAGTCAATTTAGCCGGCTGCTCTACCTGGGAGCGGGCTGAGCGAATTATCACAATTGCCCATCCGCATTTCCGTGAGGAACTTATTAACCAGGCAGAACAGATGAAAATATGGCGCAGATCAAATAAGCGATAATTGAGTAAAAATTTCTTAAATAGTATATAATTTGTTACCCAATACAATTACTTAATAGTATTGTTTGTAATAATTTTATGGTATACTAATAGTACCTACTCATAAAAAGGCGATAAAGGATTTTAAGGAGGACGTTTGGTGAACGAAAGATATGTAGGTATCTTGGGGATAGGCTCCTATGTTCCGGAAACAATTGTAACCAATTTTGATCTGGAGCAGAAGATGGAGACATCAGATGAATGGATTGTTGAGCGTACCGGTATCAGGGAGAGGCGCATTGTAACAAAGGGAGAAACCACTTCGGATTTAGCTACCAAAGCTGCTGAACGGGCTCTGGCTGATGCCGGAATCAGTGCGGCAGAGATTGATTTGATTATTGTTGGAACTGTTACTCCTGATATGATGTTTCCTTCTGTTGCTTGCCTGGTACAGAAAAATCTTAAAGCCGTTAATGCCGCTGCCTTTGATCTTACAGCAGTTTGTTCCGGTTTTATTTACGGACTTGTTACAGGCAGCTCTTTTATTAAATCAGGTACTTATAAAAAAGTCCTAGTGATTGGTGCAGAAGCTTTATCAACAATTGTCGACTGGTCAGACAGGAATACGGCAATATTGTTTGGCGATGGGGCCGGCGCTGTCGTTTTGGGTGAAACAAGCCCCGGGTATGGAATTCTTGGCGTTGATCTGGGAGCAGAAGGGGCTGGTGGTGATCTTTTGAAAGTACCGGCCGGCGGTTCACGGATGCCTACTACGCTGGAAACCATTACGCAGGGATTTCATTTTATTCATATGGATGGCAATGAGGTATTTAAATTTGCCATTAAGGTGATGGGTGAAACCGTAAAAAAAGCGCTGGCCGATGCAAACCTGTCGGCGAAAGATATTACCTGTCTGGTACCACATCAGGCCAACATGAGAATTATTCAGTCGGCTGCTAAACGTTTGGGTTTGCCGCTTGACAAGGTTGTCATTAATGTTGATAAATATGGCAATACTTCGGCTGCTTCCATTCCCATAGCGCTTGATGAAGGGGTTAAAAGCGGCAGGATTAAGCAGGGGGATATTATTGCATTAGCCGGTTTTGGCGGCGGCTTAACCTGGGGAGCAGGCATAATAAAATGGTGCAAATAATATAAATAAGTTTTGTATGCCACTGCACCTCAGTAATAAGTTATATTTTCTGTTGGGATTAAAAATCCTGCCGGTGAAATGCCGGCAGGATTTTGATATTATTTTACCTCAATGACTTGCCCTGCGGTAATGGTGGCCAATTGACCGGGCGTGAGCCGAAATATATCATAAAATTGAGACTGGTGCTTGCATAGCCTGGCTGTAAATCTTTGCTGGCCGGGTATAGGTACAAGGAACTTATGTAATGTTTGCCACATATAATATATAAACTAATTGAACCTTGCGAAAAGGAGATGTTTATATATGGATAGCAGAAAAGCTGACAAATGCCATGGTTGCTGTCCGCTTGATTTTGTGATAATGCCTATCAATAGGCCGCCAGACATTGATGCCGGGTTCTGGGTGCAGGCTACAGCCAACGGTGAGGTATGTGGCTATGATGGCTGCGGCACTATTTCGATATCGGCTGAAGGCCTTATTCCTCTGGGGGTTTATACGGTGTGGTTTGCTACCGACCGGGGACTTCGGCCGGCTGCACCTACCGATGCCGTATATACGGCAGACGGCTTTGATCCTAACCGGTTGGTGGTAAATGATAACGGGATACTTAATTATTATGTTGCACCGCTCGATTTTAACCCGTTTCGGGGGATCCCGATACCAAGAACTAAGACCATGGCTATTATTCAGGGAGTAATTATCGGATTTCACAGTAACCGGCGAACTAACGGTACTGCTCCGGGAGAGTTTAATGTCAATTTTTTTGAACAATTATCGGCAGAATTATGCCTATCACGGATAACCACCGATGGATTTTGGCAAACTGAATAAAGTTTAATTATTTTCAATACTAACCGGGGTACCGACAGCCACCAGCTGGGAGAGTTCAAGTACATCCCGGTTATACATACGGATACAGCCTTTGGAAACGGCACCACCAATGGAAGACGGATTATTGGTGCCGTGAATGCCGTAATGGGGCTGGCTGAGACCTAGCCACATGGCGCCGAAAGGGCCGCCGGGATTGCGGACTTTACTGATAATGTGATAGCGGCCAACCGGAGTGGCAGTCTCTATTTTGCCGACACCGACAGGATAGGTTCTGACAACCTTATTACCCTGTCTTACATATAAGAGCCGCCTGGTAAGTGAAATTTTAATAGAATATGTCATGTGTGCATCACCTCTGCTACCATAGTATGCGAAGCCAGGCTGAAGGTGAAGGAAGAGTAATTTCTAAGGGGAATTGCTCTTCCTTTTATTTTTAGTTTTTTAAATTTTTAAACTATTTTTCATGAACAGGAGGATTTGAAATAATTTTCACGAAGTAATAAAAACACAATAAATTATCAGATTTTTTAAAATTTAATCGAAAGGAGGTAGTTAGTGTAATGACCCAAATGGTGAAGTGGTTTAAAGGAATTACCGGTAAGCTGGCTGTATGCTTGTTTTTTACCGGTATCGCACCGCTTGCAGGAATTGTTTTTTTTATGAAGATATTTTCGTCTAACCGGTTTGAAGGACTACTATGTATTTATATTATTGTATCGGCAGCAGCTTTGTTGCTGTGGTCAATCGTTGTTGCCCGGTGTATCGCCACCCCCATTCATCAGCTGCTTGGCAGTATGCGGGAAATGGCGTCAGGCGGCGGTGATCTTAAAAAGCAGTTAAAGGTCGAGACAAGTGATGAAATCGGACATCTTGCCCATAATACCAATAATGTTATGGGAAAAATTTCGGATCTCATCGGGGAAATTACACAAATTAGCGGCAAGACATTGACGGCCAGTAAACATCTGTCAGATTATACTGCTCAGGTAAGTGAAGCCATGCGTCAGACAACCGAAAATATCGGGGAAATAGCGGCCGGTTCATCCCGGCAGGTGCATGATTTGGAATTGTGCAGTAAGTCCACGGCACATGCCAGTAACGAGATTTTTGACATCAATCATTTAGCGGCTCAGACCGCTGAATTGGCGAAAGAAGCCAATGCCAGCGCCGGTGAAGGGGCAGCTCAGGTCAAGGAAGCCATTGCCACCATGAAGGTCGTAAATACGCAGATGGATATTTCATCAAAGGCCATTCATGGCTTAGCTGACAGGATAAACCAGATTGGGCAGATTGTTGAGGTTATTACCGGTATTGCTGATCAGACCAATCTCTTAGCGCTTAATGCCGCCATTGAAGCCGCCAGGGCGGGCGAACAAGGGCGAGGATTTGCTGTAGTTGCCGATGAAGTGCGGAAGCTTGCCGAAAACTCCCGCCAATCGGCCGAAGAAATAACCAAATTGATTACCGGGGTACGGCAGGAAACAATAGATACTGTGACAGCTATTGAAAATGCGCTTACCCAGGCCCATCAGGGTGCGGATAAGGCCAGTGGCTCAGAAGCCGCATTAACCCGGATTATTACTATCAGCAAGAAGCTTAATGAACAAATTGATATTATGGCGAAAAATACAACCGGCGTAACCACCGACATTCAAAATATTGCAGACAATGTATCAGAAATAACAAATATTGCCCGTCATTTCTCCGGGGCCAGTGAGGAAATCAATGCTGCCAGTGAAGAAGTATTTGCAACCATCGAGAAAATCACCACAGCGGCGAAAGAGCTTAATGATATGGCCCAGAATATGGAAGAAATGACGGTTCAATTTGTTGCCGTTGACCCAATTACCAGACAGAGAATTAAAGATAAGCTAAATAAGGCGCGGCATTTGTTGACTGCTTACGGGCCGGTTCATATAGACGGCAGTAATCAGCTGGCGGCCGGTAATCAGATAATTAATAACAATGAGCGCCTTGTTGATGAAATATCCCGGCAGATTGGCGCTGATTTTACTATATTCCAAGGCAATACCCGGGTAGCAACTACCGTTACCACCAGAGCCGGACGCCGGGCCACTAACACCCCGGCAGCCAAATATGTGGAAAAAGCGGTATTGGAACGGGATACGGAGTATATTGGCCGCGCTACCGTTATGCGGCAGTGGTATGTAGTAAATTATGAAGCACTCAAGGATAAAACCGGACATATTGTCGGGATGCTGTTTGTTGGAGAAAAACTAAAATAATGAACCCGGTCCAAGAGCAATAGATGCTTTTTAAGCAGCTATTGCTCTTTTTTTATTTAAGACAGGCCCATATTTTGCAACAAGGTAATAAATTAGTAAAAAGATATAATTACTTCGTGACATAAAATGTATAAATATTAAAAATAATCCAAGTCAGACCTTATAATTCTAAACAAGGAGGCAGGTACTATATGGCCTATGATTTTGAGAAGCTAATTAAGCAAGACCGAAAAGAGCATAAACAATATAAATTTGATGGTAATTTTCTGGATTATTTAACAATTATTAAAGAAAATCCAGGGCTTGCCGTATTAGCGCATCAGCGAATGCACGAACTGCTGATAAAGCCTGGTGTCGAGACAATAAGAACCGAAGAAAATCCAAGGTTGCGGCGAATCTATGGCAACGATACCATCAAGCGTTATCGTTTTTTTCAAGACAACTTTTTCGGGATAGACAAAAGTATTATGAAGATTATGCGTTACTTCCATTCGGCGGCCATGAAGGGGGAAGAATCCCGGCAGGTGTTGTACCTGGTTGGCCCGGTGGGGGCAGGCAAGTCTTCGATTATGGAAGCACTGAAACAAGCTTTGGAAATGAGTCCGCCTATTTATATACTCAAAGACTGCCCCATGCGGGAAGAACCGCTGCACCTTATCCCAAAACATTTGCGCCCGCAGTTTGAAGAATTATTGGGTATTAGTGTGGAAGGTGACTTATGTCCTATTTGCCGTTACCGGTTAAAAAATGATTATGATGGCGAATTCGAACGTTTTCCGGTTACTACCACCGGGTTTTCCATCCGGTCCCGCAAGGGCATTGGCGTTGTACCGCCGGTTGATCCTAATAATCAGGATACATCGGTACTATCCGGCTCTGTCGATATTTCCAAACTGGACTTATACCCGGAAGACGATCCGCGGGTCTTATCCTTAAACGGCGCGTTTAACGTCGGCAACCGGGGTGTGGTCGAGTTTATCGAAGTATTTAAAAACGATGTAGAGTATCTGCACACAATGATTACAGCCACCCAGGAAAAGTCGATTCCCTCCCCGGGCAAAGGGGCTATGATTTATTTTGACGGCATTATTCTGGCTCATTCTAATGAAGCCGAATGGAACAAGTTTAAATCCGATCATACCAATGAAGCCATTCTTGACCGGATTGTCAAGGTAGAGGTGCCATATTGCCTGGAACTTGATGAAGAAGTCAAGATTTATCGTAAAGTGCTTAAAAACAGCACTTTTAATGCCCATATTGCCCCCCATACCATCGAGGTTGCCTCCATGTTTGCCATACTCACACGGCTGGCACCCTCATCCAAGGTGGATTCGTTTACCAAATTAAAAATTTATAATGGGGAAGAAATTGTTGAGAAAGGTTCTACGAAAAAAGTTGATATATTTGAATTGCGCGAGGAAGCTGTGCGGGAAGGCATGACAGGCATTTCTACCCGTTTTATTATGAAAGCGCTTGATACTACCTTGTCGGAGTCGGAATTTAACTGCATCAATCCCATTGCTGTTATTGAGACAATGGTCAGAGCCGTTAAAGACCTTGCTATTGCCGAGGATGAAAAGAAACGCTATCTGGGATTTTTACAGGATACGGTAAAAAAAGAGTATAATAAAATACTGGAAAAAGAAGTGACAAAAGCCTTTATTCATGGCTACAAAGAACAGGCCGAAAGCCTGTTTAATAATTATCTGGACCATGCCGAGGCTTATGTCAACATGACAAAACTAAAAGATAAAAACACCGGCGAAGAGCTTGAGCCTGATATCAAATTTCTGCAATCCATTGAAGAGCAAATTGGTATAACCGCTACAGCTGCCCAAGGCTTTCGTCAGGATGTTACCTCCTATATGTTCACCGTTATGCGGGGTGGGGGGAAAATTGATTATAAGAGTTATGAACCGCTTAAAGAAGCTATTGAAAAGAAGCTGACTTCGTCAGTCAAAGAGCTTTCCCGGATTATTACCAAAGCCAGGGTGCGGGATAAAGAGCAGGACAGCAAGTTTGACGCCATGGTGGAATCCATGAACGAGAATGGCTATTGTCCGCATTGCTGCAATGTAATCTTAAAATATGCAGCCAATAACTTGTGGAAGGATTAGTAGTCCACCAAGCCCAAATCCACAGACTTTAGACTTGGCAGACTACTAGTGCGGGAGCGGAGGTGACTTATGGCAATCTTCAAGGAGGGACGTACCGGCCAGTCTGACCGTTCACAATATGACCGTAAACGCCACCGGGAGCTGGTGGAAGACTCTATAAGACGGAATTTAGGCGATATTATTGCCGAAGAAAGTATTATTGGTCAAAGTAAAAACAAAAAAATAAAAATACCCATCCGCGGTATTAGAGAATATCAGTTTATCTATGGCAAGAATAATGGCGGCTCTGCCAGCGGCACAGGCGGCGAGCAGCGCGGCCAGGTCATTGGACGGATCAACGGCCAGCCGGAAAAAGGCTTAGGTCAGGCCGGCAACGAGCAAGGGGAAGACATTTACGAGACAGAAATCACTATGGATGAAATCATCAACTACTTGTTTGAAGATATTAACCTGCCTGACTTGGAACGCAAGAAATTTTCGCTCCAGGAGTCGGAATACAAGTTTAAAAAGTCAGGCTACCAGCGCAAGGGCATTCCGCCAAGACTGGCAAAAAAACGGACTATGGTCGAAAAAATCAAACGCCAGCAGGGAATGTCCAGAGAAAAGGCATATACACCATCACTTGATGATAATGGCTGCCCGGTACGTGAGCGGGTGCCTTTCCGTGAGGAGGATTTGCGTTATTTTCGGGTAAAAGAGGATATCAGGCGTCATTCCAATGCGGTGGTTTTTTGCATTATGGATGTATCAGGCTCCATGGACCAGAGCAAAAAGTATTTGGCCCGTACTTTTTATTTTCTGCTTTATCAATTTCTGCGCTGGAAATACGAACAGGTTGAAGTAGTATTTGTTGCCCATACCACGGAAGCCAAAGAAGTAAATGAACGCGAGTTTTTTCATCACGGTGAGTCCGGTGGCACCATGATTTCGAGCGGTTATGCCAAGGCACTGGAGATTATCGAGCAGCGGTACAGTCCCTCGGTATGGAATATCTACGCCTTTCACTGCACCGATGGCGACAACTGGACGGAAGACAACCCGCGAACCATTGAGAAAGCCAAAGAGCTGGTCAGTGTCAGTAATTTGATGGGCTATGTTGAGATACTGGCCAATTATGGCTATGGCATTACTATCAGGCGCGAACTGGAGAAAAGCATTAGGGATGATAATTTTGTTATTGTTTCTATGGGACGGAAAGAAGATATCTGGCCGGCGCTTAGACGGATATTGGAAAAAGAATCGGAAGTTGACACAACTGCCGGGGGTGACAGCTAATGGCAGCAGATTATGCAATGCATGAACTGGAAGAGTGGAGCCGGAAGCTTGAGCAGCTTGTTGCAGCAAAGGGACTTACCTGTTATGAGCAGCAATTTGAAATTTGCAGCTATGAAGATATGCTGTGCTATGAAGCTTATGTCGGCATGCCGTCCCATTATCCCCACTGGAGCTATGGCAAAGCGTATGAACGCCAAAAGACTTTTTATAGCTATAATCTGACCGGCTTGCCGTATGAGATGGTGATAAATTCAGATCCCTGCATTGCCTATCTCATGCGGGATAATACCTTGTTATTACAGATATTGACCATTGCCCATGTATATGGGCATAATGATTTTTTTAAAAATAACCGGCTGTTTAAAGAAAATACCCGGGCAGAGCTTACTGTTGAAATGTTTAAAGCCCATGCCAACCGGGTACGGGATTATATAGCCGATCCCAGCATTGGACCGCAAAAGGTGGAACGTATTCTTGACGCCGCTCACGCGCTAAGGTTTCAAGTCCGGCGGCAAGGCGAGGGGAAAGTGCCGGGAAAAAGTGAGCTGGCCAAAGAACTGCCTCATCAAGTGCCTGACCGGTTAAAAAGAGACCTGCTGTGGTTTTTAAGCGAACGGGGAAAATTAGCTTACTGGGAGCGGGATATAATAAGTATTGTCAGGGAAGAAAGCTTCTATTTTATTCCCCAGGTGGAAACCAAAATTATGAATGAAGGCTGGGCAAGTTATTGGCATTACAGCCTGCTGAATGAACTTTCACTGCCACAGGGATTGCAGCTGGAATTCCTGCAGCGCCACAACCTGGTTGTCAGGCCTTTTGAAGGGCAGCTTAATCCATACTTTATGGGATTTAAGATGTTTGAATATCTTGATAAACACTATGGGCGGGAAAAGCTATTCGAAATCCGGGAGCAAGAGCGGGACACATCGTTTTTACGGCGGTATTTGAACCAGGAATTGTGTGAAGAAATGAAGTTGTTTAATTACAAGGTGCGCGGTGTGGATCTTGTGGTATCAGAGGTGGCTGACGAAGAAGGCTGGAAAGCAATCCGGGATGAACTGGCCAATACTGTTGGCCTGGGGACAGTGCCGGAAATTAATCCGGAGGGTGTGGAAAATGGTGTGCTGCTGCTGCAGCATATGTATGACGGACGGGAATTGGAAATGAATTATGCCAAAGAAACCATTAAGTATGTCGCAGAACTATGGGGCGGCAAAGTGGAGTTAAAGACCAGGCTTAATGACAAGGATAAGATAATCCGGTGTACCGAGGATAAGATTGTATCTGTGTGGGATATAGTATAATGACGGCAAACCCCCAGGCCTATGTTTTGGCCTGGGGGTTTGCTGTTAGGCATTATATACTTTGGCAGTCTCTTCACCGGTCAGTACCCGGTAAGCGCCCTCGGCCAGCGCCTGCAGTTCGTTTTCTCCCGGCAGGACAATCACCGGCGCAATGAAGCCGATATATTCTTTGAGTTTGGCGGTAAGCTGCTGGGAGTAAGCAATACCACCGGTCAAAATAATATAGTCTACTTTACCGCAGACAGGTACGGCAGCGGCGGCAATGCTCTTGGCAATAGTATAAATCATCGCTTGATAGACAAGTGCTGCCTGGTTGTCGCCGGTGGCCGCACGACGCTCCACTTCACGCACATCGTTGGTGCCCAGATGGGCCACCAAACCGCCTTTGCCGGCCAGGAGTTTAGCGGCGGCAGGGTAGTCCAGTTTTTCCGTAATCAAAATTTCAGCAAACTGAGCAGCCGGAACTGTACCGGCACGTTCAGGGGAAAACGGACCTTCGCCGTCCAGGGCGTTATTTACCTCAACCACTTCCCCGAAGGTATGACAACCGACCGAAATACCGCCGCCTAAATGGGCGACAATCAGATTAAGGCTGTCATAATCGCGGTTGATGCTTTTGGCAAACCGTTTAACGACAGCTTTTTGGTTCAAGGCGTGAAAAATGCTTCTGCGGGTAATCTCGGGGCGGCCGGTAATCCGGGCCACAGGTGCCAGTTCGTCGACAACGACAGGATCGACAATATAACCGGGGCAGCCGCTTTGTCTGGCAATGCCCTCAGCCAAAATAGCGCCAAGGTTACTGGCATGGGCGCCATAGCGGTTGTTTTTTAAATCATCGAGCATAACCTCATTTATTTCATAAGTACCGCTGGGCATAGGTTTTAGCAGTCCGCCGCGGCCGACGACTGCCGCTAAGTCGCTGGCGTTAATATTTTGGCCGGCGAAAAAGGCATGAATTTTTTCCAGGCGGTATTCCAGCTGATCGCCAATAACAGCAAATTTTGCAATATCTTCAGCGCTATGGTTGATATTTTGGCTGAGGATTTCGGTTGTATCCTCGTATAAGCCGATTTTGGTGGAAGTAGAACCAGGGTTTATTGTTAGAATTTTATATGGCATAATATGACCTCCATTTACTGCAATAATATAGCTAGCTCTATTGTAGTATTATTACCTGAATTTGTTAAGTGGCGAGAGCAAAGAAAAAGTCTGGCTAGACCAGACGCAAGAGTCCGAGAATAATTAAAATTGCCCCTGGGATATAAGGAAACCGTTTCTTTAAATCATCTGAGGCTAAGCGGGCAGCAGCGCTAATTCCTGCCGCAATCAAAGATACCTGAATAAAAGCCATGACTGCCGGGGTATAGAGCGGCAGCGGTTTAATCAGGGCTGCGGCAAAGGTGGCAATAAAATTATCAATGCCCAGGGCTAAACCGAGAAGTATGGCCTCAGAGGAATTTATCGAGCGGGAATTATCCATGTCGGCGGTTTCCGGATCGGCCATGATATTAATAACAATGCGTCCCAGGCGAAAGGTAAGGCAGTTGTTGCTTGATTCGGCAGCCTGGCAGAACCTTCTTTTAGTGAGGTATTCGCAAAAAATGTTCCAGGCTCCAATACTAATTAAGAGCAGCGAGCCGGCAATAACAGCCACGTGGGTGTTGAGAAACGAACCCAGGTAATAAGAGAAGGCCATTGCAGCTCCGGTACAAAGGGCTGTGATAACGCCGATTACGGCCATGGACTGTAAGGGGACGGTTATTGATTTTAACCCATAGGCTGCCCCGGCGGTAAAAGCATCCAGACTGACGGCAAAACCCAGTAAAAGCACATAAAGCATAGTTTTTCCTCCTATTGTATCAGCCCAGACGCAGCAGTCCTAAGATAATTAATAAGGTTCCGGGAAGATAGGGAAAGCGTTTTTTTAAGTTTTCCGGGAAAAATTTGCGGGAAGAGTAGCAGCCGCCTGCAATACATATCATATGTATCAATCCTATGACTATTGGTGTGTAGAGCGGCAGTGAACCCATAAGCGCAACGGCAAAGGTACCCACCATGGCATCAGCACCAACGGCCAAGCCTAAGAATACTGCTTCCAGTGAACTGATGAAGCCCAGTCTGTCGACATCAGCAGTTTCCGGTTTGGCCATAATACTGACAACCAGCCGGCCAAATGAAAAAGTCAGTTTACGGGCGGTAACCTCGCCATCCATTTCATAGGAGGTGACACTTTTGGTAAAATACTGTTGGCCGAGGCTCCATAAGCCAAGCAAAATCAGGAGTAACGCGCCAAGGATAAGCGCAATATCGGTATTGATAAATTGACCGACCATATAGGCCATAACCATTGCCACAGCGGTGCAGATGCTTGCAACTATACCGACAATGATGAGTGATATTAAGGGCATCCTGATATTTTTCAAACCATAAGCGACACCGGCGACGAAACCGTCAATACTGACTGCCAAACCGAGCAGCAATACATAAAAAATGCTCATGAATCTTACGCCTCCTGCTGTCATGATGAGACAGTGTTGTCTTTCGCCCTAACAGAAAGTATAACTTTCTTAAGAGCAGGATTAACATCGGCTTGTGCTGTCGCCAAGGGCTCGGCGCAAGCCGTGTTTTCTTTATAGTAGTATATGGTTTGAGGAAAAGTTCGGTTACAGGCGGGATAATAGAGATTGTTTTTGACTTTGTCTGGTGTTTGCAGGATTTTTTTGCATATGTGGGGAAATTATAGTAGAATGACGAATTATTGAGGTGGTTTTGTGCAAGATGGTTTGGATTTTGGTTTAGGCAAAGTATTGCCGATCAAAATTGAAGATGAAATGAAAAATTCATATATTGACTACGCTATGAGTGTAATTGTTATGCGGGCATTGCCTGATGTCCGCGATGGACTAAAACCTGTTCATCGCCGGATACTGTATGCCATGCACGAAGCAGGAATGGCTGCCAATAAGCCGTACAAAAAATCGGCGCGTATTGTCGGTGAAGTTCTTGGTAAATACCACCCTCATGGCGATAGTTCGGTATATGATGCCATTGTCCGTATGGCGCAGAATTTTTCGACCCGCTACATGCAAGTAGACGGACATGGAAACTTCGGTTCTGTGGATGGCGATTCGGCAGCGGCTATGCGTTACACAGAAGTGCGCATGTCACGGATTGCTGAAGAAATGCTGGCAGATATTGAAAAAGACACCGTTGATTTTGTTCCCAACTATGATGAATCGTTAAAAGAGCCCGCAGTACTGCCGGCCAAAATACCCAACCTTTTGATCAATGGTTCTTCGGGTATTGCGGTAGGGATGGCTACCAATATTCCTCCTCATAATCTGGGGGAAGTTGTTGATGGCCTAATCATGATGATTGAAAATCCTGAGGTAACTATAACCGACTTAATGATGGCCATTAAAGGCCCTGATTTTCCCACAGGAGCTTTAATCCTGGGACGGGAAGGCATTAGACAGGCTTATACTACCGGTAAGGGCAGTGTTAAAATCAGAGCTCAAGCCAGAATAGAAAATATGTCTGGCGGTAAACAGCGTATTTTGGTGAGTGAACTGCCGTATCAGGTTAATAAAGCCAAATTGATTGAAAACATTGCTGCCCTTGTTAGGGACAAAACCATTGACGGCATTACCGATCTTAGAGATGAGAGCGACCGCAATGGTATGCGAGTGGTTATCGAACTTAGACGGGATGCTAACGCAGATGTTGTGTTAAATCAGTTGTATAAGCATACCCAGATGCAGGATACTTTCGGGGTTAATATGCTGGCTCTGGTAAACGGCCGTCCCAAAGTGTTTAACTTACAGGAAGTTCTATATCATTATCTGGAACATCAAAAAGAAGTAATTGTTCGCCGCACTAAGTTTGAATTGGCTAAAGCGCGGGCCAGAGCTCACATTTTAGAAGGCTTGAAAATTGCGCTTGATCATCTGGATGCTGTTATTAGCACAATTAGGCAATCGCAAACTCCGGAAATTGCTAAAAATGCATTAATGGATAAATTCAGCCTGAGTGAAAAGCAATCGCAGGCTATCCTGGATATGCGTCTCCAGCGTTTGACCGGACTGGAACGCGAAAAAATTGAGAACGAGTATAAGGACATAATGGAGACCATCGAATGGTTGGAAGGCGTACTGGCAGACGAAAGCAAAGTAATGAACATCATCAAAGAAGAACTTTTAGATGTTAAAAAACGGTTTTCGGACGAACGGCGTACGGTTATTACCAGCGATGTTTCCAAAATGGACATGGAAGACCTGATTGCGGAAGAGGATATTGTAATAACCTTGACTCACCAAGGCTATATCAAGCGTTTGCCGGTTGATACCTATCGCAGTCAGCGGCGGGGCGGTAAAGGCGTAACCGGGATGGGAACCAAAGAAGAAGATTTTGTCGAGCATTTATTTGTGGCGACAACTCATCATAATCTCTTGTTTTTCACCAGCAGGGGACGGATGTACCGGTTAAAAGGCTATGAACTACCGGAGGCCGGGCGCACAGCCAAAGGAACGGCTATCGTTAATTTGCTGCAAGTGGAGAAAGATGAAAAAATCACTGCCGTTATTCCGATCAAAGAGTTTAGTGCCAAACGGTACTTGTTTATGGCTACGCAAAAAGGTACTGTCAAAAAATCGGAACTGCTTGATTTTGATACTGCCCGTAAAGGCGGCTTAATCGCGATTTCCTTAGATGAAGATGATGACTTGATTGGCGTTAAACTGACAAATGGCGAATGTGATATCATTATGGGTACCCGGGATGGCAAGGCCATTGTTTTCCGTGAAGCCGATGTCAGGATTATGGGCCGGACAGCGCATGGGGTCAGAGGCATAACTCTGGAACCAGGCGATCAGGTTGTTGGCATGGATGTAACCAAAAAAGATGGTGAAGTGCTGACAATAACTTCTGAAGGGTATGGCAAACGTACTGCGGTCACCGACTACCGGATAACCGGACGGGGCGGCAAAGGTGTTATTAATATCAAACCAAACTCGGCTGAAAAAATTGGCCATGTAGTTGGCATTAAAGTGGTCAAGCCCGGACAGGAGCTAATGTTAATAACCATTGACGGCATTATCATCCGGATGGAGATTGATACCATATCGATAACCAGCCGCAGCACGCAGGGTGTAAAAGTTATGCGCACCGATGCGGAGGATCAGGTAATAGCATTGGCTGTTGTTGAAAAAAAGGCTAATAACGATTAAAGCTAGCAGCGCCCCGCCATGGCGGGGTGCTCTGTTTTTTTGTCCTAACAAGCAGTATAATTCCACAACGCTGCGCCGTTGGTGCCGACCCTGCGCTTATGCATAACCGCCGCCTGCACTGTAATATGGAATAAACTGTTATTGACATAATCAACAAATGCGTGATAATATAAGTAGGTCGTCTCAATGGGAGGTAATAATAACCAAAACCTATAGTGGCGGCAGTAAATACCAAAATAAATATGTTGACACGGTAGCGTAAGCGTGGTAACATAAAAGAGTTGTCGCTGTTACGGCGATGATGTCCCGGATAAAATGTGCAAGATGCGTCCGAGACAGCAGCGCATTCATGCGCGTCGTTCCCTGAAAACTGAACAATGTAAGTAATGCATCATAAAAAGCCAGATGTGCGGTGCTCAATGAGCACTTTAAA